>CAZJIM010000004.1:33898-45161 GCA_964546115.1 uncultured Gemmatimonadaceae bacterium | reverse complement strand
GAGAAACTCCACCCCGTTCTTCGGGAAGAGTCTTCTGGGAACGAGGATCGTCCGCGAAGTACCCCGCGCCGAACTTTGCCACTCCCGACGCCGAAATCGATCGGTGTCGACTCCGTTCGTGACGGCTTCCACATACCTTCCCTTCGCTAATCTCGTTGCTACCTCTGCAATCTCTTTGGAAGCGGCGAGGGCATGATTAGGCGAGCGGACCAGGTGCCCGAGTATAGGAGACCATATTTGGCTCCGCGCTCGTGCTAGGAAATGGGATGTGTGAAAGGATGCGATCCAGGGCCGACCGGCCATTCTCGCCACCCACCCGGCCGGGAGAACCGAAGCGAATGACTGGGCATGGATGAGATCCGCCCATTTCCCCCAGCTTCGGGTCGCCGGCAGAGAACTCAGCGCGTGGGCTGCCCAACCCAGTGCGGAGCGCGAGGGCAACCATGTTCGCTTCACTCGGACACCCTCGATTTCCTCCTCCCAAGGTAGGCCGGGCAGAGATCTCGACGTTACCACTCTGACCTCCAACCCTCGTCTCACCAACCCCGCAGCCAGCCCGGAGACGTGGCTTTCGAGCCCCCCAACCTCAGGCGGATAGTAGATGCAATGTAAGAGGATCTTCATACTTTCATCGCCTGAGACCCGGCTCTCAGAAACCCCTCAACTAGAGCCGCAATCCTCTGGCCCGCTTGTCCGTCTCCGTAGGGATTCGCAGAGCGCCCTCGCCGCCGCTCTGGCGCACTTCCGATGAGCGCGCGGGCTCCCTCAACAATCCGGTCAGGATCTGTGCCGACCAGCCGTGCGATGCCGGCCTTGATCCCCTCGGGCCGTTCGCTCATCTCTCGAAGCACAAGAACGGGCGTCCCAAAGGTTGGTGCCTCCTCCTGGATCCCACCGGAATCCGTAAGCACGCAGGTCGCAGCAGCCAGAGCGGCAACCAAATCCGGGTACGGCAGAGGGGAAAGAAGATGGATCCTGGGGTGATCACCGAGAATCTGCCGAGCAGGGTCCATGACCTCAGGATTGGGGTGTACTGGATAGACTATCTCGACTTTCTCCTCCTGGCGCACGAGTTCCAGAACCGCGTTGAAGACTCTCTCGAGCGGACGACCAAACGACTCACGACGGTGAGCGGTAAGAAGAATGAACGGCGGCCCATCCGGGCCCACGAGCCTTCGCAGAATCGGGGACTCGGGATCCCTCTCCTGGTCGGCAACAGTCTGGAGCGCATCGACTATCGTGTTCCCCGTTACATAGATACGCTCATCCGAAATCCCCTCTCTCAGCAGGTTCTCTCGTGCGTGGGGAGTCGGGGCAAAGTGTAGATCTACAAGGACCCCAGCGAGACGACGAAATCCCTCTTCCGGGAAGGGGCTTTGCAGATCACCGGTGCGGAGGCCCGCCTCAACATGCCCCGCTGGGATCCGGTGGAGGTAAGCGGCCAGCGTCCCGAAGAAGACGGAAGCCGTGTCTCCCTGCACGAGAACGATATCAGGTCGCCACTCCTCGAGAATCTGGCTGACAGCACCAAGGCACTCTTTTCCTACCTCAGTGAGCGACTGCCCCTCTCTCATGATCCCGAGATCCCAATCAGGTTCCAGTCGGAACGTAGCCAGAGCCTCGTCAACTAACTCGTCGTGCTGTCCAGTCAAGGCCAGCCGAGTCTCTACGCGGCCCCGCCGATCCTCCAGGGCATCTAACACCGGCGCCATCTTGATGGCCTCGGGCCGTGTCCCGACAACCGCCAGGACTCGTCCGAGGGTCCCGTCTTCCATCATCGCCGTGCGTTTCGCACGAGAGCTTCTACCTCCTCTCGGAGTTCCGCGACCATTTCAGCTAGCAACCCGAAACCGAAGACCGTGAACCCGACGGTCTCTAGTAGGACCACGAGGTCCAAAAGCGGGCGAAATCCGAGACCGTGCACAAATCGCATGTAGATCGATACGACCCCCACTGCTAATCCTAGCAATACTAGAGCGACACCGAAGGTGCCGAAGAGGAGGAGTGGTTTCCTTGAGAATATGGTCAAGAACCAGACCGAGAGCAGATCCACGATTCCCCCGACCACGCGCCATGCACCCGAGTACTTCGATTGCCCGGCTCGACGTGGGTATAGGATGATGTCCAGGTCAGTCACGGAGTGCCCCCGCGCGTGAGCCAGAACGACGAAGAATCGATGCCAGTTGTGGCGAAGCCGGACCTCTTCCAGGACAGAAGCCCGGAAACCTTTCATCGAGTTCATGTCCGACACCGGCACCTTGAACATATGGCGCGATATCCTGTTGTAGACCGATGACACAGCTTTCTTGTCGTATTCGCCAACCTTCCTTCCGCAAACGATATCCCACCCCTCTGCAAGCTTCGAGAGGAATCGGGGGATCTCTTCTGGAGAGTGTTGAAGGTCCGCATCGAAGATCACCAAGACTGAGCGGTCGGTCTCTCGGGCTGCGGTCAGGATTGCCTCCGTCTTGCCCAGGTTTATCCGGTGCTCCAAGACCCGAAACCCAGCCCAATCTGCTGCCTCACGCCGCGCGAGTTCTCCTGTACCGTCCGAGGAACCATCGTCGACGAGGAGAATCTCGCCCTCCAAATTATGTCGCTCGAAGGTCTCCCTGAGTTCCCGCAGCAAGTCCACGACCATAGGTGACTCGTTGTACGCGGGGATCACTACGGCGAAGTCCCTTCGGTACAGTTCCGGGACCACAAGGTCGGAAGCTCGCTGGCTCCCGTTAGACACGCTTTCGCATCCGGGCCGGGAGGATTCCCAGCTGTTCCCGGTACTTCGCAACGGTGCGCCGTGCAATCTGGACACCATCCGTATCAAGGAGCTCCACAATCTTCTGATCGGTCGGAGGTTTCCTTGGGTTTTCCTGACTGACGAGGGTCCGAATCTTGTCCCTGACACCCCGGGCTGAGATGTTCTCTCCCGACGCTGTCGAGAGCCCGATGGAGAAGAAGAACTTCAGGGGATACACACCCCTGGGCGTCTGAGCGTACTTGTCATTCGTGACCCTAGAGACCGTCGACTCGTGCATATCGATGTGGTCAGCCACCTCCCGAAGGGTAAGGGGACGAAGGTACTGCACCCCCTTTTCGAAGAAGTCACGCTGACGATCCACGATGAAGTTCATAACCTTCAACATGGTCTTGCGACGCTGCTCAATGGCCTGAATCATCCAGTTGGCTGAGTTGAGTTTCGCGACGATGAACTCCTTGTTCTCCCCCTTGAACTTACCCTTGTCCCGCGCCACCTCGCGGTAGGTTTGGGAGAGTCTGAGCCTGGGCAAACTCGTGTCATTCAGGAACACATGGTATACCCCATCGATCTTATCGACGATGAGATCTGGGAGGATATAGGTGTCCTCATCGGGACCATGTCTTAGCCCGGGCTTCGGATCAAGCTTGGCCACTTCATCAGCGCCATCCTGAACTTCTCGCGCAGTGAGCCCCAGGGTCCGGGCGATCTCGTTCCACTTGTGATTCAGAAAATCCTCGAAGTGGTCCCTCACCAGGGTATAAGCTACTGAGTCCTCCTCCCCGCGGGTCCGGAGTTGGAGGAGAATACACTCTTGGAGGTCCCGCGCGCCCACGCCCGGGGGATCAAGGCTCTGTATGACCTCCAACATGGCCTCCGCCTCGAGATCCGTGTAGTCTCGAAAGAGCCCCTCAACCTCGGCGATCTCCTCTCCCCGCTCCTCTTTATCCTCGATCGCTTTCGCACGCTTTTCGGCGATCTGTCGGACATCTGAGAGCCAATCGTTCACCCCCCCGACCACGTCCTCGAGGGTGCAGGTAAGAAGCCCCGAGTCATCGATGTTCCCGACGATCTCCTCTCCAACCCTAATCTCACGATCTGAAATCGATAGGTGGTGCAGTTGCTCGAGGAGATAATCCCGAAGATCTGCCGATTCGACCTGCGTTGGCTCTCGGTACTCGATTTCTTCGCGCTGGCTCCTGTGACCCCCGACATCAAAGCCATCGAGAAGAATATCTTCCCAATCCATCTCATCGCTGTCCGAGTTCTCCTTTTCTTCCGACTCAGCTGCCTCTTCAAGGGACACCTCTCGCTCGATATCCGCCTCAGCGAGCTCGAGGAAGGGATTCTCCGCCATCTCTTGCTTAAGGTGCTGCTGAAGATCCAGCAGCGGCATATGGAGCAACTCCATCGCCTGATACAGGCGAGGATTGATCTTCATCTCCTGCCGGAGTTCTACGCTCTGGAAGAGCCGAGTTGCGAATCCACTCATGCGACGAGCCTCAGTCCTGTGCCACGCCGGTTACCAGGGCGTCCCTAGGCCGTGGGTAGCGGCCCCTCATCCTCTCCGTGAGAGTTGGACCGAGATAGATGTCTGCCACCTCGTCATTCCAGACCAGCTCCGAGACACTCCCCGCAACCCTTATCTGGCCCTCATACATGATGTAGGCACGGTCCACGATGTCGAGGGTCTGCTCAACGTTATGGTCGGAAATAATGACACCAATGTTCCGGTGCTTCAGTGAGTGAACAATCTGCTGGATATCATTCACTGCGATCGGATCGATTCCAGCAAACGGCTCGTCTAGGAGCATGAACTTAGGCTCCTGAACTAGCGCGCGAGTAATCTCGAGACGCCTCCTTTCCCCACCCGAGAGGGTGTAAGCCTTGCTCTTGCGAAGATGGGCTATTGAAAGTTCGTTCAGAAGCTCCTCAAGCCGGGCTACTCTTTGGCGTTTCGGCAGGCCTCGTGTCTCGAGAATCGCAAGAACATTATCTTCGACCGTGAGCTTCCTGAAGATAGAGGGCTCCTGGGCCAGGTACCCCACACCCATGCGCGCGCGCTTGTACATCGGAACGCGGGTCAGATCCTTTCCGTCGAGAAACACCCTCCCTTCATTGGGACGAATCAGTCCCACCATCATGTAAAAGGTCGTGGTCTTCCCCGCCCCGTTCGGGCCCAAAAGTCCCACGATCTCACCCTGGGCGAGATCCAGTCCCACTGTGTCCACGACCTTTCGATGCTGATAGATTTTGGTCAGCCCGTCAGCCCGCAGGAAGCTGTCACCCTCGACAAGAGTGATGGCGCTCGGCTCGCTTTTCAGACCCCGATTCGCATTACGCTTCAGGGCGTCAGGACTCGGCATAGGAGGATGTCCCATCACGGGTTCGCCTCAGGGTCAGTCATCTCGTCCGGCGGGGCGGGAAGCTCGTTCGGTTCCAGCTGGATCCCTGAGACATTCCCCTCGGCCTGCACCTCTTCCACTCGGCCATCCATAAGACTCACAATGATTTGATCCGCCAAAAGGTAGCTGATCGCCCATTGGTCCCAATCCGATGGAGACATCCTGTCCGAGACCACACCCTGATCGTCAGGAGGCGAACGATACAGAGTCCGGGCATTGCCCAATGCTACAATTCGATCGAGCACGTATTCGCTCCTCTCCCCAACCTCATCGGGTAAGCCCCCCTCTGTCAGATCCGACACGCGTGAAAGAGTGGCGACGATATTATCTCCCTCGATCCAGTCGTGGGTTAGAATCCCCCGGTCGATGCCCAGACTGTCCACCTTGACCAGAGTGCTGTCGGAAGGGGACGGTCGAACTCCATTGATCACACCATCTTCAGCCTCCACGTCGCTTTCCCTTTCGAGTGATTGCGCACTCGCTCTGCCGAACGCGAAGACAGTCTGGAGAACACCTCCAGGAGCCTGTACCTCGAGGGAGTCCGCCGTGAGGAAAAACCCTTCGGTATACGCCCGAGGCCGCGGAGAATCGTCGTCGGCCAGCTCGCCTGTCGTGGTGGACTCTACGCCCCCCGTTGGGCTAAGCTGAGAAGCGTCTCGGGGGACCACTACATCATCCATTCGACTCATTGCTGAGAGATGCTGAATCTCCCCATCCGCAAAGTCGATCTGGATTTCTTCACCATACAGATCCAACTCATCAGCGATGAATCGCCCGTGCTCTCGGAGGATCATTGAGGTGAGCTCGTCATCGGGAAGCATCAGAGAGATGGTGCTTGCCTCGAACTGGGCACCCCCCGACTCAACCCGTGCGTCACCTCTAAGAATCAGATTCCCAAGATTCCTATCGAATGAAAGGGACCGCGTGGTCGCATGTAGAGAATCCCGGTCGACCTCCACCTCGCCATCCCCGAAGAGGAAGCCTTCCCCTTCGAACCTCAGTCGCAGCGCCCTCACCTCGTAAGGGCCTTTCTCTTCGACGCCTTCAGTGGCATCGTTCGGCTGGATCGAGGCGAACGCCGGCAATCCTGTCACGTCAAGCCGATCATCCGTCCTTCCTTCACCGACCTCGTACAGATTCAGAGTGTCCCCTCGCACCTCGATCCCACCATCTCGACTCTTCATCTGTACCTGGCCGCGAGTGAGGAGATGGCCTTCTCGGTCGAAATATTCCGCGCTCGTCGATTGAAGTTCCCGTTCAGGATCCTCATATCTAAACCGACCGATGAACTCCGTCCTCCCGGCTACCTCCCAGATCACTGCACTGTCGGCTTGGATCCGAACCCCGTCGGGACAAACTACATCCGGCAGGCTAATCCATGTCACCCGTTGGCCAACGGCAATCTGCCGGGAGCTAATCACTCGGAAGCTACGGGGGTCACAATCGTTCCCGAGCTCCTGGGCGTCCAGGCTAGTCCACGGGCAAAGGAGTCCCCAGACCACCGTAAAGCAGGTCGTTCGAGCACGTACTCGACGAGAGGTCATCTCATCACCGTCCCGTCTCCGCCGTTCCGTGGACCTCGAAACTCCTGAATTCAAGGTCAGAGGTAAACGAACTGCCCTCGTAGCTTCGACCCCCTTCAGTTATGACAACCGCGGAGTCGCTCCTCAGCTCATCGGCGTCCGGGTCGTATTGGAGCTCCTGGGTTTCGAGCCGCCGATCCTGAAACGGGATGATGAGAACTACATCCCCGTAGGCGGTTAAACTTTCTTCACGCGGCTCAAACCTACCGCGCAGCGAGGTAACTCTTGCTCTCTCAGACCCATTTTCGTTGAATACCGTCAGATCGACCCCACGTAGCGATTGATGCGTCGAGTCACGCCATTGAAACGCAGTATCAAACTGAAGCTGAGCCGTCCGGATGCCCTGTTCATTAGTGATTGTCATGGCCCCCACTGTGAGGACAGCATCCGCCCCCATGAATGAAGCTTGCTCGGGTAGAGTCGCAAACGGCACATTCTCCTGACAGGACCCGAAAATACCTACCAACACCAGGGGCCAGAGGACTCTCCTTGGATTGATCCCTCTCCCCGATCTCATGCAACATCCGCCCGGAGAACATCATGCAGGTGCACCATCCCCTTTAGTTCTCCGGTTTCGTCAACGACAGGAAGCGCCATGATCCCATGATCCTCCATCTCTCTGACCACGACCCCCGCGAGAGTATCGCCAAAGGTCCTCTTTGGATCTTTCGTCATGACCTCACTCACCGGGAGATCGAGAAAGTCGTCCCTTCCACTCATCAGACGGGTAAGATCTCCGGCCGTCACGACCCCCACTACTCTCCGCTCGGAGTCCACAATCGGGACGGTTCCCCTCATGTGGGCAAGGGGACCTATGCAGTCCCGCATGAGCGCCTTTTCAGTGATCTCAGGGTAGTCCTCCGTCACCATTAGATCCGCTACTCTCAGCGTGAGACGTCGGCCGAGTGCTCCCCCCGGATGAAATCTGGCGAAATCCTCAGGTCGAAACCCCTTTCGCTGCAGTAGGACGATCGCCAGCGCATCACCCATGGCGATAGCGGCGGCGGTCGACGAAGTGGGCGCAAGATCCATCGGACAAGCCTCCTCACCGACCCGGCAATCCAGGGTGACCGTCGCGTTCTTCGCCAAGGGCGAACCCGGATCTCCAGTCAAACCGATGGTGGGCAGCCCCAATCGGAGCATGTACTCCATCAGTCCGGTGAGTTCGGACGTATTCCCGCTCTTTGAAATGAAGATCCCGAGGTCCCCGCGGGACACGATGCCGAGATCTCCGTGCAGGCCATCGACCGGATGGAGAAAGGTTGCTGGCGTCCCAGTCGAGGTCAGGGTTGACGCAAGCTTTCTTGCGACGATACCACTCTTGCCCACTCCAGTGACGATGGCGCGTCCTTCCACCGCCCAAAGTAGCTCAACTGCCTCAGAGAACCGGTGGTCGATTCGCCGCACGAGTCCGGCTATCGCTCCCGCCTCCGCCTCGAGCACCCGCCGAGCTTCGGAGAGAAGCTCCGACCCATCCAACTCCCCTCGCGCTCCCGTCGCAGCTCCCGACACTTCACTCATCTCCACAAACAGCACAATACGCCTCCACAGCTCCGTCCCACTCCCCTCGAGCCCCCAAGAGTGCCCGAGCGAACTCCCTCACTGCACCACGCCCTCCGCCCCGGCAGCTAATCCAGACGGCCTCACGCTTGACCTCCTCCACCGCATTCCCAACAGCTACGGGAAGACCGACTTTCCGAAAAACCGGAAGATCGGCGAGGTCGTCGGCCAACATCGCTACCTGAGACCACTTTAGTCCATGGCGGCGGACGAGGCCCCGGACTAGAGGCAGCTTCTTGGCGCCCGCATCCTGGTAACAATCTTCAATTCCAAGCTCCCGGGCCCTGAGAGTAGTCGCGGCAGAGATTCGCCCAGAAACCAGTGCCACGCGGACCCCCGACTCTTTGAGTAGGCGAATCCCGATTCCATCCTGAATATCGAAGCGCTTGAGCTCGACTGGTTTACCATCGGCTGTCTCGCCAACGTAAACCCCTGCGTCTGTGAGCACGCCATCCACATCTAGGATCGCGAGACAAATCGCTCTAGCAAGCCTACTCGGGATCTCCGCATGAGGAATCCCATCCGACCGCGGCCCTTCTATCTCCTCCGGTTCCAGTCCCAGCGCCATACTCATCGTCTGTCCTCTCTGTCCACCGGCACCTCTACATCGGCGCCGAGCGCCTCACGTACCGCCAGCACCTCCATCATAAGGGAATCCAAATCTGCTAGCGGCATTACATTAGAGCCATCTGACAGTGCTACCTGGGGCTCCGGATGTGTCTCAAGAAAGAGATGGTCACAACCAGCAGCCACCGCCGCTCGGACAAGCGAAGGGATGTGCTCCGGATCACCGCCGCTCGACCCTTCTACTCGCCCGGGACGCTGGACGCTGTGCGTCCCATCAAATATGACGGGAACCCCGCAGGACGCCCGGACCGCCTGAAAGGACCGCATGTCTACAATCAAGTTCCCATACCCGAAGAAAGTCCCTCGCTCAGTGATGAGCACCTTCGTGGTAGCAACCGAGCGTGCTTTCTCGACGACCGCGGTCATCTCCTCTGGAGCCATCCACTGCCCTTTCTTGATGTTCATCGGTCGACTCGTCGCGGCAGCGGCCAGGATCAGATCTGTCTGTCTACAAAGGAAGGCAGGGATCTGAAGGACGTCAGCGGACTGCGCGACCGTATCAGCCTGCCCGGGTAAATGAATATCGGTAAGTGTGGGCAGCCCTGTTTCTTCTCGGACCTGGGTGAGGAGCCGCAAGCCCTCATCCAGTCCAGGTCCTCGCGGGGACTCGATCCTCGACCTATTCGCCTTGTCGAACGAGGCCTTGAAGATCACCGGAAGCCCACGTCGCGAAGAAAGTGCCGCCAGGTGTTCAGCCACACGCAGGTTCACATCCTCGCTCTCCAGGACGCAAGGACCGGCAATGAGGCTGAAATTCTCGAAGAGCTTCATGCTCCGACAACCTCGGCTTCGCGAACCCTCTGCTCGTTCTGCTCTGCCCGGTACGCCGCGGCCCTGACGAACGATGCGAAGAGAGGATGCGGACGAGTGGGCCGGCTCTTGAGTTCTGGATGGAACTGACACCCAACGAACCAGGGATGGTCCTCAAGCTCTATGATCTCCACCAGTTTTCCATCTGGAGATACACCGCTCACGGTTAAGCCCTCCTGCTCCAGACGTTCCCGGTACAGGTGGTGCACCTCATACCGATGACGGTGTCTCTCGGAAATCTCCTCCACGCCGTAGGTCTTGGCCACCTTGGATCCGGGCTTGAGGTGGGCCAGGTAAGCACCTAGCCGCATCGTGCCCCCTTTGTTCGTCACCTGTCTCTGAGAGTCCATGAGACAGATGACCGGATCGGGTGACTCAGAGTTGAACTCCAGGGAATGCGCCTCGTGAAGCCCGGTTACGTTCCGGGAAAACTCGATGACCGCACACTGCAGGCCGAGACAGATTCCAAAGAAGGGACGTCCCGCCTCCCGGGTCCATCGGATCGTCCTCAGCATACCCTCGACCCCTCGAGGACCGAATCCCCCGGGGATGAGAATTCCATCATAGCAACCCAGCCGCTTACCGGGGTCCTCATCCCGGTCGAACACTTCCGACAAGATCCAGTCGACCTCTACGGCCACATCGTTTGCGATCCCTCCGTGGATAAGGGCCTGTTGGACCGATTTGTACGAGTCTACTTGGTTCGTGTATTTCCCGACTACCGCAATCCGTACTGCCCTTCCCGGTGGATTTCGAATCACCTCAACCATTCGCGCCCACTCAGTGAGGTCGGGAGGCTCCAGGTCGAGCCCTAATAGTTCGACAACGTAGTCATCCAACCCCTGTCGCCTGTATTCGATAGGAACCTGGTAGATCGAGTCAACGTCCAAGGCCTCGATCACACCCCGGGGATCAACGTTGGTAAACAATGATATCTTGGAGCGGATCTCCTCATCCAGCGGATGCTCGGAGCGACAGATCAGAACCTGAGGCTGAATCCCGATCTGCATCAGCTCTCGGACGGAGTGCTGAGTCGGTTTCGTCTTCAACTCACCTGCCGCTGAAATAAAGGGGACCAAGGTCAGATGCAGATAAAGTGCGTTCCCGGGACCAACCTCCTGGCGAAATTGTCGAATCGCTTCAAGGAATGGAAGACTCTCGATATCCCCAACCGTCCCCCCGATTTCCGTGATCACGACATCGTGCCCACCCGCGAGCCGGCGAATACTAGCTTTGATCTCGTCCGTGATGTGCGGGATCACCTGCACCGTAGACCCGAGGTAGTCTCCCCTCCGCTCCTTACTAATAACGGACTGGTAGATCCTTCCGGTCGTGATGTTGTTGGCCTGAGACAGAGACTCGTCGATAAATCGCTCGTAATGTCCCAAATCGAGATCTGTCTCAGCTCCGTCATCAGTGACGAACACCTCGCCGTGCTGAAACGGTGACATGGTCCCAGGATCTACGTTGATATACGGGTCGAACTTCTGAATCGTAACGCGGAGACCTCTCTCCTTTAGCAA
>CAZJIM010000004.1:15191-33888 GCA_964546115.1 uncultured Gemmatimonadaceae bacterium | reverse complement strand
GCCGAAGCGATACCCTTTCCGAGAGAGGATACGACGCCCCCCGTCACGAAGATGTATTTGGTGGCTTCACCTCCAGGGCTCATGTCCAGTCCTTCATGTCGAGTTAACCTCCTGTTCCAGAGAGAATTTCTTCCATCCTGAGGATGTCCGCCGCAGTGTCCACACCAGGCCCGGCCTCATCAACTAAGGCAACTCCGATCCGCATCCCGCCTTCTAGTGCCCTGAGCTGCTCGAGACGTTCCAGCTTCTCAAGCGGGGACGGGGTCAGAGCCACCCATCGCGCCAGCGCCTCGCGGCGGTACACGTAAATGCCTACATGCCGGAGAAACGGAGCCGATTCCAGTTCCTCCTCGCTCGGATTTTCATCTCTCTTGAACGGAATCTCCGCCCTAGAGAAGTACAGAGCGCCCCCGCTCGCCGTCCGCGCGACTTTTACCACCGCAGGGTCATGGCGTGCCTCGGAGGTGGCAATAGGAGTCGCGCAGGTCCCCACATCCCAACCCCCGTCCCTCACAAGCTTAACCGCCTGGCCAAGATGGGCTTCCTCTATCAAGGGCTCATCTCCCTGAACGTTCGCGATCAACGAAAAGTCCCTAAACTCTGGCCGCTCGACAACCTGAGCGACCCGATCGGTACCGGAAGAATGCTCTGGGTCCGTCATGACTACCGGAGCTCCCAATGACTCGCAGAGCTGCTGGACCTCTGGAGCGTCAGCAGCGACCACGAGACGATCGAAGGTCCGCATACATGAAACTCGTCGCCAAACCCATTCGAGCAGTGGACGACCGAGAATGAGCTGCAGGGGTTTTCGGGGAAGGCGACTCGAGTTGAGGCGCACCGGGACCACTCCGAGAACCGGCTGTTTCACCACCTGTTCCCGAAGGGCCCAAGAGTGGGGCACAAACGTTTCAATGCAAGTTTCACGCCAAGTAAGATAGGAAGACCGCAAAGAGGTATCAAGGCGATACCTGTCGTAGTCTCTCCGCTCATGTTCCTTGTCAAAGATTCAAGAAGTTCTTCAGCAGACGCTTGCCCTCCTGGGAGAAGAGGGATTCCGGATGGAACTGCACCCCCCAGATGGGAAGCTCCCGGTGACGCACCCCTTGGATTTCTTTCTCTCCCTCCTGGCCCGATGGCGACCATGCCACAGCCTCGAGATCGGATGGGAGCGCATTCGGATCCGTCACCAACGAGTGATACCGGGTCACTTCAAGTGGAACGGGCAGATCCCAGAAGATTCCCTCCTGTAAGTGCGTGATCCGAGTAGTCTTCCCATGCATCACCTCATTTGCTCGGATTGTTCGGCCTCCGAACGCTTCCCCAATGGCTTGATGACCGAGGCAGACGCCCAAAAGAGGAACCTTCGATCCCAGCCGTTGGACAGCCTCGATACTGACCCCTGCCTCATTAGGAGTGCACGGTCCGGGAGAAATGACCACCCGGGACGGAGTCATCTTTTCGAGGGCGGAGACGCTCGCCTCATCGTTTCGAACAACTCGCGGGTCTGCACCCAACTCCCCGAGAAACTGTACCAGGTTGAAGGTGAACGAGTCGTAGTTATCGATAACAAGGAGCATGGCCGGTGCGCTGAGGATCCGTGGCCCAGATCAATAGTCGACAGGACGGAGGTAGAATTCCCCGATGGAGCTCGCCGAGAGCATGGCCACAGTGGGGAGCTCTCGCTTCCAGTGAGTACCCTCGAGCCGACCCCTAACTGTCTCGACAGCTGCTGCTTCGAACCCGGCGCGAATGAGGTCGTCGGAAGGGTAGCCCTCAAGAAGCCAGAAGAGGATTCGGTCCGCGACCCCATAGTTCACGCCCAACTCGTCTTCGTCGTGGACACCCTTGATGAGATCCGCACTCGGCGCTTTGTCCACCACCCCGTCCGGAACGCCCAGATGTCGTGCCAAAGACCAGATTTGGGTCTTGAAGAGATCACCCAGCGGGTTGACGGGCGGAGAGTCGTCAGCATGCCAAGTGAAGTACCCCAGCAGACGTTCGCTCTTGTTTCCTGTTCCCAGCGGGAGCGCATTCAACCGCGCCGCCTGGTCCCAGAGGATCACTGACCGAAGACGCGCCGCAACGTTCCCACGTCGGAGGTCGGGGAGATCTCGCTCCTCGGAATCGATATACGCATCGACGGCGCCCGTGACTTCGATCATCCGGCCTGTTACACCCGCAGCCTCCAAAACCCGATGCCCATCTTTTAGGCTCTCTGGGCTTGATGTCGAGTACGGAAGGAGAAACGCATGTACGTGTTCGGCACCGAGGGCTTGAACTGCCAGCATCAGGGCGACCGCGGAATCGACTCCGCCAGAAACACCGACGACCACGTCGTTGAACTTTCTCCTGGACACAATTTCGTCTTGGAGGAAACTCACGAGAGCCCGTTCCACTAGGGGCAAATCCAGTTCTAAATTTGACCCATCCTCCGGATCCGGGAGTCCCGACGGTGGCACTTCCCTCGCAGGAAGGGTCTCCTCCACTTCCCTGCGGCGGGATCGCCCCCTCTTGACCGAACCTCGGTAGCGCATCGGTCGTGGAAACAATCCTCTCCTCAACCGGCCGCCTATACCGGACAACGAGTACAGAAGATTCGGGAACCTGGCTTGAAGGTCGGATAGGAGAGGCAACCGGGCTCGCGCTCGGTGGACTCGAGTCCGGTCTAGGACCGCAGTGGTAGTACCTTCCTGGAAGAGAGGTCCCCGTTCTCCGATTTCACCCCCCGGAAGATAGAAGGTGCTTCCTCCCGGGAAGACCTTCCCACCCTCGCTGCCTACCAGCTGCGAGATCACGACGTGGATCCCGTGTTCCATGGCAACCGCTCTCCCCGCCAGATCCCACGCTTCCAGGTTCCCTGGCCGTCCCTGACGCAGACGGAAGTCCCTGGCAGGCGATGCGGCCACAACGACCAGGAGCTCAGCGCCGTCCAGAGCTAGGAGGGTCGGGGCCATTGAGTGCAGCATCTCCTCACAGATGAGCATCCCGACCCTCCCGAACCTCGTGTCAAAGGCATGGAACTGATCGCCCGGGGCGACGAAGCGCGCCTCATCGAAGACACCGTAGGTCGGAAGGAAGACCTTTCGGTGCCGATGTACGACGCGATACCCACCGGACTCCGGTGAGAACCAGGCCACTGAGTTGTAGCTGGGCCCCTTCCCCCTCTCGTAAAAGCCTAATACCACGTCGGGCGCATCGTTTCGAGGGCTTCCAAGACCCACCGCCACGTCAGCCGAACGCCGGGATACCTCTTCGACCCCTCCCTCGACGAAATAGCCCGAAAGGACACACTCAGGGAACACCAGGAGATCCACCCTCCCACTTGCCTCATCGACAGCTGCCTTGAGCCGCGAGAGGTTCTCTTCGACCCTTCCCTTCGTGGGCCGAATCTGGACCAACTCAACTCGAATCTCCGAAGATGTTTTGGGCGGCATCGGGCTGACTCGGTTTTACGTTCCTCAGGATGCGGATTCGGAGTCAAGAAGATAACATTCCTGGAACGACAAGCACCTCGGTGGTTAGTATTGTATCGGTCCGCTCGTACGGTTCTGATTACCCAGAAGCTCGGACATCTCCATCGAAGGGTTATTGCCCCATGATCTCACGCCTCCTCTTCCCCCTGTTACTCCTGAGCCTAGCAGGCCCTCCGGGGCTGGAGGCACAGCGATCTTCTCGTGGGTCCTCCCGAAGCATACAAGATGGTACGCCCGAGGCGGAGGTCTTCATGAGCACCCTCGGAGCGATCCGGGACTATGCCTTGGAGACCCGAGGGGACTCTGTTCTGTGGGAGCTCGCGATTGACGGAGTGATCAAAGAACTAGGCGACCCTTACGCCACAGTTCTCTCTCCCGATGAAGTGGCGAGGTTTGAGGAGCAGAGTACCGGAAACTATGCCGGTGTTGGGATTGCGATCAGTGAACTCAACGGTGCGGTGACGATCACCACTGTGTTTGGTGGCACACCCGCAGAGGACGCAGGATTAATGGTTGGTGACCGGATTGTCGGGGTCAATTCGGATGAGGGAGATGGTTGGTCCGTCGACGATGCGTCAACCCGTATTCGGGGTGAGCCGGGAACCACCGTCATCGTGTACATCGAGCGCGACGGATTTGCTGAGGCAATCCCGTTCGAGATTCAACGTGACGAGGTACACATCCCGGCCGTGCGAGCCGAGCGGATTTTCGACGACTTCTCCTACATCGTACTTGACCGCGTAACTCGAAACTCTGCGACGGAGGTGGATTCCGTTCTGACCGAAATGGGAGACGTCCGGGGGATGATCTTCGATCTCCGGCGAAACCCCGGTGGCTACCTCGACGAGTCGCTCAACCTTGCAGATCTCTTTTTGGATCGCGGTTCGGTGCTGGTTACCACTCGGTCGAGAACGCGGGGTAATAGCGGTCAACTCCGGGAAGAATCAGCACGCGCGCGCATGGATCCGCGGGTGAGAGAGATTCCTATTGTGGTCCTGGTGGATCGTTATTCCGCTTCTGCTGCAGAAATCATCGCGGGTGCGCTCCAAGATCACGACAGGGCCCTCGTTATTGGCGAGCGAACCTTCGGTAAGGGAACAGTCCAGAGCGTGATCCCACTTCCCGGCGGACGCCTGATCCGAATCACCTCGGGGGAGTGGTTCACGCCTCAAGGCCGATCCTTAAATCGCCCGCGCGACATTGAAGGGAGGGTAATCGAACCCGATTCCATCCCGGAATTCACGTCGATCGGCGGACGAGCGCTTCTCGGGGGAGGAGGAGTATTCCCCGACCTCGAGGTCCTGAGTGACACACTGTCCTCAGGAGAGCGGGGGTTGGTGAATGCCACAGTTGAAGCTGAATTCCCACTACAAACACGTATTCAGGAAACGGCATTTGCAGCCGTCCGGGCAATCCGAGAATCCCGCGATAGCGAGGCGGAATTCCCCCCAGAACTCCTCGACAACCTTTTCCAGTCGATTCTGGAGGGTGGGATCTCCGAGGACCTACTCACAGAAGAAGCTAGAGACTATCTGGCGTGGCGCACCGAAGCCATCTACTACCAACGGCTCGACCGAGAGGACCGAGCTCTGGAAATTCAGAGCGATCGCGACACGGTATTGCAGACTGCAGTCCGACTCCTTCGCACTTCCAATGACCAGGAAACCCTCTTTGCTCTCGCCCGAGCAGAGCAGGAGGAAAGGGCTCAGGCAGAGGCAGAAACGGTCGATACGGGTGGCAACCGATAGGTCTTACTTCGCCCGCGGATGGAAGCGGCGGTGAACCTGATGTAGGTATTGTCGATCTACATGGGTGTAGATCTGCGTAGTCGAAATGTCAGCGTGACCCAGTAGTTCCTGGACTGCCACAAGGTCCGCCCCCCCCTCGAGAAGATGAGTCGCGAAGGTGTGTCTAAAGGTATGTGGAGACACTTTTTTTCTAATTCCGCTACGCTCGGCCGCATCCTTAACGAGGGTCCAGACCACCATGCGGGTCAGGGGACGGCCTCGCCAGCTCAAGAAGAGCATGCCCGCACCACATCCCTTTTCGAGCGCAGGCCGAACCTCGCGTAAATACCTCCGAACCACCTCTAAGGCAGTGCGTCCCAAGGGAACGATTCGCTCGCGGGACCCCTTACCGACCACCTGAAGTAGGCCCTCGTCGAGGTCGAGGTTGATCACACTCGCGGTTATCAGCTCGGAAACACGGATACCGGTAGCGTACAGCACTTCTAGGATCGATCGATCACGCCAATACGCCGGATGGTCAGGTGAGGGCGATTCGATCATCAGGACAGCTTCATCCCTCGTGAGAAAGGTCGGCAGCCTCTGCCAACTCCGTGGGGACTCGATCCGGTCAGTTGGATCGGATTCCAGCAGACCTTCGTCTAGAAGAAAAGAGAAGTAGGTACGAGTGGAGGAGATCGACCGCCGGATCGAACTCGTGGCGAGTCCCGCGTCCCTGAGATGAAAGATGTACTCACGAAGGTCGACGTGTGACACATCCGGAGGCCCTGAAGCACCTCTCTCCCAAAGAAATTCAATGAGGCGTCGGACATCCCGACCGTAAGCCTGAACCGTGCGCTCAGAGAGTCCTCGGTCGAAGGTCAGATAGTCTTGAAAGTGCTCAGTCTGAAACTCTGCTGACCTAGGCATCAGAAGGCGGTTGAGGAAGTACATTGGCCCACGTTACGGGCCTACCGGGCCAACTCCAAGACGACATGATGCTGACATAGCCTTGCGCTACGTCGAGGGGCAACGGCGACCGAGATGGTCCGCGCCGCCGTAATCCGAAGGAGCACGGGAGGATTGCGGGCTCATACGGCGTCAGAACTCTTCTCCTACACCCTAGCATCGCCATCGTCATCCTTCCTGGTCTGAGCCGCGCAACGACCCCCGCGTGTGCAGCCCCCTACATCTCCTGCTGCGGGCCCCAGGGGGGCGCGGCCCGCTGTACTTCCTCAAGGGCTTTCTAGCCATCATCTCGGAGGAGGGCGACCGCGTAAACAGCGACCCCCTCCCGTCTTCCCTCCCAGCCCATCCTTTCGTTGCTCTTGCCTTTGACTGAAACGCAGTCGAGATCCACTTCGAGCACACCGGAAAGGGTCCTTCGAATCTGCTCCGCTACCAGCCCAATCTTCGGCACCTCGCAAACGACCGTCACATCGACGTTTCCAACTCTGTAGCCTGCCTGGTGGACTAGTGACACCACTCTCTGCAGAAGGCCTATCGAATCCGCGTCACGCCAGCGCTCGTCTCCGGGCGGAAAATGCTGGCCGATGTCGCCGAGGCACATGGCTCCCAGGAGTGCATCTGTCACCGCGTGAGAGAGAGCGTCCCCGTCTGAGAATCCACTCAGCCCCGGAACACCTGGGATAACCACGCCGCCCAGGATGCAGTCGCGGTCCTCATCGAAGCTATGGCTATCATAGCCGAATCCGATTCGCATGATCCGTCAGACAGTCCTCGTCCTCACCTCATCTCCTCAAGGCCGAAAGGCGAGACAGACGTTGTGCCCTCCGAACCCGAAGGAGTTGGAGAGCGCCAGCCCGACGGGCCTCTCCCGAAGCCCATCCGTCGCGTAGTCGAGGTCGCACTCCGGATCTGGGCATTCGAGGTTGATCGTGGGCGGAATTTTCCCCTTGAGGCAGACCATCACTGAGATTACAGCCTCGACCGCCCCGGCGGCTCCAAGGAGGTGGCCGGTCATCGACTTCGTGGACCCCACCACCACCTTGTCCGCCGGAGCACCAAGAACGGCGCGAATCGCGAAAGTCTCCGACCTGTCGTTTTGTGGTGTGGACGTCCCGTGGGCATTGATATAGTCGACCTCGTGTACATCAGCGCCTGCATCCTCGAGTGCCAGTCTCATGGCTGATTGGGCACCAGCACCGCCTGGAACAGGAGAGGTGATGTGATAGGCGTCAGCCGACATTCCGAATCCAGCAACCCGACCGAGAATAGGAGCACCCCTACGTTCTGCAGCCTCACGCGCTTCCAGGATCAGTACACCGGCACCCTCACCCATCACGAATCCATCCCTCGTTACATCAAAGGGCCGACTCGCGGTCTCAGGGGCATCGTTTCGAGTGGACATCGCCTTCATCGCACCGAATCCGGCCATCGCTAGCGGGGTAACGGCAGCCTCGGTCCCACCCGCGATCATCACATCCGCGTCGCCTTTCTCAATGATTCGAAAGGCATCCCCCACCGCATGAGCCGACGAGGCACACGCGGAAACTGTGCTGTAATTGGGACCCTGAGCACCGTACCGGATCGAAATGAGTCCTGGTGCGATATCTGGAATAAACATCGGGATGAAAAACGGGCTCACACGACCTGGACCACGACCAATGAGAAGCCTACACTGCTCCTCGAACGTCGCCATTCCGCCAATCCCGGTCCCCACGACCACCCCGAATCTCTCAGGCGAAACACCTAGCGGCGGGCCGACGAGTCCAGCGTGCTCCATGGCCTCAGCGGCGGCGACCAAAGCAAACTGTGCAAATCGATCGTAGCGTCGGATTTCCTTGGCTTCGAGGACCCCAGAAGGATCGAACTCATTTACCTCACAGGCTATCTGAGAGGGGTACTCATCAGTCGCCTCAAACAATGAAATCCTGGCTCCGCCAGGCGTCCCAGCTAGAAGTGCTGGCCACGCAGTATTCAGACCGACCCCAAGGGGTGTGACAAGTCCGAGCCCCGTGACAACCACTTCACGCCTAGTACCATCAGACATATTTGCTACCCTCAAGGCCGATCCACATCTCCGTCACCCTCTCAATGCCCCTTATGTACCACACATTCAAGAGTCCACGTTGCTCTGTAGGTACTTGATGGCTTCCCCTACCGTCCCCATTTTCTCGGCATCCTCGTCGGGGATGTCGATCCCGAACTCCTCTTCGAACGCCATAACGAGTTCAACGGTATCGAGGGAGTCGGCGCCCAGATCCTCCACGAACGAAGCCTCCGGGGTGACCTTCTCGGCCTCGACCCCAAGCTCATTCACGATGATCTCCTTCACCCGTACTTCGATGCTGTCCTTCATACCATGCCTCATAGGTTTGGGGTACAGTCATTCGATTGAACGCGGCCAACGGGAAGGTCACGTCGACATCCCGCCGTCTACTGCAATCACTTGTCCGGTAATGTAGCAAGCCCCAGGGCCCGCAAGGAAGCGGGCCACTCTGGCAATGTCTTCGGGAGACCCGAGCCGGCCCAAGGGTATCTGTTGCCTTAAAGCCTCAGTCTGGTCCTCATTCAAGGCGCTTGTCATGTCCGTCTCGATAAACCCCGGGGCGATGGCGTTGCACCGGATCCCCCGAGATGCGAGTTCGCGGGCGACACTCTTCGTGAACCCGAGAATGCCAGCCTTGGATGCAGCGTAATTGGCCTGGCCCGCATTGCCCGAGAGACCCACGACGGAGGAGATGTTCAGAATCACACCGTCCCGCCTTTTCATCATACCACGTATAACAGACCGGGTCATATTGAACGTACCTTTTAGGTTAACTTCTATTACTTCATCCCAATCCTCATCTTTTAGACGAAGCAAGATGTTGTCACGGGTGATCCCTGCGTTATTCACTAGAATCGTCACCCCACCGAGTTCTTCTTCTGCCTGGCAGACCGCCTCCCTCACCTGCAAGGAGTCAGCCACATTGCAGACAAGCCCAATGTGACCCCCCCCTGGCAGGTGATCCGCCGCCGGTGTTACCCGCTCCTCATCAAGGTCGATCACGGCAACACGGGCTCCTCCTCCGGCAAGCTCAATTGCAATCTCCAATCCGATCCCACGAGCCCCTCCCGTAACGATCGCACCATGTCCTTCAAGTTCCATGGTATCCTCCAAGATTCTAGTCCGGTTACCCCTGACCTAGCGCCACAACCTCCTCCAGCTCACCGACCGAGAGCGACTCAATCCCTCGGGCATTTTTTCGGTTAAGCCCAGTGAGAACGTTGCCTGGACCAACCTCGATGAACCGCCCTGCACCGTTTTCGAGCATTGCGCTGACCGAAGCTGCCCATCGGACCGGCGCGGTAAGCTGTCGGATCAACCGCTCCCTCGCGGAGTCCGCATCGCGCACAGGGAGCGCGTCAACGTTGGAGTATACGGGAAAGCGAGGGCTGTGGAATTCAACGGATTGGAGACACGCATGCAACCCCTCTTTGGCCGGCTTCATCAGGGGGGAGTGAAAGGCCCCGGATACACCCAAACGTACAATCGCCTTCGCACCACGCGCAGGCGCTAAATCAGCTGCTCGATCGATCGCTTCCAGGTCGCCTGAGATCACTACCTGACCCACGGAATTGAAGTTCGCGGGAACAACCACAGGCTCTGGGGGATCAGATGCTTCCTCGCACAGCGCTTCGACTGCTTCGTCCTCCATCCCTAACACCGCAGCCATCGACCCGGGCCGGGACCTTCCGGCCTGGTCCATGAGTTCTCCCCGAAGACGTACTAACTCGAGAGCCTCGTCGAACGACACCGTTCCCGCCGCGACATGCGCAGAGAACTCACCCAGAGAGTGTCCAGCAGCCATCGTCACCTCTCCCAACTGGTCGCGAATGATCCGCAAGACCCCAACGGAGTGAGTGAGGATCGCAGGCTGGGCGTTCATCGTGAGCACGAGATCCTCCTCCGGACCTTCCCACATCAGCTCGGAGAGTTCGAACCCGAGCACCTCGTCCGCCTCTCGGAAGGTCTCTGCGGCCTGGGGAAATGCTTCCGCGAGCTGCTTCCCCATCCCTACGTACTGCGAACCCTGCCCCGGAAACAGTAGGGCGGAAGTGGAAGACGTCACGAACCTCTCGGTCCAAGCTGGTAGGCATCGTCAGAAAGCTCCTTGGTGATGTGACCAACCATGTCCGAGCGGACTGCCTGTGAGGCAACGCTGATCGCTTTCTGGATCGCCCGTGGAGGGGAATGCCCATGACACACGATGGATACTCCATTCACTCCTAGGAGCGGAGCTCCTCCGTACTCGGCGTAATCCAACATCCGGAAGACTTCTTCCAAGTCCTTCGTTGTGTCATCCCGCTTCATCTCACGGGTCAGGAGATGGGTCGTGAACTCCGCGACGGACTCATAGAATTTGAGAAGGACATTCCCGACGAAACCGTCACAGACCAGAACATCGCAGGCGCCGCCGATGATTTCCCTTCCCTCGACGTTTCCTACGAAATGAAGGTGACTTTTCTTGAGGAGAGTGTGCGCCTCCACAGAAAGCTCGTCCCCTTTTACCGGCTCCTCCCCAATGTTGAGCAGTCCCACACGGGGCTCCTCCACGCTCATCAGGTCCTGAGCATAGATGGTTCCAAGATGGGCAAACTGGAGCAGATGATGGGGCTTACAGTCTACATTGGCCCCTGCATCAAGCATGAGCGTCGGTTCTCTCAATGTCGGAAGGAGCGTCCCGATTGCCGGACGCGCAACACCGGGAAGGGGGCGAAGAAGGATCAGCGAAGCAGCCATAACTGCCCCCGTCGAGCCTGCACTCACGAAGGCATCAACCTCTCCTTCTTTCTGGAGGCGGATGCCCGCTACGATGGAGGAGTCCGGACGGCGCCGAACGGTCTGAGCCGGAGAATCATAGGCAAGGATTCGATCGGGAGCATGGACAACCTCAAGGCGCTCCCGGGAGCGGAACTTAATCCGCGAAAGGCCCTTCGCGATCGACTCCTGGTCTCCAACGAGAACCAGCGTGAAGTCATCCAACCGCTCATCTAGAGCCAGGATGGCTCCGGCGATCTCACTGGCCGGCGCCTCGTCCGTGCCCAGGCAATCCAGGGCGATGCGCACCAACCGGCCTCCGTTAGAAGGCCGTTGAAGACGTGCAGTAGGCAGCGTTGCGAGCTCTTTGGGCGCAGGTGCAGGGCGACACTCCACAGGCAAAGCCCAAGCTACATCGAGGAGCGCTAGCACCGTAGGTGGACGCACACCACCGTAGCCCGAAGGCCAAAAGGGAGTAGCCCAATACAGGATCTCTCGTCGTCAGCGATGCGCTCGGCATCGGATTCCTCCTTATTCCTTATCTCGGACTCGCAAGACCCCTTTCCGCAACCCGCTGTACGTCTTCGGCAGCCTTCTAGTCGATCTCTACTTCGATGACCGCCTGGTCCCGGTAGAAACCACATTCGGAACAGATTCGATGGGGTTGTTTCGGGTCTCCGCAGCGTGGACACGGATGTGTGACGACGGGCCGAGCCTTGTAATGTGTCCGCCGTTTTCGCTGGCGCTGTTTGGACGTGCGTTTTTTGGGAACAGCCACTTGTATTCGCCTCGCTTCACTGTTTCTTCAGCGCGCGGAGAGCATCCCATCTTGGGTCCCGCTCACTGGTGACGCACTCACACTGCTCGTCATTCAGATTCGTTCCACACCCTGGACAAAAACCCCTACAGTCCTCCTGGCACAACACGTACCTCGGGGCCGCCAGAACGAGCTCCTCACGGATGGCCTCTCCGAGTTCTACAGCATCCGCACCCCACTCCAAAACCCTAATGCCAGTATTGGCGCCCGGATCATCGGAGAGTTGGTCAGCAGCGGACCAACATAGCTCGAGCTGCTGCTCAAACGGCCGATCCACCCGCTCAAGGCACCTGCGGCACTCGTGGACCAACGGAGCGTCCGCCTGGCCGCTGGCGAGCACCTGGCCAGCAGCGGCACCAGTCACGACAACATGTACCTTGACGGGCCCGCCAAGGACCAGATCCACTCCCGCCCAAAGGGGGTCATCCTCATGAATCCGATGTTTGACCAGCAGTGATCCCGCGCGCCGCAGATCCGTAAGGCTGACCCTCAACATAGGCTGTGAAGACTACCCGTGAACTCAAGTGGTGTCAATGCGATTCGTATCGACTCGATGGGCCCAAATACCCTCTAAAGCTGTCCATCGACCTGCCCCAAATCAGAGTTCCAATAACGCGCTCTCGGAGAAAAAGAAGGCGATCTCTCGGGCAGCGTTTGTGTCCGAATCCGACGCATGAATCGCGTTCCGCTCCGTTGACTCTGCGAAGAGGGATCGGATGGTACCTTCTGCCGATTGCGCGGGATCAGTAGCGCCGATCATCTCACGGAGGCGCTGGACGGCACCGTCCGCCTCGAGAACCATCGGTACAACCGGCCCCGAAGTGATGAATGACACGAGCGATTCGAAAAAGGGGCGCGTGCGATGTACCCCGTAGAAAGCCTCAGCTTGGGCTCGGTTCAACCGCGTCATCTTAAGTGAGCGAACCCGAAACCCCTCCCGTTCGATATGTGTCAAGCTGGCCCCGGCCTTCCCAGAGGCAATAGCATCTGGCTTGATAATCGCAAGCGTCTGTGACATCTGACTCACTCCCTGATTCGTCGACTGCGACGGTCACTCGCGAGTAAGCGTGCGCCGAAAACAGCCTTCAGGCCTGCATTCCCGGTAAGAACTCCGACGATCCCCCCTTCCCACGGGGAATTGACCTATTTCGCACCATGAACTAAGCGGGGTCAACACGTACTCGACCCTTAAAGGCTCGGAAAGTCACACCTGCTTCGTCGCCCTGAAACCGTGGGAGTACAAATTATCCGTCACGCATGTCCCACCCAACCGGCGCTTCGGGGGGCAAGAGCCGAAGAAGCTCCTCGGCAATCACGCCAATTGCGACCGAGATCTGGATGCGCTCTTCGGTGAACAATTCGTCCAGTCACATCATCCGGGAATCGCTGTTTTCATAACAACAGATGGGGCTAACCGTCAGATCCCCAGGCCCTCCTTGATGAGGTCGGTGATCTCCACCGGCCGCGTCGCTACAGTGATTCCATTCTTCTCGAAGGCTTGGATCTTCTCTTCAGCCGTCCCGGCAGACCCTGAAATGATCGCCCCCGCATGACCCATACGCCGCCCCGGAGGCGCGGTTTGACCAGCAATGAAACCCACGACCGGCTTGGATAGGTACTCCTGCACCCAACGAGCCGCCTCCTGTTCCTCAGTTCCCCCAATCTCGCCAATCATGACGATCGCTTCAGTGTCGGCATCTTCTCCGAAGGCTTGGAGGCAATCGATGAAGTTGGTGCCGATGATCGGATCACCTCCGATCCCGATGCAGGTCGTTTGACCGAGTCCCGCTCGAGTTAGCTGGCTAACAGCCTCATAGGTCAACGTTCCCGAACGAGACACGACACCGATGGGCCCAGGCTTCGTGATCTGGGAAGGAATGATCCCTACCTTGGCCTTCCCGGGTGATATGAGTCCGGGGCAGTTGGGCCCAAGGAGTCGACTCCCTCGATCCCGAACGAAGGCGGATGCCCTCGCCATATCTTGCACGGGGATCCCCTCGGTAATTGCGACGATGAATTCGATCCCCGCATCAGCCGCCTCGATGATCGCGCTGGTGGCAAAGACAGGAGGCACGTAGATGACGGAGGTGTTTGCTCCCGTTTTACGGACCGCACTATCCACCGTGTTGAATATGGGAATACTGGCACTCGCTCCCACCTGAAAGCTCTGTCCTCCCTTCCCCGGTGTCACACCGGCTACGACGCTAGTTCCGTACTCCACCATCGTCTGGGTATGAAACGACCCATCCCGCCCCGTTATCCCCTGGACCACAAGACGAGTGTCATTATCGATGAAGATTGCCATATCTGATCCTCCTCCCCCCTGCCTGTCTCCGATTCAGGCCTGAGCAGCGACCTGGACCCCCTTCTCCACCACCGCGTCCATCGAGGCATAGGTTGAGAATCCAGCATCACCCAAAATCTTTCGCGCTTCCGCTTCATTCGTCCCCGTCAGGCGAATCACGATCGGGGGTTCGATACGAGTGCGCTGGGTCGCCTCCACGATCCCCTTCGCGACATCGTCGCAGCGGGTGATACCCCCGAAAATGTTGAAAAGAATGGCTTTCACATTCGGATCAGAGGCAATTATCTCCAGTGCCGCCAGCACCTTGTCGGGGTTGGAAGACCCTCCGATATCCAGGAAATTAGCGGGCTCCCCCCCGTAATACTTCACTAGGTCCATCGTTGCCATCGCCAGGCCCGCACCATTGACGCAACATCCGACATCGCCATCCAATCTCACGAATGACAGCCCCGCCTCACGGGCCCTCGTCTCCGAGGGCGGCTCCGCACCCACATCCCGAAATGCCTCCAACTCCGGCAGCCGCAGGAGCCCACTATCATCGATACTGACCTTAGCGTCGATAGCCTTGACCTCACCGTATCCGGTTACGATCAGGGGATTGATCTCGGCCAGGGAGCACGAATTCTCAACAAATGCCTCATAGAGGAGTGAGATGATCCGAGCGCCCTGTTTCGCCAGCTTCTCCTCTGTGTAAAGGAAGTCGGCAAGCTGGTACGCCTGATGCAAGAGTAGTCCATATCTTGGGTCAACGGGGAGCTTGAGAATCGCCTCAGGATTCGTGGCTGCTACCTCTTCGATATCGATGCCTCCTTGGGGGGACACCATGAATACCGGAGCTTGGCTCTTCCGGTCGATCAAGACCCCGACATAGGCCTCAGACTCGATGTCCTCGGCAATAGTTACAAGGACCTTCCTCACGGTGAGGCCCTTGACCCGCATCCCGAGGATATTGGAAGCATGGCCGCGGGCTTCCTCAGGCGTCGCGGCCAACTGGACACCTCCGGCCTTTCCTCGCCCACCGGCGTGCACCTGAGCCTTCACGACTACGGCACCACCAAGGTCGTGGGCGATCTTCTCCGCCTCTGCTGGCGTTGTGGCGACCTCCCCAGCAGGCACGGGAATGCCGACAACCCTGAACAACTCCTTGGCCTGATACTCGTGGATGTCCATACACTCTCGTCCGTGGATTTCCCGAAGCTCGGATGCCAGTGGGACAAACGCACAAACCCCCGGGGCAGGCGGGGATGTTCACCGAACCCAGGGGAAATAGCCCGCACAAGGTACCCCAGCCTTTGTGGAGGATCAAGCTACTCTCGAACGATCTGTGCGGAAGTGATTACCGACAGATCCGCCGTGCTCTCGCTGTCAGGATCCTCCCCCATCAACCCCCTCTCTCAGGATGGCCCGTAGCTCCTCAATCCCCTCTCCGAATCCCTCCCAGTCGCCTGCGCGAAGTCGCTCTTCGGCACGTTCAAGAGCATTCAGAGCCTCTTCATCCCTACTCGCCGCTCTCACTGGCTCCATCACCAACTCGCCCTCTGGACTCTCTATGTCGAAGACCACGCCCTGGCCCCCGGCAGCCAGAGCAGTGATCGCAGCATCGACAGTCAGATCCATCACGACCCGCTGACCATCACTGACAACGAATCGTTGGATCTCAGGAATTGCATTGTCGTCTGCCGCGAGGAAGATCGGTTCCATGTAGAAGAGGCTGTTCTCGACGGGAATCAAATGAAGGTGCCCGGTCCAGACCTGGCTGCCCCCCTGTCTCCAGAGCGAGAACTGCTGTGAGATCTCCGGGTCCTGCTCGATCATCGCCTCAATCTGGCTCGGCCCTCGGATCTGCTCTTCGACCGGGGCATCCCAAAGAAGAAGTTCGGAGCCGCGCTGCGGACTCCACCTCGCAGCTAGGAACGAAGCCAGATTCTCTCTTCCCTGCGGGACGAAAAGAGTAGACAGTACGTAGGACTCCTGATCCTCACCCGGAAGCTTCAGTGAGGTGTACTCCGGTCGATACCGGACGCCCTGGAAGGCTCCAGACCCCGCCCCGGGCGACTGAGAGGTGACCGCAAACTCCCGTGCCAGTGCCCACCGATCCTGCTGTCCGTGGAATACAGGAGGATCCTCCTGATGGTACCTGGTCAAAACGGCCGTCTGTGCCTCAAGAAAGTATCTGGAGTACCTGAGGTGCCGTTGGAGTGCCTCCGGCATCTGCTCCAGGTCCCGAAAGAGAGAGGGAAAGCCCCTGCGATAGGCCTCCAGGATCGGATCACCCGGATCGGCTACGTATAGGAGCACTTCACCGGTCACGGCGTCTACCGTGGCCTTGACTGAGTTCCTCAGATAGTTGACCGACCTTTGGCCCGGGATCTGGTGACTCCGGGAAAGGGGGAAGAAGTTCGAGAGCGTGAAGCCCTCTACCACCCAGACAATCCTTCCATCGAACATCACGGGATAGGGAGCTTCGGGAAGGTAGAGAAACGGAGCTAGAGTCTGGATCCTCTCCCCGACCTGGCGCCGGAAGACGAAGCGGCTGTCAGCATCGACTTCCGACGAGAACAAGAGATTCGCATCCTGGAAGCGCCAGGCCAGGGCCGCGGTCCGGAAGATGGATCCCATCCGGATCCCGACAGGATAATCTAGCCCACCTATACCAGGTTGTCCGTCAGGGCCCAGAAAGCTCTCGTCAGTTGGGTTGATTATGGCAGGGAGCTGCGGGCTGCTCCCCACGTACACCGACGGACGGGTTAGCTCGAGTTCGTCCGGTACGCCAGGTCCCGGTCGATATTCAGGGGGTATGGCCGTAAGGAACATCGGAAGACGGCCCTCTTCCGTTCGTCGATGCAGCTGCCCCGCAACTGCACCCATCCCCGAAATGTACCGCTCCCTAAGGTGGAGGTTTTGCCAGTTAGGATCGGGGATCCCAGCCGGGTCGACCTCTCGGACGGATATGGCCACGGGCTCGAGACTTCCTTCTGCCGGGTAGCGGTCGAATGCGACCTCGTGGAAGTCGTAGTATTGGAATCTGGCCTCGAGCTGCCGAAACGTCGTAAGCAGAGTGGTCTCCGTCCATACGGGCAGCCGATTCAACCTCAGGGACACAGCCTCCCAGATCGTCGGACCAGGAGCCTCGTAGCTGAGCGTTTCCCTCTTCATCCGATCAAGGCCGAATCCAGTCCTCGTAAATTCCACCGAGTGCTCAATATAGGCCGTCTCCCGGTCCAACTCGTTCGGTTGTACCCGGAATCGCTGGATCATCGATGGGTAGACCTGAGTGATTACGAGTGACCCGACCACAAGGACCATCCCTCCGGCCGCAACTGAAAAAAGACTTCCACGGTAGGCTCCCCAGAACACCACTCCGGCGGTCACCATCGCCAAGAACCCGAGCATCTGATACGCTGGAATCCTTGCCTGTTGGTCCGCGTAGCCAAAGATCCCTTGGACTCCAGAGTTCCCATCAAGCAGAAGGCCGTAGGGAGCCAGATAGAAGCGGAGGCCCAGCAGCACGATGAAAACACCCGCGAGCACCCCAAAGTGGAGTCGAGGGAGACGCTCGATCACCAGGCGATTGTCTGCCCAGGTGATCGACCCTGTAGCCACATAGCCCCCGGCGGAGACCACTCCGAAGAACATCGTCATTATCAGTACGAGCGTATTCGAACCTTGAAGTACGGGAAGCACGAAGAGGTAGAACCCGAGGTCCCGACCCAGAATAGGATCTACCGTCCCCCATGAATCTGCGTTCAGGAGAAGCATCACACCCAGGCCCGTGCCATCAGGGATAGCCGTTGCGAACCAGAAGCCTACGAAAAGACATCCGAAGAGGAGTCCCCACCGCACGTAGCTTACGGGAAATTGTTGCTGAATGACGAGGCCCCCGAGTTTCCGGCGAAGCTGGAGGCTGGTAAACGTCTTGGCCACTACCCGGAGGTTGACCCAGGCAAGAAGGACCGCCGCCGACCCCACCAAGAGGCGAGCCCCCCATTCCCAAAAGATCTGGGTCAGGAATACGTCAGCCAACGATTGAGAGGAGAACCAGAGGAGATCAACGTACAGGGAAACTCCCCACCGCCCTATCAGAAGAACGAAAAGGAGCGCTAGGAAGCCCCCGAGAAGAAGGCGACCTCCCTTCAAGGACCTGGGCCGCCTCTCAGACATGGATACCCTGTTTTTTTAGCCAGTCCTCTACTTCTGCCCGGATCTCTTTAAGCCGTTCGGCTGTCCGGGCCTCGAAGCGCGCCACCAGAACCGGCTGCGTATTGGACGCCCGTATGAGTGCCCAACCATCCTCGAAAAGAATCCGGGCACCATCAATCCCGATTACTTCATTTCGGCCCCCAAAATACTCGACGGCAGCATCGACAACCCGCCCCTTCATCTCCTCGGTCACCTCAATCCGAATCTCCGGGGTAGAGACATACGCGGGAAAGGAATCAGTCTGGTCTGCAAGTGGCTGATCAAAACCGGACAGCAAGGTTACTAGCCTACACGCAGCGTAGAGCGCATCGTCGCTCCCGATGTATTCGTCCGCAAAGTAGAGGTGCCCCGACAACTCCCCCCCCCCTTGTGCCCCGCAGCACCCCACACGCCGGGGGGGGGGGGCCCGCA
>CAZJIM010000004.1:0-15181 GCA_964546115.1 uncultured Gemmatimonadaceae bacterium | reverse complement strand
CTCTTGCATCTTCTCTTTTATGAGCGAGTGCCCAGTCTTCCACATTAGAGTTCGGCCCCCCGCAGCTTCGTACACTTCCGGCAGCACCTGCGAGCATTTCACGTCGTATATGAGAAGCTGGTTCGGGCCGTGGCGCTTGAGAAGGTCCAGACCGAACAGAAGAAGGAGTATGTCTCCTCGGATAATCCGCCCCTGTCCATCCACGACTCCGATTCGGTCTGCGTCGCCATCGAACGCAATGCCAAGGTCAGCCCCAGCATCCCGAACGACCCGGATGAGATCCACCAGGTTCTCCTCTACGGTAGGGTCCGGATGGTGGTTCGGGAAGGTCCCGTCGGACTCGCAATAGATTGGCACGACCTCTCCACCCACGGACTGAAGGAGCCGCTCCGCAACCAGAGATCCAGTTCCATTCCCACAGTCCACGGCGACCTTCATGGGGCGGCTCAACCGGAAGCGCCCCGAAACATCCTCCACGTAGTCGTCAAGAACCTCTGTGCCCTTGTGCTTTCCACTTCCGTTATCGAAGTCCTCTACCAAAATACGATCCCGGAGGGAGGCCACGTCATCCCCATAATAGGGTCTCCCACCGAAGGTCATCTTGATGCCGTTCCACTCCGGAGGATTGTGCGATCCGGTTATCTGGATCGCACCGTCAGTTCCGAGCTTCTTCTCCGCCCAATACGTCACCGGCGTAGGGACGGTGCCAAGCCCACGAACGTCAATCCCAGCGGACAGCAATCCCGAGATCAGGGCCTCAGCAAGCTCTGGGGATGATGGGCGGTTGTCGGCGCCGACTGCAACCACGGGTGTAACTTGAGTCTCCCCGATTCCCGACAGCGATCGCCGAAGGACCGTTCCATAGGCTCGTCCCACTGCCTCAGTGACTTCCGTATTGAGATCACTTCCTACGATCCCTCGGATGTCATACTCCCGAAAGATATGCTCTGGAACTTTCATATACCCGATGCTTGTCCGTTTAGTCTCCAGGAAAGGCCCGGCCGCTATCAGATGGGGAAGGGCGTCCTCCATCAGCGAGCGAGCCCCAGGAATCCATCCGAGTTGAAGAGTCCGAGGCCTTCAGCCGAGTTGAGGACAGCATCCAAAAGTCCGCTCGGAAACACTCCCAGATACAAAACCAGCCCAGCCGCTCCCACTAGCGTGAACCGCATTGGGAGGGGCACCCAGACCCTTCCCACCACTTCACCATCCGGAGCCGGCTTCATCCACATGTACCATGCCACCTTCAGGTAGTAGTAATACGATACAGCTGTTCCCAGAGCCAGGAGAACGGCAAGGTTCCAGAGTTGGCTGCCAACAGCTCCCTGAAGTAGGTAAATCTTGGCGATGAATCCGCCGGTACCCGGAAACCCGGCCAATGAGAGGAGAAAGATGGTGAACATAAGACCATACAGGGGTTCAGCCCATCCGAACCCCGCGTAGTCTTCCACCTCCATTCGGTCCTCTCCTTGGTTTCCAACGATCATGAGGATCCCGAACGCGCCTATGTTCATCACCGTATAGACGAGTAGGTAAAAAAGGATAGCGGCAGTCGAGATCTCATTGGCGGCCGCTAACCCCACTAGAAGGTACCCGCCATGAGCGATTGACGAGTAGGCGAGCATTCGTTTCACATTGCTCTGTGTGAGTGCGACAAGATTTGCGACGACGATCGTGAGGGCGGCCAGCCACCAGACGATCGTATACCATGAGGCATATAGGTTCCAGAACGCCTCCAGAAAGACCCTAACGAAAGCCACCATCGACGCCGTCTTTACGGCGGCTGCCATGAAAACAGTCGATGGAGTAGGGGCGCCCTGGTACACGTCCGGAGTCCACATGTGAAATGGGACCGCACCAACCTTGAACGCGAACCCAATACCCAAAAAGCCCATCCCCGTGAGGAGCAGCCCCCTAAATCCCGCGCCCGCCTCGATCGTCTCGGCTATCTGTGGGAGGGTCACACTCCCAGTGGCACCCCAGACGAGCGCGATACCATAAAGGAGAAACCCGGAAGAGAACGCCCCGAGAATGAAGTATTTGAGGCCGGCTTCGGCAGATCTTCGATCCCTCCGGTTGAAACCGGCGAGCACGTAACCGGCCACTGACATAGTCTCGAGCGCCAGGAAGAGGAGAATAAGGTTTCGGGTACCAGCCATGATCATCATTCCGACCGTAGCCAGCAGGACTAGCGTGTAGAACTCCCCCGCTTGCAGCCGCTGCCTCACCACATAGGGCACGGAGATCAGGATCGTCAGTCCCGCTCCGAGGAGGAGGATCCAGTTAGCAAAGAGCCGGAACCGGTCGATGGTGATCATTCCGGGTTCCCCCAGAACCGTGACCTGATAGAGCCAGCCATTCATCACAGCCGCAGCCAACAATCCGGCCACTGCGAGCCATCTGAGCGCCGCGGCACTCTCCACCGACGTTTCTGTCCCCTCTTCCCGCCACACCCCGGCCAAGAGAACCGCCATTGCCCACGCAGACAGGACGATCTCCGGGAGGAGAGCCCACACGAAGTCCACTGGTGAGGTGAAGTCGAGAGTCACTGCACCGCCTCCCGGAACGGCAACTCCTCCGCAAGCCGCAGAGGTACTTCTACCCTGGAGTCACGCAGGTCATCGTCCAGGTACTCAACCACCGCACGCACACTCGGCTCCATCCTTTCTAGAATGGGCGTCGGACTCACACCAAGTGCGATCATGAGGAAGAGGAGTGGACCCAGAACGGCCATTTCTCTCCGGCTCAGGTCCGGAATGGACTGGTTCTCGGGGGTCTCCAGCCGGTTGAATAGAATTCTCTGGACCATCGGAAGCATGTAGTACGCTGCGAAAATCACACCTGTGGTCGCGAAAACAGTGAAGAGGGGAAAGCGCTGGAATGTCCCCAAGAGAGCGAGAAACTCACCCACGAACCCGCTCGTTCCCGGGAGGCCGATTGAGGTCAATGCGGTAATCACAAAGGCGGTAGCCATCAATGGCGCGACTCTCGCCAGACCCCCAAAACCAGAAATCTGTCGGGTGTGTCTCCGCTCATAGAGCATGCCCACCAACAGGAACAGTGCAGCCGTGGACAGACCGTGAGAGATCATCACCATGAGCCCGCCTTGAAGGCCATTTACCGTCAGAGCAAATATCCCGATGATCACGAATCCCATATGCGCGACGGACGTGTAGGCGACAAGCTTCTTTGCGTCGGGCTGCACCGCCGCAACCCATGCCGCGTAAATGATGCTCACGACCCCGAGCGTCAGCATCAGTCCTACAACGGTGGGATGCGTGGCCGCGTCGGGAAACAGGGGTAGTCCGAATCGAAGGAACCCGTATGCGCCCATCTTCAATAGGACGGCAGCCAGTACCACCGAGCCGGGGGTGGGAGCCTCGACGTGCGCGTCGGGAAGCCATGTGTGCAGGGGAAAGACGGGAACCTTGATAGCGAATGCGAGGCCGAACGCACCGAAAAGGACAAGTTGTTCCGCAAGCGAGAGTGGGGTCCCGAGTAGGTCCAGCAGGTGGAACGAAGGCTCCCCCAAAGCCGCTCGAGCCTGAGCATGAAGATAAAGGATGCCCACGAGCATCATGAGCGATCCCAGCGCCGTGTACAGGAATAATTTCACCGCAGCATAGATACGCCGCTCTCCTCCCCATATCCCCACAATGAAGTACAGCGGCACAAGCGTCAGTTCGAAGAAGATGTAGAAGAGGAGTAGATCCATTGAGACGAACACGCCTACGATGCTCGTCTGCAGGAGAAGCATTAGTGCGTAGAACGCCTTCTCCCGCTCGCGGATATAGCGGAACGATCCTAGGATCGCCAACGGCATCGTCAGGGTCGTGAGGAGGACCATGAATATCGAGATCCCGTCGATGCCCAGCGAGTAACTCATGCCCCACATGCCGACCCACTCGGTGCGACTCGTGAGCTGAAAAAGGTCTCCACTCGGATCGAACGCCCACCAGAGTCCAAGACTCAAAACGAACAGGCCTGCGGTCCACCCGAACGCCAGATGCTTCGCATGCCGGACCGGAACGCTCAGAACCATGACAAGGCCGATGAGCGGAAGCCAGACCAGCGCGTGGAGCACCCAGGCTTCGTAGGCAATCCCCTCCAGAATCGATATCATCTCACCTACTCAGAGGATGAGGACGCCCAGGATCGTCAGGGCGCCTAAAGTGAAGACCACCGCGTAGGTTGTCACCTGTCCGGTCTGGAAGAGGGAGCCGAACCAGCCCAAGCCACGAGTCAGAGATCCCACTGCGTTCACCGTTCCATCGATCAAGCCCTGATCGAGCCATCGGGATGCAAACCGCGATGCGGCGATGATGGGACGCACGACCACCCGATCATAGATTTCGTCCACATACCACTTGTTGTAGAGGATCTTTCGGATGCCATCGGCGGGCTGTTCAGACTCCGATGCGGCAAGAATCTGCTGGCGTGATACAACCCTGGCCGTAAGGATCACTATCACGAGCGCCGCTCCCGTCGCGATTGCACCCCAAGCGACGGGCCCTCCGCCGAGCGGAGCCGACTCAGCGTAGGGCCCAAGTCCGCTCAGACGGATGGCGTCTGCAGACTCAGTGACCGGCTCGAGCCAATGGTGTAGCCACTCCGACATCGGCAGGATCCCAAATCCCCCGAAAATCGAGTCTTGGACCGATTCGGGCACGTTGATCCATCCCGCGAATACGGAGAGGATTCCGAGGATTGTGAGCGGCACCATCATGGTGAGCGGCGCTTCGTGTAAGAGCTTCGCTTCCTCCGCACCCGTACGGTTGATTCCGTGGAAGGTCATGACTATCAAACGTGTCATATAGACGGCCGTGAGGGCGGCGGCGATCAGAGCCATGCCCCAAAGAGCCGTGAAAAGTACTCCGTAACCATTTGCGGCTGCCGCTCCAGCATACCAGATGATCTCGTCCTTGGAGAAGAACCCAGCGAAAGGCCAGATTCCGGCAATAGCAAGGGTGGCGATCACCATCATCGCCCACGTGAGAGGCATGAACCGTCTCAACCCACCCATGTTTCGCATGTCCTGGGCATCCCAATCACTGTGGGTCGAGTGAAACGCATGGTGCATCGAATGGATCACCGCCCCGGCACCGAGGAAAAGAAGCGCCTTGAAAAAGGCATGCGTCACCAGGTGGAAGACCCCGGCGGCATATGCCCCGGCCCCGACACCCAGGAACATGAAGCCAAGTTGGGATATCGTGGAGTACGCTAAGACCTTCTTGATGTCGTACTGCTGCAGAGCAATCGTCGCAGAGAACAGCGCCGTGACAGCTCCCACGGTCGCCACCGTGGCCGACCCTATCGGTGCCAGGGCGAACACCACACCTGCCCGAGCGATGAGGTAGACGCCGGCAGTAACCATAGTCGCCGCATGGATGAGGGCCGAGACCGGAGTCGGTCCCGCCATCGCGTCCGGAAGCCAGACGTATAGCGGAACCTGAGCGCTCTTCCCAATCGCACCGAGGAGGAGGAGAAGGGCCACCGCAGTCGCCACCGTTCCCCCATAAGGAAGAGACTCCGGCGCCGCCTCGAAGACACCGACATAGTCCACGACACCCAGATGCGTGAACAGGAGGAAGATCGCCAGTAGGAACCCCAGGTCACCGATACGATTAACGATGAAGGCTTTCTTTCCCGCGTCAGCCTTCTCTGGGTCCTCGAACCAAAACCCGATGAGGAGATATGAGCAGAGTCCTACCCCCTCCCACCCAACGAACATCAGTGGGAAGCTCGCTCCCATCACCAGCACCAGCATGAAGAAGATGAAGAGGTTCAAGTAACAGAAATACCGGGAGTAGCCCAGATCATCCCGCATGTACGCAACGCTGAACAGGTGGATCAGGAAGCCGACGCCTGTGATTACCATCATCATGATCAGGGAGAGCTGATCAAGCTGGATAGCAGCCTCCACACTCAGATTCCCACTCGCTATCCAGGTCCAGTAGCCTTGGACAAACGGTTCGTGCGGCTGAGCCCCCAGCATCCCAACGAAGTTGACCACCGTGAGGACGAAAGCGGCACCTACTGCACCCGGCCCGATCCAGGAGGACAGAGAGTGCGTTACGTTCCCGCTTTCTGCGGCCGTGCCCGTCCGGATCATCCTTGCATTCCGGCAACCTCCAACGAGGGCAAGAACCCCGTTTGCCACGAACCCGGCAAGCGGTAGGATCAAGATCATCCCGGGAAGGAACGGCTCGAAGACCTCGCCCGTTCCAGGCTGCTCTACCTGAAGGAGACCCATCAGCAGAAGTGCTAGGCCCGTCATTCCCTCACCACTTCAAGAGGCTGAAGTTCTCCACACTCACCGTTTCGTAATGACGGAAGATGGAGATGATAATCGCTAGCCCAACCGCAGCCTCTGCCGCGGCGACAGTCATCACGAAGAACGCGAAGAGTTGTCCCTCGATTCCCAGGTACCTTGAGAAAGCGACGAACGAGAGGTTGACTGCGTTCCGTTGAAGCTCGATACAGAGAAACACGATGATCGCATTCCTCCGAATCAGTACGCCAAAGGCCCCGATCACGAAGAGCAGGGCACTCAGCATTAAAGCCTCTGCAAGCATTCTTCAGGCCCTCTTCTTGGCCAATACAACCGCCCCGACCAACGCAACCAGGAGGAGGACTCCGACCAATTCGAAAGCGATCACGTACTCTGTGAATAGCGAGCGGGCGAGCGGTCCTACAATCCCCTGCTCTTCCAAGAGTCGGTCCATTCCTTCCGGCCCTGGAAAGTACTGGTAGATCGGATTATCCTCGGCTCCTCGAAGCTGCCTGGCCAGTAGACCGGCCAACGCCCCCGTGACTCCGAACGCCAAGAATGCACCGAAACCCCGCTTCATATCTGCCTTAAAGTCGTGTCCCAGGTTGAGAAGCATGATCACGAAAAGAAAGAGGACCATAATCGCGCCGGCGTAGACCAACACTTGAATCGCCGCCAGGAAGTGAGCCTCCAGTAGAACAAAGATGCCGGCCAGCGCCGCCAACGTCCCCACCATGAACAAGAGGCTCCCTACGGGATTTTTCTGGATAACCACCCCAAGTGCGCCGCCCACTGCCATGGTGGCCAGGACGAAAAAAAAGATCTCAGCCATCCGAAGACCGCCAGAGAAGTAAAGCGGGCCTCATTCCGAGGTGGGGTCGGAGGGATCCCACAGGAGCGTACTGGGGTGATCCTGCTCCATGAGTCGATCCAGATCGTAGACAAACTGATCCCGAGTGTACTCCGCATTTTCGAAGTGAACACCAACGTGGATGGCCTCTACGGGGCAAACTTCCTGGCACATTCCACAAAAAATGCATCGAAACTCGTCGATCTCATAGACGATGGGATATCGGTTCCCCATGTCATCCTCTCCCCCGACAAGACGGATGCAATTCGCTGGACAGACAGTGGGACAGAGCCCACACGCTACGCACTTGGGGCGGCCGTCAGCGTGTCTCTCCATAACATGGGTCCCACGCCATCGCGGTGAGATCTCCGGACGCTCCTCGGGGTACTGTAGGGTGACATTCCTTGGGTTAACCATATGCTTGAAGGTGACAGACATACCTCTAAGCGTAGCACGAAGATAAGACGTCGTTCCAAGGTCCGGTCTCCGCATCACTTTCACAGTTGCTGCCAAATCGTCAACCTCCCTTTAACTGGGCAGTTTCAGCGGGTGAGGTGAGGGCATCGGTCGCCCCTATTTCTACCCTCCCACCCCTGGTCGATGGATTTCCGGCAGCCGCGCCGGTGATGATCCGGTCCCGGTCAACTACGAAGATGAATGCCAAAGTGGCAAAGGCGCTGACCCCAGTGAGCACCACCCCGAACAGGAGACCCTCTACCCTCATCTGATCCAGTACCAGGACCGTGCTAGCAATCAGCATGAGATAGATCAGGGCGGTGGGTAGCATGACCTTCCAACCCAGGTGCATCACCTGGTCATAACGAAATCTCGGAAGCGTCCAGCGTACCCAGATGAAGACCAGGACGAAGAAGGATGTCTTGATCGAAAACGCTATGAAGGTTAACAGCGTCTTCCACCAAGACGGTGATGCCGCGATCGGCTCACCCATCACAGAAAACCCCGAGATCAACACTCCCTCATGCCAGAACATGTGGTCGCCATCCCAGAATGGGATGCTCCATCCCCCGAGGAAGAGTGTGGCCATCAGCGCAGAGGCGGTCAGGACGTGCGCGTACTCCGCGATGAAGAACATCGAAAACTTCATGGCCGAATACTCGGTGTGGTATCCGGTGATGAGCTCGGACTCCGCTTCTGGGAGGTCAAAAGGAAGTCGATTCGTCTCAGCAAAGGAGGAGATAACGAACAGGAGAAACGCCAGTGAGAGTGGGAGCACAAACCAGAGTCCCATCCGCTGCTGCTGCCAGACGATCTCAGTCAACGTCACATTGCCCGCCAGAATGATTACGGGAATCAGCGAAAGACCGAGGGCAACCTCATAGCTAATCATCTGAGCGGAAGACCGTACCCCACCAAGCAGCGCGTACTTGTTATTGGACGACCAGCCAGCAAGAAAAAGTCCGTATACGCCGAGAGAAGCCAAGGCAAGAACGTAGAGGATCCCGATAGGCAGATCCGCCACGATCATGTCAACGACACCCCAAGGCGTGGGTAAGGGGGCCGCAAACGGTATGACCGCAAAAATGATCAGGGCGGGTATGATCGAGAGCGCTGGGGCGAGAACAAAGAAAAACTGGTTCGCGGTTGCGGGGAGCGTCTCCTCCTTAAGTACGTTCTTGATCCCGTCAGCAATCGGCTGTAAGAGTCCGAAAGGACCCACACGATTTGGCCCTAACCGGTCCTGGATGAATGCGGAAACCCGTCGCTCTGCGAGAGTCATGTAAGCCACCGCTAGCAGGATCAAGGTGAACACCGTTACGACCTTAATCACGGCAAAAATGACGAAGCCGATCGGGGTAAGCTCCTGCATCGCTTCAGCCTCCCGCAGAAGTCGCGGACCCACTAGCCTTGGCGCCCAGGGTTCCTATCGCTCCGAAGTTCAGACCTCTGAACTCCGGAGCCAGCTCTGAAAAACGGCTGAAGGCTTGATCTGCGCCGTTTGGTGCATTTTCCCCTTCAGACAAAGCTGCGGCGAGGGCGCCTAGAACCCTCCAAGCGGACAGCGCCAACCCCGGTGCCTGGAGACCCGGCCAGAACCGCTGGACTCGACCCTCAAAATTCGTGAAGGAACCCTCCTGTTCGGCAAAAGTCGTGATCGGAAGAATCACATCTGCGGCCCTTGCACCGTGGGTGGGGTAGCTTCCGAGGTACAGGTAAAAGGAGGCCCGACCTCCGAAGCCCTTACTGACATCCCGGAGCTCGTCACCCATGACGATCAGGACCCCCTCATGCTCCTCGGCAGGTTGGAGCCCTCCGGTCCCGTCATCGCCGCCCACTCGGTGCATTCCAAGTCGGTCTGCCCCCCCGGAATTCGGGGTCAGATCATGCCGGCGGGACAACCCAGGGAACCCGGGAAGCGGGATCTCTTCGTCAGCCCTCGGGGAGCGGTACACAATCTCCCCCCCTCCCAAAACGGTGACGAGCGCGCGGAGTTCGGCCAGGTCCTCGTTCGAAGCGTAGGATGAGGCTACTGCCAGCACGGCATCTTCTCCCCCGAGGGATGTCCGGAGCTGGCTCAGCACCGCCTCAGTCGCATTAGACCAGTCAGAGACACACCGACCATCCGGGCCAACTAGAAGGGGCTCTTCGATCCGGTCCGTTCGATTCAACCACTCGTACCGGTGCCGGCCGTAGTCGCACATCCAGAATCCGTTCACGTCCAAGTTCAGGCGAGGTTTCAGTCTCTGCACAATGTTGTCTCGCGTGTGCAGTTCGATGTTGCAGCCCTGGGAGCATCCAGGACAGACCGACGGCGTGTGCTCTAGGTCCCACGCCCTGGCCTTGTGAAGAAAGTCCTTCGATACCAAAGCCCCAACCGGACAGATGTCTACGATGTTTCCGGCGTAGGGAGATCCTTCGACACCCTCTTCGAAGAAGGTGTCAATCACCGATCGGTCACCCCGCTCGACAACCGTAAGAAGCGGCTCCTCTGCCACCTCGTTCATGAATCGGACGCACCGCGTGCACATCACGCATCGGTCTCCGTAGAACAGAACGTCCCCGCCAAAATCATCTCGTCCGAAGACCCTCTTTGGCTCTCGGCTCCGTCCGTGCTTGCGCCCCTCCGCAAACACGTAGTTCTGCAACTCACACTCGCCGGACTGATCACAGATAGGACAATCAAGAGGATGGTTGGCCAGATAGAATTCGAGCACCCCCTCTCGCATCGCCCTCGCCTCTTCGCTCTCGGTGAGGACAACCTGCCCCTCCTGGACAGTAGTCACACACGAGGGCATGAGTTTGGGTGCCCCTTCGACTTCGACGAGGCAAAGCCGACACTGCGCCGGAGCCGAGAGCCCTGCATGAAAGCAGTAATGGGGAACACGGGTCCCTACGGCCTCAGCCGCCTGTAAGATCGTGGTGCCGCTGGGAACGGTGACCTCTCGACCATCGATCGTGACTGTTACCATTTGCTGCTCAAGTCCGTTATCACCCATACCTCAGACGGCCCCCACCGCCTCATCTCTCCGGATCAGGGCAAGGTAGTCCTCCTTGAACTTCTGGATCGACGAGGCTACCGGGGCAGCAGCGGAGTCCGAGAGGACGCAGATGGTCGTTCCAGTCATCTTTTCTCCCAGATCGAGAAGGGTATCCAGATCCTGCTCAGTCCCCTGCCCTTCCTCGATCCTACGCAGGATTCGCGATAGCCAGGTCGTTCCCTCTCTACAGGGGGTGCACTGACCGCATGACTCATGGGCAAAGAAGTCGACCATCCGACGAACCTGCTTCACGATGTTGGTCGTGTCGTCCATGACGATGACCGAAGCACAGCCCAACATCGACCCCCTTTCAATCACACCCTCGTAGCAGAGTTCACATCCGTCGCACTCCTCGGCATCCATGATGGGCACTGAGGCCCCCCCTGGGATCACCGCCTTCAGCAGCCTGCCGTCCCGGATACCCCCGCACACCTCGTGGATCAGGTCGTTCATTGGAAAGCCCATGGGAAGCTCATAGTTTCCCGGCCGACACACGTGCCCGCTAACACAGAAGAGCTTAGTCCCAGGGCTCTTCTCGGTTCCCCACTGGCGGTACCACTCTCCGCCATGCCTGATGATGTGAGGAATCGCGCAAAGGGTCTCCACATTGTTGATCGTGGTGGGCTGACCGAAGACCCCGACTGCCGCGGGAAAAGGCGGCTTGATTCTGGGAAGGCCTCGCCGACCCTCGAGAGACTCCATGAGTGCGGTCTCTTCCCCGCAGATGTAGGCACCCGCCCCCTGGTGCACCGTCAGGTCGATCGAGACTCCCGAGCCCTGGATGTCGTCCCCCGCGATGCCCGCCTCGTACGCCTCTTCCACCGCACGTGCCAAGACCTGATTGGCCTCGAAGAACTCTCCCCTGCAATAGATGTAGACGTGGTCGGCCTGAATGGCATAGGCAGCAATGAGACACCCTTCGATGACCTGATGAGGAGTCCAGCGCATCAACTCACGGTCCTTGAAGGTCCCCGGCTCAGCCTCATCTGCATTACAACAAAGGTAGTGAGGCCCACTCTTTTCCTTGGGCATGAACGACCACTTTATACCTGTTGGGAAGCCCGCGCCCCCCCGACCCCGTAGACCGGACTTCTTAACCGTTTCGATGACTGCATCCCGGCCCATTTCGAGCCCTTTCACCAACCCCTCGTATCCCCCTAGAGCTCTCCAGCCCTCGAGCGTTCGGGACCGGGGATCTCCCCAACCACTGCTGAGAACCCGCACCTCCTTCTCATGGGTGTAGGGATACGCCACTACTCCGCCTCCGCTCTAAGCCGGGCGAGAACCCCCGGGACATCCGACGACGAGACGTTTTCAAAGTAGAGAGAATTGATCTGCACCGCCGTCGGAAAACCACATGCGGCCAAGCACTCCACCTCCATGACCGTGAACAATCCGTCCTGAGAGGTCTCTCCCAGCTGCGTGCCGATCTGTTCGAGGAAGGCGGACAGGACCTCTTCTCCTCCACAGAGGTTGCACGAGATGTTTGTGCACACCTGAATTAAGAAGCGGCCGACGGGCCGCTTATTGTACATGGTGTAGAATGACACGACTCCACGCACATAGGCGTACGAGAGTCCCAACACCTCCCCAACCGCTCCCATCGTCTCTTCCGAAATGTGGCCACGGAGCTCGTGGGCCAGATTGAGGACAGGGATGAGGGCGGCACGCAAGTCCGGGTAGCGCGAGAGGATCTTCTTCAGCCGCTTTTCGTACGGACCTTGGAAAAGGGGAGCGGAAGGATCCTTGTCAGGAAGCAGGTAAGGACGAGCGGTGGCAGCACAAGGATGCCCACCATCGGCTGGGATCACCCCCACATAGTCACTCCCACGTACCTGCGATTCGGTAAGATCGAATTCACCAGTGTTCCCCGCCCACCCCGGATTCCGGAAAGGGATCTCCCCGGATTGGGCTTCCATCCCCGACTCGCTCACCGATCGATCTCCCCTAGGACAATATCCAGACTGGCGTTAACGATGACCACATCCGCAAGCAGCCCGCCCTCCACGAGCCTGGATATCACAGACAGGTTGATGAACGACGGGGGTCTGATTCTCCATCGAACGGGCTTAGAGCCACCATCGCTGACTACATACATCCCGAGTTCTCCCTTAGACCCCTCGACCGCGAAGTAGGACTCGCCCGGGGGTGTCTTTAGGCCATCCATAACCAATTTAAAGTGGTGGATCATCGACTCCATGTCGTTCATACAGTCCGTCTTCCGGGGTAACACGACTCTGGGATCGTCCACGTTGATCGGCCCGTCTGGCAGACGATCGAGTGCCTGAAGGAGGAGGATACAGCTCTGACGCATCTCTTCCATACGTACCATATACCGGTCGTAGCAGTCTCCATGCTCACCGATAGGGACCTCGAAATCGTAGGTCTCGTAGTCGTAGTACGGCTTGTCTTTTCGCAGGTCGTAGGGAACGCCTGAGGCTCGGAGATTCGGACCGGACAAACCGGAGTTGATCGCCTCTCCTCCCGAGATCACACCCACTCCCTGACTACGGCCCAGATGAATTCCATTCGTCGTGAGCAGAGCCTCGATCTCATCCAGAGTATTTGGGAGGGTGTTCGCGAACTCTCGCACCCCTTGATCCCATCCCTCAGGGATGTCCGCCATCATGCCGCCCACTCGGGTGGCCGAAGTAGTGATACGAGCTCCCGTGAAGGCGTCGTGTAGGCGATAAACCCTCTCTCGCTCCTGGAACGCATACAGGAACGGGGTAAACGCCCCAACATCGATCGCCCAGGTCCCCAACCAGAGCAAGTGCGAGAAGATTCGATCCAACTCCATGCAGATTACTCGGACCACCTTGCAGCGCTCGGTAACCTGAACCCCCATCATCTTCTCCACGGCCATCACGTAGGCGCAGTTGTAGATCAGGGGGGCGAGATAGTCTATCCGGTCCGTAAGAGTGACAATCTGGTTCCAATCCCGGTATTCCCCGAGCTTCTCGAACGAAGAGTGCAGATAGCCGATGTGAGGGATGCAGCGGACTACGGTTTCCCCATCTAGCTCCAGAACTAACCGTAGGACGCCGTGGGTCGCGGGATGCTGGGGGCCAATGTTGATCAGCATGCTGTCCGACCCGAAGTCGGGTTCGGGTAGCTCTGCCGACGACGTCAACCCTTCCCGCGGGCGAAAGTCCATCCCTAGCTCGGGAGTGCGAGAGACCTCGTATTCCACGGTTCGCTTCGACATCAGTGATCCGACGGGTCCCCATCCGGTTCGGGCTCCCCACCCGTCTCCTGCCACTGAACCAACTGTGGCTTGCGACCGGACTCGAGATCTGAGGGGATGTAGTAGTCTTCAGGCTCTTGCGACAGGGCACGCTGCGTCTGCTCGGCCCTCGTGAACCTACCCCTCAGGGGGAAGTCCTTCCTGAGGGGATATCCCTCAGCATAGTTCTCCGGCATTAGGATTCGCCGAAGATCGGGATGACCTCGAAAAGAAATCCCAAACATGTCGTAGACCTCCCGCTCGAGCCAATTCGCAGAAGCCCAGAGCGGAACGGCAGAGTCAATCTCGAGAGCCGACAAGGGGAGTTCCGCCTTGACTCTGAGGGATCGTCGGTGAGAGATGGAGAAAAGCTGATAGACTACCTGGATCGGACGCCCTCCCCCATAGTCGACGGCTGTGATATCCGAGAGGTAGTCATACAGATGTTCGGGAACCTCTTTGAGCCATCTGAGGACTTCCGTGATCCGTGACGCATCTACATAAACCACGTGCTCATCACCCGCGACGATTTCGTCGCGAAGAACCGCCACCCCGAACTGATCCTGAAGAGCTTGAACGGACGGATGTACCTCGACGGACAAATCAGCTGCATTCGACCGCCCTTCCTCACTCACGGAAGGACTTGATCAGGGGGTCGAGAACCTACCTCAGTTATCAAACCACTGGTCCGATCTTGTCGGGTGGAATTTCCGAACGGTCCCGAGAGCGCACGGACTTCCGTTTCGTCTGCCTCGGGGTGTCCCGCCTGGTCGGGATCCTCGAACCGGTGATCGGCGTGCCGGACCAATGATTCACCCCGAATTTTTTCCTGGATCATCATCAGCCCATAGATCAGCCCCTCAGGCCGAGGAGGACATCCGGGAACGTATACATCGACGGGGATGATGGTGTCGATGCCCTGCACCATGGAGTACACATCGAAGACGCCACCCGACGAAGCACATGCGCCCATGGACACACACCACTTTGGCTGCGGCATCTGATCCCAGATCCGCCTTAGTACGGGGGCTAGTTTATAGGGAACTCGACCAGCACAAATCAAGACGTCCGCCTGTCTGGGAGAGAAGGCCATGCGCTCCATACCGAAGCGGGCCAGATCCTGGTTGGACGCAGCGGACGCCATCATCTCGATCGCGCAGCAAGCCGTTCCAAAGGGCATGGGCCAGAGAGAGTTACGTCGAGCCCAGTTCACCACGAAGTCCACCTTCGTAGTAAGGAAAGTGGGCGTCTCCGATCCGAAGAGACTCCCAGTTATGCCCGTCGGAGACCACAGCCTTTCACTCATTCCCACTCGAGCCCGCCCTTCCGCCACTCAT
>CAZJIM010000003.1:61544-67384 GCA_964546115.1 uncultured Gemmatimonadaceae bacterium | reverse complement strand
CAGCAGGCACAGCAACAGAACGGCACGGGCACGGTAGCATGTCATGCCTTCATTCTGCCCCTCCCCACTCAGACCCGCACCTCAGGACGAGCAAAACTCAGTTTGTATAGCTGGGCGTGGCTGGATGCCACGGAGGGACTAGGGGCTAGTTGCCACCGGGGGGACAGGGGTTGCTAACGTAGAGCTTGTTGCTAGGGTCTCTTACGGAAGTGGAGGACCGCTCCGCACGGTCGAGTGGGGGGTGGTCCTTTTGAGCCTCGCACGTAAGATTTCCCGGCTGGCAAGGACACTCCAGCAGGGCATACCCTTAGGCGACCAGGCAAGAGGGAGATGGGGACGAAGTTCGTCAGACGTCATGATCAAGCGGATTGAACATGTGACCACGTGAGCATACTCACCAATCTCCAATACAAACTTAATCGCTCCACTACCGTGAGGCCGATCGCCTTGGCGATAACCGTGGGGCTCCTGGCAGGGATCGGGTCCATCGCCTTGCGCTGGCTAATCCGCGGTGTTCAATGGCTCTTCTTCGATATGGGTGGGAGCGTCGGGCTGTCCATTGGCCTGCCGGGCACACTCAACTCCGTAGTGGCTCCGGTAGTGGGAATGATCGTTGTTTCATGGCTGGTCCGACGATGGGCACCCGAGGCACAAGGTCACGGCATTCCCGAAGTGCAGTTTGCCATTAGGGCCCGCGGGGGGCGAATACGTGCCCGGGTAGCTGGAATAAAGGCCCTGGCGTCGGCGATCTGCATCGGTTCCGGCGGTTCTGTGGGTCGCGAGGGACCCATTGTCCAGATTGGCTCTTCTCTTGGCAGCACGATTGGGCAGGTTTTGGGCCTTGGCGCTGACGAGATCCGCGTGCTCGTGGCCGCGGGGGCGGCAGGGGCCATCGGGAGCACCTTCAATGCTCCCATTGCCGGAGTGCTCTTCGCAATGGAGGTAATCCTGGGGAGTTTCGCGACCCGCTCCCTCGGGCTGGTCGTGGTGGCATCGGTGGCAGCCACGGCCGTCGCGCATTTCTCCCTGGGAACACAGCCAGCCTTCCAGGTCGTGCAGGAATTCGCTCTGGTGAGCAATTGGGAGTTCTTGCTCTACCTCCTGCTGGGGGTCCTCTCAGGGGTGGTCGCTCTGGGCTATGTGAGAGCCGTATACGGCGTCGAAGAGCTCTTCAACGCCTGGCAGACCCCGGCGTGGGTGAAAGCGCTCACCGGAGGTCTGGTCTTGGGACTCATCGCAGCGTTTGGCAGTCCGCACATCTCCGAAATTGGCCACGAAGGTGTAGAGCTGGCGCTGGCCGGCGCGCTCACCACAGGAGCCATGGTGGCCCTTCTAGTGCTCAAGATCCTCGCGACGTCCATCACACTCGGCGCTGGCGGATCAGGCGGTGTCACCGCTCCGGGGCTCTTCATAGGAGCAATGACAGGTGGGGCGTTCGGTCAGGTTGTGGGCAGGATAGCGCCTACCGTGACGGCACCTGCGGGCGCCTATGCCCTAGTCGGCGCAGCCGCTGTATTTGCTGCTGCCACACACGCACCCATGACCGCGATCGTCATTCTCTTCGAGATGACCGGGGACTACCAGATCATCCTCCCCCTGATGTTCGCCGTGGTCCTCTCCCAGCTCATCGCCTCGCGCATCAACCCGGACTCTATCTACTCCATCAAGCTGAGGCGCCTTGGCGGTGCCTTCGGCTCACACACGGAACGTGGCACGCTCGATTTCCTCCTCGTGGCCGATGCCATGACAGACAGAATCCCATCTGTCCCCCCCAACAGCGGACTGAAAGAATTCGCCGCACTCGCCCGACGGACTAAAGACAGACACAGTTGGGTTGTGTTGGGGCGCGGCGACACGGTCCTCGGCATGGTGACCTTGAAGGACCTAGAGCAGGCGATCCTGGAGTCGAGTCTGGAGGATCGAACAGTGGCAGACATCATGACCACCGGGCTGGCAACCTGTTATCCGGGAGAGACCCTCGGGGAGGCCTTCCGGAGGTTCGCTGGACGAGACGTCTTCCAGATTCCGGTCCTGGACCCGGACGAACCCGGCAAGATCGTGGGAATGCTCCGACGGTCTGAGATGCTCTGGGCCTTCAAACAACTCTCGGACGATCACGAGCGACTCCTCGAACGCCTCGAAACTCTCACAGACCAACCGAGGTCAAGCTCTGCCTATGTCGAGCTTCCTGTGAGACCAGAGCACCGTCAAATCTGCTTTTGCCGAATCCGCGAACTCCGCTTGCCGGAATTTGCGCTCGTCGCCCTGCTACGTAGGGGAGAACGGGTAGTCGTACCTCGTGGATTCACCCGCGTCGAGCCCGGTGACATCCTCACACTCATCACCACCCCTCAGCACCAGAAGGAACTCGAGCATTGGGTCGTCGAACTCTATGAGAGCCCCACACGCTGAGCGGGGCAAGCTCAAAAAGCCAGGTATTTTCCGACTCGATGGCAGCGGGTGTGTGTCGAGTTGCACGAGTACCGGGCACCCCGGCGACCGAAAGGGGGGCTGCATGGTGACATTGGTGACAGAATTGCAGCGACGATTCAGCCCGAGTAAGCAGGAAGCTGCGCAGACCCACGGATCGACTGTTTTTGACCGCGATATGGGTCCTTAAGTGGGTCCTTGATGTTTATGTGTATGAGTAAACAAAAACCCCACAAGCCTGTAAGTACTTGTGAGGATTCTACTTCTACCAATGAGCCGGGTGGGTCTCGAACCCACGACCTACGGATTAAAAGTCCGTTGCTCTACCAACTGAGCTACCGGCTCGCAACCACACATTCGTTTCTTGCGACCAATGCAGGCCGACCAGCGGAATGAGCGGGCCATCTCTGCGCAGACTCGTTTCGAGGATAACCTAGCCTCACTCGTCGGTCGAGGCGGTGAAACCCTTACATGTATTTCACCGTTCCTGAGGGTGGGCCCTGTTTGGTTCTACCGAAAGCTTTACAGGAGAGAGGATCTGGAAACTCAAGCCCACCCCCTGGATTCGCGGATCACGATCGGAAAATGGTGGCCGTGCAGAACCATATGAGCTAGCTCTGACGCCGCCCCTTACCTGAGCATATGACACCGCTATTCTCAGCTCAATCTAGGAATATCGAGAACGCAGAGTACGCTCCCACCGTGATGCGGAAATGATGAACAGCTCCATATCTCTAGGCATCAGAGATCTGTTTGAACGAAGAGTTGAACAAGATGTGGTCCGCCGCCTCGAGTCAGATTCTGATGGGAGTCACATGCTATTTCGAGACTCAGACTGGTCAGACTCCCATCCTAGAAACCTCGTTCCGCAGCAACCTGCTACGCATCCAACTCTAGCTCCGTCTGGCTGGGACGGAAGGTGAGGCGGTGGTGGGGGGACGGTCCCCACTCCCTAAGAGCCTGCAGGTGGTACCGCGTACCGTATCCCATGTTGGAGTCCCATCCATATCTGGGATACTTCACAGCAAGGCGACACATGAGTCGGTCCCGAAAGACCTTCGCGACAATTGACGCGCAAGCGATCGAGTGCACCTTCGCATCCCCATCGACGACGGCGTCGTGTGTCCAAGTGACATCCTTGAGCGGCAGTCCATCGACTACGATGTGCCCCGGCGCCTGAGGGAGTGCCTTCACTGCACGGCCCATCGCACAAGTGGTAGCGCGAAGGATGTTGATGTGATCAATCTCTCTGACGGATGCTGCACCAATCCCGATCCCCAATGCCTCCGACACGATCCGTTGGTAGAGCTTCTCTCGAAACTTCCGGGACAGCGTCTTGGAGTCGGCCGCACCATTGATCAACTGGTTGGGCCGAAGGATGACGGCGGCAGCTACTACGGGACCCGCAAGGGGTCCTCTCCCTGCCTCATCGATGCCCGCAATCTCAATAACACCACGGCCCCAGAACTTCCTCTCGTATTCGAGAGGATCCCAAGGTCGTTCGTCGTCTCCTAGGTCTGATAAGTGATTACTCGGCCACATCCCGCCGAAGAGTCAGTTGGTGCGCTTTTCCTGGATTCGGGCAGCTTTCCCTCGGAGTCCACGCAGATAATAGAGCTTGGCACGACGAACGCGGCCTCTTCGTACCACGTCGATCCCGGTGACGAACGGGGAATGTAGGGGGAACATACGCTCGACCCCAACACCACCCGACACCTTTCGAACGGTAAACGATTCGCTCATTCCACCGCCCCGGCGTCTCAAGCATACTCCCTCGAACACCTGGATCCGTTCTTTTTCGCCCTCACGCACGAGGTAGAGGACCTTGATGGTGTCGCCCGCCCCAAAGTCGGGGAGGTTATCCTTGAGCTGTTCTTGTTCCAGTTCTCTGAGCAGGTCGCCCATGACCGCCTCCGTGACAACTTGGCACAACCCGCTGTAGCAGGTTTCGACGGGTATTATAACGTTCCGTTTGGTACTGGTGAAGCTTTGGTTAAGGGTCAGTTTCTTGGGTTGCGCGCTTCCATAGATCAGGTCGCTTCTCTTTGGTCATCCGCTCTGCCAACGACCTTCGAAGTGCCTCAATCCGGACATGATCACCAGTCAGCAGGAGTTCCGGCACCTGGTGCCCCTGATAGTCCGGCGGTCTAGTCCAGGACGGTGCACTCAGCAGGGGACTCTCATAGAAAGAGTCCGATGACGCGGACTCATGGTCGCCAATCGCTCCCGGTAGAAGGCGAATGACCGCGTCGGTCACCGCCAGGGCGGCAGGTTCGCCTCCTGAAAGAACGAAGTCCCCCAGGGACACCTCTTCAGTCGCAAGATGATCAGCGACCCGCTGGTCCACATCCTTGTAGTGTCCGCAGAGGAGGGTGAGTTCCTGCTGGATAGAGTAGCGAACGGCGTCGGCATGGGTAAAGATCCGACCTCGTGGTGAAAGAAGGACGATCGGGCCTTTCGATCGGACCGCACCTACAGCTTCGAAGAAAGGTTCCGGCTTCATCACCATTCCTGCTCCTCCTCCGTAGGGAAGATCGTCCACCGTGTGGTGACGGTCATGTGTGAACTCCCTCAGATCAACAACCAGGTAGTCCACGAGGTCTTTCTTGCAAGCTCGATCGGGAATGCCCAGGGAGAGTGGCGCATGAAAGAATTCAGGGAAAATCGTGACAATGTTAATCCGCACGGCTACGTCTCCTATCCCCGAGGTCGACGGAAACTGTGTTGTTACAGATCCAGAAGGCCCTCCGGTGGATCGATCACCATTCTGCCCTCCTCCACGCTCCATTCTACGATCACTTTGCGTGTGAAAGGGATCAGGTGATTCTTCTCCTCTCCCTCAATCTCCAAGAGGTCCGTCGGGCTAAGTTCGTAGATCTCCTTTACCCGTCCAACTTCGAGTCCGTCAGTCGTCACGACCAGCAGGCCAAGCAGTTGATGATAGAAGATCTCCTCTTCGTTGAGGGGCTCGATCTCGTCGAATGTACGAAGCAAGTAGCGATCCCTTAAGAGCTTAGCTCGATCGCGGTCCTCAATCCCCTCGAAGAGAACCAGAAGCCCTTTGCGGTATGGTCGAACCGCTAGAACTCGGACGGGCGGGAAGGCCGGGTCAGGATCGCTTCCAACGTCGTCGGAGACGAGAAGGCCTACGCCCGGCTGAAACGTTGTATCGGGCCGATCGGTGAGTGGCCACACGAGGATTTCTCCCCTCGTCCCGTGAAGCTTGCTCATGTGGCCGACAACTACAAACGCGGGATTGCCTTCCCTTCCCTCCATGACAGTCGGTGGCGGGAGTCCGGGGTCGGGGGGAGAACGGAGGGTCAGCCCTCCTTCTCCTCCTCGACCTTCTCCTTGGCCTTCTCCTTGGCCTTCTCCTTGGCCTTCTCCTTGGCCTTCTCCTTGGCCTTCTC
>CAZJIM010000003.1:12835-61296 GCA_964546115.1 uncultured Gemmatimonadaceae bacterium | reverse complement strand
TTCTCCTCGGCCTTCTCCTCGGCCTTCTCCTCGGCCTTCTCCTCGGCCTTCTCCTCGGCCTTCTCCTTGGCCTCTTTCGCAGCCTCCTTCACTGCTGCCGCAGAGGCCTCGGCCTTTCGCTTGGCCGCTAGTACCTCAGCCTTCTTAGCCTTCTCGGCGTCCCGATCAACCTCACCCAAGGCAAGGGTAGGGTCACCGCCTTTTCGTGCCTTGGCGATCAGAGAACGCATGGTCTGTGACGGAAGCGCACCCTGAGACATCCAGTAATCGACCCGCTCTAGATCGATAACTAAGCGGGCCGGTATCGTGAGAGGCTTGTAGTACCCGAGGCTCTCAATGAATCGCCCATCTCTTGGGCTAGTCTTTTCAGCCACCACTACTCGGTAATGCGGCTTCTTCTTCCGGCCCATACGCCGGAGGCGGATGCTAACGGCCATATCTCGCTCTCTGCTCCTGTGATACCCGCAAGACAGCGGGCGATTATGTGGACTCCCCACAATTAGCTGGAGGCTACAGGGAAAGACTCAGTTCGGGATCATGCCCGACATCCCCCCCATTCCCTTCAGCTGCTTCATCATCTTGTTCATTTCCTTGAACTGCTTCATCAGTCGGTTGACCTCGGAGACCGGCCGTCCACTCCCTTTAGCAATCCGAGACCGGCGCGAGCCATTCAGCAACTCGGGGTGCTGCCTCTCCTCAGACGTCATAGACAAGATGATCGCCTCCACGTGCTTCATTCTCTTCGGATCCATCGCTGCTCTGGGAAGCCGCCGATTCATCCCCGGGATCAGTTTCACAAGTTGTTCGACAGGACCCATCCGCTGCACTTGCTTCAATGCGGCCAAGAAGTCCTCGAGAGTGAACCTTCCCTCCCCTAATACCTTCTTCTCAAGCCTCTCAGGCCCCCCCTGATCAGCCGCCAGCTGTGCCCGTTCCACGAGCCCGACCACATCGCCCTGCTGGAGGATTCGACCCGCAAGCCTTTTGGGATCGATCCAATCCAGATCATCTAGCCCCTCGCCAACCCCAACGAACTTGATGGGTCTGCCGACAACCCTCCGAATCGAGAGGGCCGCTCCCCCCCGAGCATCCCCATCCATTTTGGTGAGGATGATACCGGTAACGTCAAGGGCTTCGTTGAAGCCCTCCGCAATCCGGACCGCCTCTTGACCCATCATGGCGTCGGCCACAAAAAGGATCTCGTGAGGTGAAAGCTCGGACTTGATCCGCCGTAGCTCCTCCATCATCGGTTCGTCGACCTGGAGCCGCCCTGCGGTATCGACTATCAAGACCGTTTTTCCACTGCTCCTCGCCCTCCGAAATGCCTCGCTGGCCACCCCCACTGGATCCCCACCAGAAGCACCGGCATGCACTTCGACTTCAATCCGTCGCGCCAAATTTTGCAGCTGATCCACGGCCGCCGGGCGCTGCAGATCGCAGGCCGCCAACATCGGATCTCGCCCCTCACGCCGAAAGCGATACGCCAGCTTCGCAGCGGTCGTCGTCTTTCCCGAGCCTTGCAGCCCGACCACAAGCATGATGGTTGGCGGACTAGAAGACCAATTCATGGCCGGCGCTTCATCGCCGAGCAGGGTGGCCAATTCGTCGTGAACAACTTTGACAATCTGCTGGCCCGGCGATACGGACTTCAGGACCGCCACACCGACCGCTCGCTCGTGGACGCGCTCAACAAACTCACGGGTTACACGATAGTTGACGTCCGCCTCAAGCAATACCCTCCTAACCTCCCTGAGACCGTCGCGGATCATCGGTTCAGTGAGCATCCCCCGCTGCCTGAAACGGCCGAGGACCGAGTCCAGTTTCTGGCTCAGCTCATCGAACATGGACTACCCGCTCGTCCTTCCGAACTCAGACGCCCCTCCCCCGTCGTGCATCTCACTGGACTGGGCAACTCTAGGATAGAGAGCGCTCCAAAGTAATGGCCCACCCGAAGGATGTGAAGAAGGGCGCAAGTACCTCTAGCCTGGGTGGATCACCTGGCTCCTACGGGTGCCGACCGAAACCATCTCGATGGGAGCTCCGACGAGTTCCTCGATGCGATCAAGGTATCTCCGGGCATTCAGGGGAAGATCATCTAGGCACCGCGCGCCCGATGTTGAACGTTCCCATCCGGGATGCGTCTCGAAGACCGGCTGTGCTTTGCCCAGATCGTGGGTGTCAGCGGGAAAATGTTCGGTCTCACCACCAGGCATCCGATATCGGGTCCCCACAGAAATCTCGGGAAGAGTATCCAGGACGTCGATCTTCGTGACCGCCAACCCTGTGAGTCCGTTAACCCGGCTTGCATGACGGGCCAGGACCGCGTCAAACCACCCACAGCGACGAGGTCTTCCGGTCGTCGCCCCAAATTCGCTTCCGAGTTCTCTCACCTGAGCGTCCATCTCGGGCCCGAACTCAGTCGGAAGGGGCCCATTACCCACGCGAGTCGTGTATGCCTTCACCACTCCCAGAACCGAATCGATCCGAGTCGGGCCAATCCCTATTCCGATGGCCGCTCCTGCCGCGGTCGTATTCGACGAAGTAACAAAGGGATAGGTTCCATGATCAAGATCCAGAGCCGTGCCCTGGGCGCCCTCGAGAAGGATGCGCCGGCTAGCGGAAAGCAACTCGTCGACCTCTCGTCCAACGTCCGTAGCCAGTCCGAGCAGACGATCCCTCAAGGCCAGGCTCCGCCGCATCTGGTCCTTGAGAGTTCCGTCGTCTTCACAACCCATGGCTTTCAGACGTGCAACTGTTCGCTCTACACCTACCTGGATCAGCTCGGAGAACCGCTCCGCATCTGTGGCATCAGCAACGCGAATCCCTCTCCTCCCCACCTTCTCCTCATACGCTGGACCGATCCCGCGTCCCGTCGTACCAATTTTCTCCCGAGCCTGGTCCTCGGAAGCCCGATCGAGCACTCGGTGGCAGGGCAAAAGAAGGTGGGCACGCCAGCTCACACCAATCCTGCCATCCAACTCGATTCCCCGGTCGGCGAGGGCGTCGTACTCCTCGAAGAATTGGATTGGGTCGAGGACCACGCCGTTTCCCAACAGGCATCGCTTCCCTGAATGAAGGATACCCGACGGGATCTGATGGAGCACGAACTCTTGGTCTCCTACGTGTACCGTATGCCCTGCGTTGGCGCCTCCCTGGTATCGAGCCACTACGTCGACACCCTCAGCTAGAACGTCGACGATCTTCCCCTTACCCTCGTCGCCCCACTGGCAACCCACCACCACAACGCACCGGCCCTCTCCAGCTCGCTGGTGCACCTTCGTTTCTCCCCTTTGAATAGCCGGATAGCCTTCGCCATCCAGACACCGATAGACGTGAGAACAGCCCATCCCTGGGGGATGGGCTGTTCGCTACTTGATCCTTAGGGAGAAGCTACCCGCAGCCAGCAACAGTGTCAAGAAAACCCGCCGTGCGCAACACTTTTCGGATTTCCTCCAACGTCTGCCCATCAGCTGGCCGAAGAGGGCTTCTCGGAGGCCCACCATACGCCCCGAGCAGATCTAGCGCAGCCTTGACGCCCGCCACCCCGAGTACGCCCACGATCTCGTTGTGTAGAGGCGCGACCCGTTCCTGGATCTGAGCGGCCTCAGCAGTTCGCCCACTCTTGTAGTTCATGAAAATATCCGTCACCTCTACCGGCACCAGATTGGCAATACCCAGGATCCCTCCTGCGGCCCCCAGCTCCAGGGACGCATAAAGCTTGGCGCCATTCCCCACGAAGACTTGGAACCCCTCCCCCACCTGAGTCAGATGGTCGTTCAGGGCAGTCAGGTCCCCTCGAGAGTCCTTGAGACCAATAACGTTAGGATGCTCCGATAGCTCTGCGACAAGATCGGTCGATAACTCAATCGTGCTACAGCTCAGCGGCACCTGATACAGGATTACCGGAACGGCTGATTCATCAGCCACTGTTCGGTAGTGCTCGCTCAGGTGCTGCCGGCTCATCGCTCGGCGGAAGAACGCGGGTGGTTGGACGAGGATCGCGTCAGCGCCAGCCTCGACCGCTTCCGAGCTCAATCGAAGTGTCTCCTTGGTCGACTCGGCTCCGGTTCCTGCAATCAACAGTTGCTCCCCAGCGAGGAGATCTCGCACAGCTTCCAGCGCTGCCCTCCGCTCCTCTCGCATCAGGAGAACAGACTCTCCGGTGGTACCGCCTACAACCACACCCCGGAGGGGGGTCGCGAGAAGCCGGCGCAGGTTTGCTCTGAGGGCGAGCAGATCTAGCGCGCCAGTCACAGAATCAAAGGGTGTCGTCGTCGGGACGAACACCCCCGAAAAGTCCTTGGCCGGAGAACCGCTAGCGGGGTGGAGTGTCATCCCGTCGCTCCCTCACCAAGGTCTCTCCAGGACATCCCCATTCGGTGTCTGACCTCATCCAATGTTATCCTAGCCTCAGCCTTGGCCCGCTCAGCGCCCGCATCCAGAATCTCAAGCACTCTCCTCGGGTGCGCCTCCAACTCCAACGCTCGCTCACGAACCTCAGCGAAGCTGTCAGCGATCTGGTCAGCGAGAATCCGCTTGCAATCCACACAGCCGCGGGTCGCCTCCCGACACTGCCCCTCGATATCTGGAATCTGCTCAAGAGGGGTGAAGAGCTTGTGTAGGCTAAACACGTTGCAGACCTCCGGGCGACCGGGATCGGTCCTACGTACTCGCTGCGGGTCCGTCACCGCCGTGCGCACCCTCTCCCAGATCTCTTCTGGCTCAGCCCGGATACTAACGGTGTTGCCGAGCGACTTACTCATCTTCGCATCCCCATCCAGCCCCAGAATCCGGCTAGTGGGACTCAGGACTGGTTGCGGCTCAGGGAAATAGGCTCCGAACCGGGCATTCCAACGCCGTGCGATCTCTCGGGAAAGCTCTAAATGCTGTAGCTGATCTTCGCCAACCGGAACAAGCTGGGCTCTGTACAGAAGGATGTCCGCAGTTTGCAGGATGGGATAATTCAGCAGCCCCGCCGGAATGGACTCCAGGCGGGCGGACTTTTCCTTGAACTGAGTCATCCGCTCGAGATCCCCAACCGGAGCCACCGAGTTGAATAGCCACGCCAGAACCACGTGCTCGGGAACGTCCGACTGAACGAAGATCGTGCTCCGATCCGGATCCAGCCCCACCGCCAGAAAGCTCAGCGCAAGATCGAAAACCCTCTGTGGCAGCTCGTTTGGGAGGTACTCGCCAATGATCGCATGCTCGTCCACTATGCAGAAGAAGCATTCATGGCTCTTCTGCAACTCAACCCACTGTCTGAGCGCCCCAAGGTAGTTGCCGAGGTGAGCCTCTCCACTCGGCTGCATTCCACTGAAGACTCGTTGGGGTTTGGAGTCGTTCGCCATCACTGCCGGATTGAAGTAAATGACTAGCGTGGTCGCTCGTCTGTAGCGTCGCTAACTTAGCGGCGCACCGAAAACTGGGCGACCCCACCCAGCCTACCCTCTGCCAACCGCCATCGACAATGACCTCCGGATCCGACCTACTCAACACTGCCCTCGAAGCTGCCGAGGCCGCTGCCGGCGTGCACAAGGACTTCTGTGGGCATGTTCTGGCAGAGGACGCAATCGAAAAGGGGACGTCCGACTTCGTGTCTCATGTGGATCTCAAGGCACAAGATGCCGCTCTGGGAGTGATTCAGCGGCGTTTTCCCACCCACCGGGTGCTCTCGGAGGAGGAACATCCGGGCGGCGGGCGGGCGGAACCAGAAGACTCGAATATGCCTCTCTGGATTGTGGATCCCCTAGATGGAACAACAAACTTCCTTCACGGTCACCCGGTGTACGCCGCCTCTGTCGGCGTCGTCATCCGAGGGGAGGTGATGGCGGGAGCGGTTGTTGCATCGGCAACGGGCGAGCGCTGGTGGGCGGCCCGTGGCCAAGGGGCCTTCCGAAACGGCGAGCCGATTCATGTCTCCCGGATTCGCAAACTCCGACTCGCGTTGATCGGCACCGGATTCCCATTCAAGCAAATGGCCGACTTGCCGTCCTACCTAAGGGAGTTCGAGCGCGTTCTCCCAGCATGTTCGGGGATCCGTCGCGGGGGATCGGCAGCCCTCGACCTCTGCTATCTGGCACAGGGCTCGCTCGACGCATTCTGGGAAACGCGTCTCTACCCCTGGGATATCGCCGGGGGATTGGTGATCCTGAGCGAAGCAGGTGGTGTGGCTCGCCGGAAGGAAGGCAACCCGCTGGACGTTCAACTCGCCGGATCGGTTCTAGCCGCGAACTCGCCCGAGCTCTTAGAGGATCTATCTCAGCGGCTTGAGCAGACGGAGGGAGGCTGGGAAAACGGAGTGATCCCAACCGGATGACTCCGGCCGGGGCCTTCAAGATCCCTGCTAACCAGCCCCTCCCTGCAGGTCAGGACTAATCGAGGATATTGATCGTCCGACCCTTCGACTCGTGAGCCTTCGGCATGCGTACGTGACGAACTCCGTCTTTTAGAGTAACCGACATGTCGTCTGCGGATACGGTGTGCGGAAGGGTGGATGAGTGTCGGAAGCTTTCATGTCGTCGCTCCGACACAGGATACGTCCGTTCCTTGTTCTCCTAACTGGTTTCTTATTTCTACGCCCTAATCCTCAGGACATTGTTCTCCACCTCAATCTCGACGTCCTCCTCCTTCAGTCCGGGGAGCTCGGCAATCAGAACCAATTCGTCCTTCGTCTTCTCTACGTTCACCGGGGGTAGCCACCCTGCTCCCTGATCCCCGAGACCCGAATCGCTGAAAATGCATTCCAGATGACGACTCACCTGATCGAACTCCCTCCAAGGTGCAAACCAGTTCCGATCACGATACTGTGAGATAGCCATGGTATGTCCTCCCTTCTTCCTCTCAAGGCAGTGATGTGACACATTTTCCGCGCTACTTGGGTCAAACCAAGTCGATGTCAAACCACCGAAGATCCGCCCCGATGCGTTGCATGAGACGTGACATTGGGCATAAGACATAAACCTGTCACATCATTTCATACCAACGGGTTAAACCGGAATAGTGGCTGTCAGATTGACCAGCCTCCAACATCTCGTACCGCACTTCGGTAGGGAGGATTCATGAAGCTCGCACTGCTTGGACACGGCCGGATGGGTCAGGCGGCTGAAATGGCGGCTCTGGAGCGCGGACACGAAGTCACCCTGATTCTGGATGAGTTCTCAAACGAGGGCGGTTCGGGGATCACCTCCGACGCCCTTGGGGGTGCGCGGGTTGCGATCGACTTCTCCGTTTCCTCAGCTGTCCACGACAATATTCGACATGCGGCGGATCATGGAGTCAACGTGGTGGTGGGCACGACAGGGTGGGACGAAGAGCGGGAGGCAATTGAAGGATTGGTTCGAGAGACCGGCACCGGACTCCTCTCTGCCCCAAATTTCTCAATCGGAATGCTCCTGTTCACACGGGTTGTACAATGCGCGATCCGGCTTCTGAACCAAGTGGATGACTACGACGTTTACGTATCGGAGACCCATCATCGGCACAAGGCCGATCACCCCGGGGGGACCGCACGCAGATTGGCGGATATCGTGGTCCACGAGTTAGATCGGAAGACTCGATGGACATCTGAGCTCCGCGAGGAGACCCCAATCGACGCTGAAGAGCTCCAGGTCACAGTGGCCCGAGTGGGTTCGGTGCCCGGAGTACATGCGGTGGGCATCGAGGGGCCCGAAGACAGGATCGAACTACGGCACGAGGCACGGGGTCGGGCTGGCTTCGCCCGGGGAGCGGTCCTGGCAGCCGAGTGGCTGGAGGGCCGATCCGGTGTGTTCACAATGTCAGATGTGATGAAAGAGTTGCTCGGTGACGATTCGCTGATCACTCCCTAGCTCCTCCCTACCAATGCTGGCAAGCGGAGACCGCGAATGACCACGCCCATCCCTCTGTCCGAGCTGAGTACAGCCATAGAGCAGCTCGCAGATCAATCGCTCCTCCGGGACCGCGTCGCCGCCCGTGCGATCGTCGCCCAACTCCTTGCTGCTTTGGAGAAAGGAGATGTAAGGGCCGCGACCCGGGAAACCGATGGATGGCAGGCGGTCGAGTGGGTGAAACAGGGGATCCTCCTTGCTTTCCGGACCGGCGAGACCAAGATGTTTCCGGACGATGAGAGCCAGAATACCCTCTTTCGATTCTTTGACCGGGACACCCTTCCGTTGCGAAACACCGAAGGAATCACCGAAAACGTCAGGATCGTCCCGGGAGGGAGTTCAGTCCGAGCCGGGGTTTACCTCGGCCCTCAGGTCGTCATCATGCCACCCGCATACGTAAACGTCGGCGCATGGGTCGGGGAGGGGTCCATGATAGACTCTCATGCCCTCGTCGGCTCCTGCGCCCAGATTGGAGCGAAGGTCCATCTGAGTGCAGGAGCCCAGATAGGGGGAGTTCTGGAGCCGATCGGACTCCGACCCGTAATCATTGAGGACGAAGCCATGATTGGGGCAAATGTCGGAGTGTTCGAGGGTGTACTCGTGGGCCGGAGGGCAGTCATCGCGCCAGGTGTACAGCTCACTTCAGCCACGCCCCTCTTCGACCTAGTGAAGGGAGCCGTCTATCGAAGCCGTGAAGGAGATCCTCTGAGTGTGCCTGAAGGAGCGGTGGTGGTGCCGGGCACCAGGCCAGCGCACGGAAGCTTCGCTAGGGAGCAGGGCCTCCAGCTCTACGCACCAATCGTGGTGAAGTACCGGGACGATAAGACCGACGCTGCGACGGCCCTCGAAGAAGTCTTACGTTGATCGATCGAGTGAGTCGCTAACCCTTCTGCAGCCCGCGTTATTACTTGCCACCCAGAATGGGCCAGAATACTTTTTCAGATTCCTGAACTACAGTGCCCCAATCTAACTCGGGCTCCCAAAAAGACGACCAACTATACTCTTACTGGAGATCATCAATGAAACGCATCTTCCTAATTCTCTGTGCTGCCATAGCCGTACCGGCAGCGGCAAATGCGCAAATGGCAGATGCCGAGATCGCGCGCGCCGTGGCTGCCGCGCCAGCCCGGCTCCAAGCAGACGCAACCGTGATTACATTCGCGGATGACGGTTCAATTGAAGTCCTGCGTCAAGGCTCGAATGGAGTCATGTGCTGGGACGAAAGTTCGGCCGACCGCTTTGCCGCGCATTGCACGAGTGAGGAGAATCGCGCTCGGGTCGAGCAAAACCACGCATTCAATAACTCGGGTGGAACCTCCGATGAGATCCAGGCCATGTTCGATGCAGCCGAGCGAGATGGCACCCGGGCGGTGTCAGGGTTCGGTACGATCTATGACCACCTGATGGGGGCTGACCAAGCGAGTGCTCGATCACACATGAGCATCGTTGTGCCGTTCGCCACCAGAGAGTCCCTCGGTATACCGGATTCGAGAAAGAGTGACGGCGTGTGGATCATGGATGCCGGCACGTCAACTGCACACCTCATGGTCCCGGGTCGCTGACTCTTCTCGTGGTATGCGCGGTCGCATGCCTCTGCTGGTAAACCTCACGCAGTCTTCTTTCCCCGCTCCCTTCAGAGATTCTTTGAGGGGAGCGGGGAGTCTTTGTTATGGATTGGACCCGGGCGCTGATCCCCCCGTGTTTCGGCCGAGAAGGCTCTTCCGGTTCCTCAGTCGAAGTGCAAACGATTTGGGGATTTGAATTCACCGTTTCCCTGACACTAGGCCGCTAATCTTGGCAGCCAATGTGGCTCTGAGTCCTCAGGCGACTCGGTGACCGTACCTCTCCAGGGCCAACCGAACGGCTCCCCGGACTGGGGACACCCGATCAGGCATCGTCCGGAATCCAGCACTCTTCAAGGCGAGGACGACTCGGTCCCGAAGGAGACCCCCGGGTTCGATCAATCCCCCAACAAGCGCTATGGCTGGCTGCTCTGCGATCCGGACGGTTCGAGTGAGGGCCTCGGCATGCTGCACCAGCCCCTCCACTGCACGAGCAGAGATCTTACAGGCCACTTCGTCTCCACGGTTAGCCTCCTCGATAACCCGCGGAGCAAGGGCCGCCACTTCCGCCTTGGTGACCCTTTCGCTCCACTCAAAGACCTGCCGCACGGACTCGACGCCAAGCGCACCAAAAAGACTCTCGGTGAGCGACGACGGGGGGTTGCGGTCCTCAGCAGCACGTATTACCGCCCTCACACCCCCCAGACCCACTCGATAACCGCTTCCTTCATCGCCGATCAGCGAGCCCCAGCCCCCAACGCGAACCAAGGGACCGTCCCCGGCTCGACCGACCGCGACGGAGCCTGTGCCGGCGATGATAAGGATCCCGTCTCCGTGCCCGAACGCATCCAGAAACGCTACCTCATAATCCGGTGTGATCAGGACGCTTCGAGCGACTGCCGCTTCCCTGACTCGCAGTTCTACATGCTCCCGGGCCGCGGGTCTTCCCACGACGCCAGCGAGACCGGCGCACAATACATCAACTGGCAGCGAGGCACCGGACTCGGAGGCGAGATCTCTCGCCTGTTTTACCAAGCGATCGGCCACTGCCCCTTCCTCTCCCGTTCCGAGCAGTCCCACCCCCCCCTCAGATTGGGCTAGAGTTCGACCGTCCCCGTCAGCCAGTATGCACCGGATGCGCGTCCCCCCCCCATCAACACCCACAACTCGAACCACGGGCTGGCTCACCCCATCCCCCGTCTGGAAGCCAGCCGACTGGTTGCCGCGCCAACAAGCACAGTGACGAATGCCCCAATCGGTACCAACCAGGGCCAACCTATCGAAGCCGCCGCCAGGATCCAGATCGATGTAGCGATACCGATCCCCACGGTCATTCCGAGAATTACACCCCGTTGATTAGCCCGGCGATCGACAATACCGAGGAAGAACGCGCCCAAGAGACCTCCGTAAACGAGCGAGGCGATCGTAAGGGCAACCTCTACCGCCGTAGCATCCTCGCTCATCGGCACATACGCCACAGCGATAGCTATCAGCAGGAATGCCCAGATCAGAGTGAATACCCTCCCAGCCCTCAACACCCTGAACTCGTCGCCCACAGCCCTTGAGAGCGGAGCCCAGAAATCGTAGACCGCAGCCGAAGCGAGAGAATTGATGGACGATGACAACGAAGACATCGCCGCAGCAAAGACCCCAGCAATCAGGAAGCCGGTAATTCCTACCGGAAGCTGTTCGATGATAAAGGTCGCAAAGATTTCGTCGGCGACCGGAAATTCCCGTCCTTCGTAAAAGGCCCAGAGTCCGATACCGATCACTAGAAAGATCGCAAACTGAACGAGAACCAGCACGCCGCTTCCGATCAATGCCTTCTGGGAGGATCTCAGGTCACGGCACGTCAGTAAACGCTGCACGATGAGTTGATCCGTCCCGTGGGAAGCCATCGCGAGGAAGCCCCCCCCAAACAGACCCGCCCAGAGGGTATAGGGTACCGAGAGATCTAGAGAAAAATCCAACAAGGAAAGTTTGTCAGCAGCAGCTGCGTTTTCAAGCACTGCGCCCCATCCCCCCGGAACCATAAAGTGGAGTACCCAGAGAGCGCTGGCTGCGCCGACCAGATACAGACCCATTTGTAGTGCGTCCACCCAGACTACAGCTCTAATCCCACCGAAATAGGTGTAGACGAGCGTCAGTACCCCGATGACCGCGATCGATAAGGGGTATGGCCATCCCGTGATCAAAGCGAGAGGGATGGCCGTGGCAAACAACCGAACCGAGTCGGCCAAGAGCCTGGTAATCATGAAGACACCGGAGGTGAACCGGCGGGTACCGATGCCGAATCGCTTCTCAAGTAACGCGTACGCCGTATTCAGATCACCGCGGTAGTAGGCGGGAAGCAAGACCACCGCGACAACCACCCGGCCGACCAAGTAGCCGAGGGTGAGCTGAAGAAAGCCCAGGTTCCCCAAGTAGGCTACACCCGGGATGGAGAGAAAGGTGAGAGTACTGGTCTCAGTGGCCACGACGGAGAGGAGCACCGCACCCCACGGCAGATCCCTACCGCCCAGGAAGTAGTCGCTCGCGCTTCGCTGATTACGTCCGAGCCACGCGCCCCAAGCTGTAACGCTGAGCAAGTAGACCACTACAACGGCAAAGTCTAGGGGGCTGAAAGCAGCCATCCGCATCTCTCCGTTAACACTCGAATACCTTCCAGACGAGGAAGGTACTACCGGAGGACGCACCATCCCACGGCGAGCATTCCGATGAACATAGAAATCTATGGGAGGAGGACGAGGGGAAAGTGACTGTCCTCGGGGGAAAATTCGATTATCCTCAAACCTTGTACAATTCTCCAACCTAGCCCTCACGTCGATGTCCACTCCGACCGCACCCCGGGTTGTTCTCAAGTTTGGGGGCTCCAGCGTCTCCTCTGCCGCCGGATGGGAAGCCATCTCCCGGCTTGCCCGGACCCGTCTAGATGTGGGGGAGAAGATTCTCGTCGTTCATTCGGCTCTCTCCGGAATTACGGACGGTCTCGACCTTCTCCCGGAAGAAGCGATCGCAGAGCGTCACTTGAGGCTATTAGAGGGTCTGACCAAACGTCACCACCGTCTCGCTCTGGAGCTCAGTCTGGACGGTCCATCTATCCTCCGGGAAGAATTTGCCGAGCTGAGGGGGGCTGCTGAAGGAATCGCTCTGACCGGGGAGGTCACGCCCCGAGTGCGAGCTCGGATATTGGCCTTCGGCGAACGCCTATCGGCGCGCATCGGTGCTGCCTACCTCCGATCTCATGGAATTCCAGTCGAATGGCTCGAAGCAGGCGAACTCCTCACCGCGGTCACCACCGGTCGGCAGTCCGGAGACGCTGTCTGGCTCTCGGCTGAGTGTGACACGGAGCTGGATCAGGATCTTGAAACACGCCTGGACACTGTCGTGGGGATCGGTCTGACCCAGGGGTTCACGGCTCGAAATAAAAAGGGAGAGACCGTGGTTTTGGGTCGTGGTGGCTCAGATACTGCGGCGGCGTATCTCACCGGAAAGTGGGGCGCGGACCGCCTCGAGGTGTGGTCCGATGTGCCCGGAATGTTCAGTGCGGATCCTCAGGTCGTGCCCTCCGCCCGACTCCTCCGACGTCTGAACTATCAGGAGGCGCAGGAAATTGCGACTACGGGGAGCCAGGTACTGCACCCGCGGGCTATACGAGCGCTCCGGGACCGCGGGATTCCCATCCACCTCAAGAGCACGCTGGATCCAACCGCTCCGAACACGATAATCGATCGGACCGAAAACGCGGGGCCAGCTCAGGTTAAAGCCATTTCGTGGAAGCGGAGAGTCGTGTTGGTCTCGATGGAGACCCTCGGTATGTGGCACGAGGTGGGGTTCCTCGCGCGCGCATTCTCAGTGTTCCACCAAATCGGCCTGTCCGTTGACCTCGTGTCCACTTCCGAGACCAACGTGACGGTATCTCTGGACTCTCGGGCCACCCGCCTCAACCAGGAGACCCTCGACGAATTGGAGACACGGCTCTCCGCGTTCTGTGGGGTCCGAATCATACAGCCCTGCGCCGCAGTGAGTCTTGTGGGCAGCCGAATCCGGACGATGTTGCCTCGGATGGGACCAGCCCTTGAGACTTTTGAGGAACGCCGCGTGCATCTGGTCAGTCAAGCAGCGAATGATCTAAACCTGACCTTCGTAGTCGACGAGGATCAGGCGCCGGGCTTAGTCCGTCGACTCCACGCCCTGCTCATTCCTGACGCATCTGAATCAAGCTCACTGGTGTTTGGCCCCTCCTGGGAGGACTTGAAGAGTGAGGAGCCGGGAACCTCAAGTGCCCAGGTTGACGCGGTCGGCAGGCATCGACCTGAGATTCTTCGCAATCCAGGCGAATGAAAGTAGTGAGATTCCGAGGAAAACCACTGCCTGTCCCCAATCTCCGAAGATCACCTTCCCCGTTCCAAAGAGGGCCGTGTACACCGCAGTGACACCGGCGGCCCAATTCGTCCAGTTCAGTGCCCCACCGTCGACTCCCTCCCGTCCGAACCCGAGTCGACTCGCCACGCCGTACCAGCCGGGGCCGCCTGGACGCACCTTCTTGTAGAAACCATCAAGGACCGAGTCAGACTCCGGAGTGGTCAGGAAGGTCACCGCAACCCATACGACCGTTGAGCTCAAGACGGTCGCGATCATGATTCCAGCCCACTGCCCGGGGTTGTCAGGGTCTAGTCCCGCTCCAAACCAGAGGACCAGGCTGACAACCAGCGAGGCTACCATCGCGGAAATCTCCGACCAGGCGTTGATCCTCCACCAATACCACCGGAGGATGAGAACCAGTCCCGTCCCCGCACCGATTGCTAGAAGGAACCTCCAGGCCCCTTCAATGGAGGTCATGAAATACGTCACGAGGAGTGACGCAAGCATCAGCAGCACGGTCACGCCTCTAGACACCCTGACGAAGTGTGCCTCTTCTCCATCCGTCCGGATGAACCGCGCATACACATCATTTACGAGATAGCTGGCCCCCCAGTTCAATTGGGTAGAGATCGTGGACATGTATGCAGCGGCAAGACCCGCCAGCAATAGCCCTGTGATACCGGACGGAAGGAGATCCATGATCGCCATCACGTAGCCCTGACGCGGGTTTTCCAGGTCCGTGTAGAGGATCGTTGAGGAGAGCGCGACCAAGATCCAGGGCCAGGGGCGGACCGCGTAGTGTGCCACGTTGAACCAGAGTGTAGCGAGAACCCCATCCTTTTCAGTACGGGCGGAAAAAATCCTCTGCGCGATATATCCACCGCCCCCCGGCTCAGCACCCGGATACCATGATGCCCACCAATTCATTCCCAGGTAGACAGTGAAGGTGATCGCGGGCATCCAGGCTGCGCCTTCGCTAGGAAGGAGGGCGAGCGCCTTTTCGGATGATCCGTAGACCTCGGAAAGACCTGCTTCCAGTCCCGAAATCCCACCCACGGCGTCCACCGCAAACACCGCTAGCACCACGGCGCCTCCCACCGCTAGCCCGAACTGAAAGAAGTCCGTCACCACAACTCCCCATAGCCCGGACAGTACGGAGTAGCCAGAAGCGAGGAAGAAGCAGACCAGAAGAGCCCAGAGACGTGGGATGTCCAGAGCCACAGATGCGATCTCCACCATGGCGAGGTTGACCCATCCCATGACGATCAGGTTGATGGGTATCGCCAGGTAACCCGCCCTGAAACCCCTGAGAATCGCTGCAGGCTTCCCACCGTAGCGGAGCTCGGTGAATTCGACATCGGTAAGGACCCCAGCCCGCCGCCAGAGCCGAGCATAAAAGAACACAGTGAGCATCCCACTCATCACCATATTCCACCAGAGCCAATTCCCCGCCACCCCGTACTGAACAACCAGCTCCGTGACCGCTAATGGGGTATCCGCCGCGAAGGTGGTCGCCACCATTGAGGTTCCGGCCAGCCACCACGGGAGAACTCGGCCACCCACGAAGTAGTCGGCAAGCGAGCGCCCCCCTCTCCTAGCCAGAGACACGCCGATTCCCGTGGCCAAAACGAAATAGAGGATGACTACGGACCAGTCCAGTCCGGTCATCTACTATCCCTAGGGGAGATTTCTCGGTCGGAAATAGCGGCTATCGCCAAGTCGTGAATAGCTCGGCGAAAGGGGATGTGGCGGGTGTTGTCCCGAGTGGGGTTCACCCGGTTAGTCAAAAGAATTACGAAGAGGTCTGGTTCCGGATCAATCCAGATGGAGGTCCCCGTAAACCCCGTGTGGCCGTATGACTGTGCACTGAAGTAATCCCCCGAGGAAGACTGGCCCGAGGGCGTGTGCCAGCCCAGGGCCCGGCTCGACTCCAATCCTGCTCGGGCCGTAAAACGCCGGATGGTTTCCTCGTCCAGGAAACGGGTGCGAATCGGGTTGCTCCGTGCACCGCAGGGGACTCCGCTCCTCGGCTGAAAGTCGCACTCCTCCAGCATTCCACGGTTAGCAAGTAGGCCTCCGAGCACCGCCAGATCCTGAGCGGTCGAGAATAACCCGGCGTGACCGGCAACTCCGCCCATCGCGTGAGCATTTTCGTCGTGAACCTCCCCGACGATGAGGTACGGTCGATACTCGGTGTCGCGCTCCGTTGGAGCAATTCGTTCCCTCTCCAACCGATCAGGATTGAATCCTGTGTCAAACATCCCTAGGGGGCGGAACACCCTGCGCTCCAGGAATCGGTCTAAGCGCTCGCCTGTCACTGCCTCGACGACCCAAGCCAGGGTCATAAACCCAATGTCCGAGTACTCAGTTCCCGACCTCGGGGGAGCATCGAGGGGAATTTCATAGACTGCCGCCCTCACCGCTTCGGAGCCCTCTAGCTCCTCGAAGAACAGTCGGAAAGGGGGAAGGCCGGCCCGGTGAAGGAGGAGATCCCGGATGGTGACCTCCGCCTTTCTCGCGTCTCCACGCGAGAACTCTGGAAGGTAGCGGATGACCAGATCGTCCAGATTGATGACCCCCTCCTCCGTGAGGATCATGACCGCCGTGGTCGTGCCTACGACCTTAGTTAGTGAAGCGATATCGTACAGCGAAAACGGGGTGACCTTGGGACTCCCCAGCTCCCAGTCCAGACGGCCGTAACCCCGCAAGCGAACGAGCTTGCCACCGCGAGCTATGGCGAGCACAGCACCGGGCGCGACCGAGTCCGCCAGGGCATTGAGCACGTAGGCATCCAGCTCCTCCAGGGCTACTGCGTCCATCCCGACGGTGCCAGGATCTGCCTCAAGGGGCGAGATGGTAAGGGTCCGCCAGCTCCCGGGGGCAGGAACCCCTTCTGGAATCGGAGGTGTCTGGAACTCCGGACTATCAGGAGCGGGGATGAGGTCAAGAGGATCAGCACGCCCTTCCTCTAAAGCGCCGATCATCTGGATTGCCTCCCGGTCCAACCCCTCTCCTCGCTCATGCAGATCGGGCAGCGTGATCGGCAAACGGCCGCTGATAGGCTCAGCACCTGCGATGGCCCGGGCCACCGCTCGCTGTGAGACCTCCCGGTCCCCCCAGGCAATCAGATAGGTCCCAATCGAGGGTAGGGCGTTTAACAGATAAGGGTTACCGAGAGAGATCAGAACCGTCGGTTGACGCGAGCCTAGCGACCTAACAAACGACTGAACGTCGTCCGGCAGCGCTACCGATCCGGCTCCTGCCCGTGGTGGCACATAGGCACTGACGAGTACCATGTCGAAAGACACAGCCCGGGCCAAGAGCTCAGTGAGCTCCTCCCCCGAAGTATCGGGACCGATGCGAGCTGCTTCGATCTCCGAAACCAACCCGGCCAAGGAGGCATCGAACTCCTGACCGGCCACGAGGTCAGCGGGGACAGCATAGGTAATGCTGAGAACCCGGCGGATCCCCTCAGGATCGAGAGGGACCAGCCCATCCCGGTCCCTTGGAAGAGTGATGGCACGAGTCGCGACTTCGTTGGCCATATCCCGGTGCTCTGTAGTCCCGACAACCTGGGTCACCTCATCCAGCGAAACGGTGCGGTTACGATCCAGCCCAACCCTGACCTTAGCCGTCAGGATTCTCCGGACAGACTCATCGATGCGGAATCGGGATACGCGCCCCGCTTCGACAGATTCCACGACTGCCTCGATCGCCGCAGGGACAGACTCGGGCATCAAGATGACGTCAGCGCCAGCCTCCAGGGCGAGGACAGCGACCTCCCCAGCCCCATAGGCGTCGGCAATCGCCCCCATGCTCAGCGCATCGGTGAAGAGGAGACCCGAGAAATCCATCTCCTCTCGCAAGAGTTCGGTCATGAACTCCGGGGAAAGAGTGGCCGGGGGAGCCCCAGAGCCGAGGATCCCAGGAATAGAGACGTGAGCGGTCATCACGGCATCGACTCCCTCGTCCACTGCCGCCCAAAAGGGGATCAGCTCGACCTGATCGAGACGCATCCGGTCTGCAGTCACTTCTGGTAACTCTAGATGGGAATCGACCTGGGTATCCCCATGCCCGGGAAAGTGCTTCGCCGTCGTCAAGACACCTCCCTGCCTAGCGCCTCGTATGTACGCACGGCCGAGCCGGGCCACATCCGCTGGAGACTCACCAAAGGCTCGAGTATTGATGATGGGGTTCTCTGGATTGGAATTCACATCCAGAACCGGCGCGAAGTTGAGGTGAACTCCTACCGCGCGCGCCTCCCGCGCAGTGATCCTTGCGAATTGCTCTACCTCTTCCTCTTCGCCTACCGCCCCGAACGCCATCGTGGGCGGAAAGCTCGTGCCTCCTCCCTGGGGAAGCAGAGTAGGCAGTGCATAACTGTGGTTGAGTCGCATCCCGGGACCTCCGTTCTCGAAGTCGGAGGTTACGAGGAGGGGTACATCCGACCACTCCTGGAGCGCATTCAGTTTCGCTGCATACGCGTGCGGGGTCCCGATCGAGATCACGACCCCCCCGATCCCCCAGCGATTGACCCACTCAAAAGCCTTGAGGAGTTCCGGATCGTCCTCGGCAGCGTACGCACCGGAGATCCACGGAAAGACAAGCTGCCCGACTGCTTCACGTAGGGTCAGGCCCTCGAGCGTGTCCTCGACCCAGTCGCTCGCTCTCTCGTCCAGCTCAGAGACAAGGTAGGGCCTGGAGTCGAGATCACCCCCGGTGGGAAAGGCGGAGGACGGATTCGAGCCGATGGAAACGCATCCAGGCAATCCCAAGAATACGCATGCCAGCGCCAAGAACCTGAGCATCGACACAACTCCACGGATCTCGGGTCGGCCCAGTGAGATCCCTGAAGAACTCAGGCCTCGGATCATTCGCAAACTCCTGCGGCTCCGAGCAAAGCAGAAGCAGATATGGGCACCTGGAGTCCTGCCCCGATGTCAAAGTCCGGGGGAATCCGAGTCGGGGTCCGCCCCTGGATCCCGATTTCCCCGACGAGCGCTCGGGCAGCCGCACGCTGGCTCACCTCAGCTCCGCTCCAGGCCATGAGATAGGATTGAATGTCTGGAAATTCGCTAAGGAGGTACGGATTCCCAAAGGAGACCACAACGTTGGGGCGACCCGACCGACTGATCCCCCGAAGGAAATCCATCAGAGCGGGGGTGCCCGCGACATTCCCTTCGGACGAGACCGCGGTAATGTGAAGGGAGATCACGATCAGGTCCATCCCACGAGCCTGCTGCGAAAGACGGCCGTACTCCTCCGCAGACACATCGCTCTCGACCACCACTGTCCGAAGCCGTGGATAGGTTTCACGGAGACGCTCGTTGAACGCCCGGCCAGCCATCAGGTCGTTGCTCTCGCGGTAGGTGATTGACAGCACATTTGCGGTGCGCGTTCCGGCCAATGGCAAAAGATCGCGTTCATTTCTCAAGAGGGTAAGCGAACGGTCGGCGATCTCCTGAGCGACTGCAACGTTCGATTCAATCCCTACCCGCATGTGAACGGACTCAAGGTCCACCAGCCGGTCTCGATGGAGTCCCATCTCACCCTTTGATCGGAGGATCCGCCCCACGGAATCCTCAATCCGGGACTCCGTAAGGCGACCAGAAAGGACCGCATTCACAACTCCCCGAATGGCTGCTTCCGGGTCCGGTGGCATGAGTATGACATCGGCCCCAGCCTCGACCGCCCGGACAGCGGCTTCTTCTCTTGTGAAGAGTCGGTCGATGGCGTCCATGTTCATGGCATCCGTAAAGAGTAAACCATCGAATCCCAAATCCTCTCTCAGGAGTCCCGTGAGAACATTCCGAGAAAGCGTTGCTGGAAGATCCGGAGATTCCGTCAACTCAGGCAACGCAATATGTGCCGTCATCACCGCTCCCATCCCGGCGGCGATCGCCTTCCTGAAGGGAACCAACTCGACCGCCTCCATTCGACCACGGTCCACCCTGATCACCGGCAACGCGAGATGCGAATCAACGTCCGTATCACCATGACCGGGAAAGTGCTTTCCCGTCGCAATCGCCCCATAATCCTGAATGCCCTCAACGAAACACACCCCCATAGCCGCAACCAACTCCGGGTCCTCTCCGAATGATCTTGTATTTATAACTGGGTTCTCGGGATTGTTGTTCACATCCAGAACAGGGGCAAACGGGATATGGATCCCTACGGCACGCGCCTCTTCTGCCGTAATCCGACCCATCTCGTAAGCGAAGAATGGGTCCCCGGTGGCACCCAAAGCCATCAGGGAAGGAAAGTCCGAGGCCCCTCCAAGGTCGGTGCCCCCGGGAAGATACACCGCTCCCCGCATCCGGAATCCCGCGCCCGTCTCGAGATCTGCCGCGACCAGAAGCGGCAGATTTGAACGCCGTTGAAGAACGTTGAGCTTTGTCGCGATATCTGTAGGAGTCCCCACCGAGACGATGACCCCTCCAACCTCTTGGTCATCAATGAGGGCTGCAATCCGTTCGAAGGACTCAGATCCTTCCGGAGCAAAGTCACCTAGGACCCTTGGCATGATCATCTGGCCGACCTTCTGACGGAGCGAGAGTCGACCAAAGATCTCCGCTGCCCAGATAGCCGGGGAAAGATCCTCGGGCGAGTCGACCGGAGCAGTGGGTGACACCGGTGGAGGAACAGACCCAACTCCCGGGCCAACCGGGGACAGGACTGCCACCACACCGGTGAGGGGGGGGTCCGTAGACACGGCCTGGTCAATGGCTGGCCTCACCACCTCGCTCAACGAGGACGCCTCTCGGGATGGGGGGATGGGAGCCGGTGTGTTGACCGTATTCGACTCTGGCCCACAACTTCCGGCGAGGGAAACGATCAGGAGAAGGTAGAACACGGATCTCTTAAGCATACACCGGCCGTCGAAGGGTACACGGAAGAGCATGCTCCCTCGTTGACCTGGCCAGACGGGCAGCCGATGTTCGGACCGAGGGGCCGAGAACGGATTTCCCCGGGGACTCCCATCCCCGGGAGACTCTGACACAAAGAAAAACTAGGAGAATCCCGATGCAGCGACAATCCACTCGGTGGAGGATGGTGGCTGCGGTCTCGAACGTTCTCCTTGCGGCCAGCTGTGGATCCACAGACGATGAAGATGGGGTCGTGAGGCCTGGGGTCGATGTACTGCTCACGGACTCCATTCATCTTGTGCAGGGTCGCCGAGTTGGACTCATCACGAATCAGACCGGTATCGGGGCGGATGGCGTCCCATCGATCGACCGACTCTCTGACCACCTAGGGATTGAGCTTGTCGCCCTCTTCTCTCCAGAGCATGGGATTCGCGGGACCGTCGAGGCTGGAGTGGATGTCGCGGATCAGGTGGACGTCCAGACTGGTCTCCCCATCCATTCTCTCTATGGAGAAACGCTGAAACCCACCCCTTCGATGCTCGACGGGATCGAAATCCTTCTCTTCGACATCCAGGATGTTGGGGCACGGTACTACACGTACATCTACACGATGGCGCTTGCAATGGAGGCGGCAGGGGAGGCGTCGATCCCATTCATTGTTCTGGATCGACCCAATCCTGTCGGCGGCCGTCACGTTCAGGGAAATATTCTCGATCCGGCCTTCGCGTCCTTTGTAGGCCGCTACCCACTTCCGATGCGTCATGGGATGACGCCAGGCGAACTGGCAATCCTCTTTCGCCGGTCCTTTGGTGTCGAAGTCGACCTCCGAGTGGTTCCCATTGAGGGCTGGTCCCGAGACACTATGTTTTCGGACACAGGTCTTCCCTGGCGTTCGCCTTCACCCAACATGCCCGATCTGGAGAGCGCACTTCATTACTCCGGCACATGCCTATTCGAGGGTACAAATCTGTCTGTCGGAAGAGGAACGGAGCGTGCCTTCCAGTGGGTTGGAGCCCCCTGGTTGGATGGTGACGAGCTCGCTCGTATCCTCTCCGGGGCGGGGCTCTCCGGTGTACGGTTCCACCCGGCCCGATTCACTCCTCACGATCCTGGCGATGGCAAGTTCGATGGCGTCGAAGTGAGTGGGGTCCGCCTCGAAGTAACCGAACCGGAAAGCTACAATCCCACTCTTACTGCGGTCGTGTTACTCGTAGAAGTGAGGCGAATGTCCGGAGACCGGTGGCAGTGGCACATTGAACACTTCGATCGCCTTGCCGGGACCCGACGGCTACGAAACGGTGTCGAACAAGGGGAGTCTGCGACCGCGATCACCCAGAGTTGGGAGCAGGACGGAGAAGAATTTCGGGAATTGCGGGACCGGGTCCTAATTTACCAGTAGGAGACGGGCACCGGGTGAGGTTCGCTGCTTTGGGATAGCCTCAGGAACGGAGTAGACGCTGGGGAGGGCAAGATCAATGAGGATGCCAACAGGAACTGTCAGCGGGTCACGAGATGTCTGGTGGTGGATCGGGTCGCTGTTCTTATCCAGCTTTGTTTCTGGAGCCTGCGTCCATACGCTGTCCGCTCAAAGCTCATCTGGGATGCGCGCTGTTCCGCTACCTACCTTGATTGAAAGTTCGATCGCACGGGTGCCCTTCGGGCCCGGGGAAACAACCGCATACCAGGTCAAGCTGGGGCCACTGTCCGTGGGTAGTGGGTTGATGCGGGTCAGGAACGTTGAACCCGTGAGGGGTCGTTCGTCCTACTACGTCACGTGGATGATCCAGGGTGGCATTCTCTTCGCGCAAGTCGACAACCACTACCAATCATGGATCGACATCGAGACGCTCGCTACCCTCAGGTCTATCAGGGATATCCATGAGGTTCGCTATCGGGCAAATCGAAACTACGAAATCTATCCCGAGGCAGGATTCTGGGAACGGACAGACACGGGTGAAAGCGAGAAACTAGTAACCAACCTACCCCTAGACGATATCTCTTTCATCTACTTCGCTCGCTCGCTTCCCCTCAAGGTCGGGGAAACCTACACTCTCGACCGCTACTTCAGAGCCGACAGGAACCCCGTGATTCTGGAGGTTCTGAGAAAGGAAACCATCCAAGTTCCTGCGGGAACATTTGATACCATCGTTGTTCGCCCCATAATCAAGTCACCGGGGCTCTTCGGCGAAGGGGGGGAGGCGGAAGTGTACTTCTCCGACGACGAGCGTCGACTACTCGTGCGTCTCAGCTCGAAGGTCCCAATCGTCGGTTCATTTTCTCTTCACCTGACGGACATCGAGGAGGGAATCCCACTCCGACCCTAAGTGCTCCTAACCCACGCTCCGGATGAAGGCGTCATAGAGGTCCCCGGTGATCGGTCCAACGGTTCCGGGGCCAATTTCCGTCCCATCGATGCGAACGATCGGGCAGACTTCACTACTGCTACCGGTAAGGAAAACCTCAGACGCCTGCCACAGTTTTTCCACCGGCGTCGGTCCCTCCTGGATCTCGTACCTCCGCTCCCGCGCCAAGTCGAGAACCAGTTCACGAGAGATCCCGGACAGGATTTGGTTGGATGCGGGATGCGTTCGAATGATTCCATCTAAGACTACGAACAGGTTGCTTCGGGCCCCCTCTAGCGCTATCCCATCTCGGACCAAGATCGCCTCGTCGACCCCCGCTCTCTGGGCAGCCTCTTGCGCCAAGACATTGGGCAGTAACTGAAGGGTCTTTATGTCGACTCTGCCCCATCGGAAGTCTGGGAAGGTGACCGCGGTCGTACCCTTTTCCCACTCCGAATGTGGCGGTCGGCAAAATGGACCTGCATAAGCGTAGACGGTTGGGCTCGTTCCAGCGGGAGGGAACGCGTGCGTCCGGGGGGCCGGACCGCGGGTCACCTGCAAGTACACGACCGCCATGGGCTCTTCCGCGAGTCCGTTGTGGCCGAGCAGCTCATGGTAAATCTCCTCCACCACTCCAACATCGTAGTCGATCCTGAGTTCCCGTAGACCGGCCCGTAGCCGGTCCAGCCTACTCCCCATCCGAAGGAAATGACCACCGTAGACCGGAGTGAACTCGTAAACGCCATCTCCAAACATGAACCCACGGTCGTCAACAGATACAAAGGCGTCGTCACGGGGGAGGTACTCGTCGTTCAGGAACACGATATCCACAGCCACGGGCTAGTTTAAGTCCTCCTCTGACCTAGTCGGTCGACATCCATGCGAATGAGGTAGCTATCCAGATCCTGGCGGGTCAGCATGTTCCCCCCCCTCTGCTGAGACAACTCGGATACCGTCTATTCTGATTGGATATCGCCCCTCCGAAATCCGACATCGGTCGGGAAACGTTGTTACCGTCCCTACGTTTGCAGGACTCGAAAGATTCGTAAAAGAGGTCCGGGTACGGGTTTCCGGCGACAGTCTAACACATGGCTCTGTCCCAGGCACCCGCAGTGACGCTCCTCCTCAGCTCAGATCAGGCCCGGATCGAGTTTCTCTCCAACATCTCAGTGAGATAGCAACCAGTAAAGGAGTCGGGATCCCGAGCGACAGCCTCCGGAGTCCCCTCAGCAACGATCCGTCCTCCCTGCTCTCCTCCCTCAGGCCCTAGATCCAGAATCCAATCAGCAGTCTTGACAACCTCCAAGTTGTGCTCGATCACGATGACCGTGTTGCCTCGATCTACGAGGCGATGAAGCACCTCGAGGAGCACCTTCACATCCTGAAAGTGCAAACCAGTTGTGGGTTCGTCGAGGATGTAAAGGGTCCGTCCGGTAGCCCTTTTCGAGAGCTCGGTGGATAGTTTGACCCGTTGCGCCTCTCCACCCGAGAGGGTAGTGGCGGACTGACCGAGGTGGATATAACCCAACCCAACATCGGACAGGGTCTTCAGCTGCTTCCGAATCCTCGGAACTGCTTGGAAAAACTCCAGAGCCTCTTCGACCGTCATAGACAAGACATCGGCGATGCTCTTCCCTCGGTACTGAACATCGAGCGTCTCACGATTGTACCGCTTCCCTCGACAGACCTCGCACAGCACATAGACGTCGGGCAGGAAATGCATCTCGATCTTCACCAGCCCGTCACCCGAGCAGGATTCGCAGCGCCCCCCCTTGACATTGAAGGAAAAACGGCCCTGAGCATACCCTCTCATCTGAGCCTCGGGTAGCTCCGCAAAGAGCTTCCGAATGGGCGTGAAAACCCCCGTATACGTGGCCGGATTCGAACGCGGAGTCCGCCCGATAGGGGATTGATCAACCTCAATTACCTTATCGATCTTCTCGATCCCTTCCACAGCCACATGAGAGAGTGGGAGACGCTTCGACCCGTAGAAGTGACGGGCCAGGGCCCGGCAAAGCGTCTCGTTGACGAGGGTCGACTTCCCAGAACCGGACACGCCGGTGACGCAAATGAAACAGGCTAAGGGAAACGCCGCGTCGACGTGCTTCAGGTTGTGGCCATCTCCTCCCCGCAAGATCAGACGACGCTCCGGGTCGGGTGATCGCCTCGATTCGGGCACTGGTATCTCTAGATCCCCCCGGAGATAGGCCCCGGTAAGGGACCTTTCCTGGGCGAGGACCTGATCCACGGAACCTGCGGCAACGATCTGGCCACCCTGCCGACCCGCTCCAGGACCAAGATCCACAAGATAATCGGCTCTCCGAATCGTCTCCTTGTCGTGCTCCACGACAAGAACGTTGTTGCCTAGATCCCGTAGCGACTCGAGCGTAGCCAGCAATCGGGCGTTGTCGCGCTGGTGGAGGCCGATCGAGGGTTCGTCCAGGACGTAGAGCACCCCAACCAATCGACTTCCAATCTGAGTGGCGAGACGGATCCGCTGACCCTCTCCTCCGGACAGAGTGCCGGCACTCCGTCCAAGCGTTAGGTACTGAAGACCGACGTTCTCCATGAACTGAAGTCGATCCCTAACCTCCTTCAAGATCGGCCCGGCGATCTCCGCTGAAAGAGGGGCTATGTCGGAGGGCTGGGAAGCGCCCGATCCTTGAGTCTCCCCTGAGACGGGGAGCGACTCGAAGAAGGTGCGGGCCTCAGAGATCGAGAGTTCACCCACGGCACCGATAGATCGTCCTCCCACGGTAACCGCAAGCGACTCCATCCGCAGCCGAGCGCCCTTGCAAGCACCGCATGGGAGGGTAGTCATGAACTGTGCTAGCTGGGTTCGGACTGCGTCGGAGGATGTCTCCTTGTAGCGTCGAGAAACACCCTCCACCACGCCTTCCCAAGCTCGCACGTAGCTTCGGTCCCTCCGGCCTCTGCGGTATGGGAAGCGGATCTTCATGCTTCCAGAGCCAAAGAGAACCGCTTCACGTGCTTCTTCCGGCAGAGCCACCCATGGGGCCGCCGGGTCGAACTCGTACGCTTCCGCAAGTCCCCGTACCACCGATTGCTTGAGCTGCCCGCGCGGTTCTCCCCAAGGGAGCACGACCCCTTCCAAGATGGAGATCTGCCCATCCCCCACGATCAACTCGGGGCTGACTTCACGCCGGGTGCCCAAGCCATCGCACTCCGAACACGCTCCATACGGCGAGTTAAATGAGAACTGACGGGGCTCCAACTCCGGCAGGCTGATTCCACAGTGAAGGCAGGCGTAGTGTTCGCTGAAGAGATGTGAGATCGGGTCACCTCTGCCTGGCGAATGCTCCAATATCTCCAGGACCCCTTCGCCGGCCCGAAGCGCGACCTCGACCGAGTCCGCCAGTCGAGCGCGGTCCTCCGAGTTGATTAGTAGCCGATCGACGATGACCGCTATGCTGTGGTTCTCAAACCGATTGAGTTGCGGTGGGGTGGAGAGGGCTTGGGTCTCACCGTCGACTAGGGCACGAACGAACCCCTGCTTGCGGGCTTTCTGAAAGAGCTCGCGGAACTCGCCCTTCCGCCCCCTGACGAGCGGGGCCAGCACCTGAATGCGAATCCCTTCGCCGAGCCCAATGATCTGATCCACGATTTGCGTGGAGGACTGTCGAAGCACGGGCCGCAAACATTCGGGACAGTGGGGCGTCCCGACCCGTGCCCAAAGGAGACGGAGGTAGTCGTAAATTTCCGTGACCGTCCCGACCGTCGATCGGGGATTCTTGGAGGTCGTTTTCTGCTCGATAGATATCGCGGGGGAGAGCCCCTCTATCGAGTCGACGTCGGGTTTCTCCATCATCCCGACGAACTGTCGGGCATACGCAGAGAGCGATTCGACATAACGCCGCTGGCCCTCGGCATAAATCGTGTCGAAAGCCAGTGAACTCTTACCTGAACCTGAGATGCCCGTGATGACCACGAGGCACTCCCGAGGAATCTCCAGAGAAATATCTTGGAGGTTGTGTTCCCTGGCACCCCGGATCACCAGCGAGTCTCGGGCCATCCGGACTAAGTGCCCTCTAGGAGATCGGCCCTACAAGTACAAACCCAGGTATAGGAGTTCGAGGTCAAAGACCCCGCAGTTCCCCGAGACGGGCGACACGCTCTTCGGTAGGCGGATGCGTGCTGAAGAGCTTCGTGAATCCTCGTCCGCGCACCGCGGCAAGAGGGTTTATTATGGCGAGTTGAGCAGCGGCAGGGTTGACCTGCATCGGGATCTTCCGTGAGTAGGCATCCAGCCGCTGAAGTGCACTGGAGAGACCTTCTGTAGCACCGGCGATCTGGGCACCTGTACGATCGGCCTGGAATTCGTTTGCGCGGCTGATGGCCATCTGGACGATCATCGCTGCCAGCGGTGCCACGATCGACATCACGATCAACGCGAGGGGATTCCGGTTACCATTGCGTCCCCCACCGAGAATCGCTCCCCAACGGGCGACCGACGCCAAGAGTGCGATCGCGCCCGCCATCGTAGCCGCAACAGTTGATACAAGCATGTGATTATGTTTCACGTGAGCAAGCTCATGAGCGACAACACCTTCAAGCTCCCGGCGGTCCACGAGCTTCAGGAGCCCTGCGGTCACGCACACGACAGCCTTCTTATGACTTCGACCCGTAGCGAAGGCATTGGGCTGCTCCGAGGGAGCAATCGCCAAGGTCGGCATGGGAAGCTCAGCACGCTGCCGGAGACGATCGACCATCTGATACAGCTCCGGTGCATCTTCGGGGCTAACGATTCGGGCTTTGTACATCCGGAGCACTGCCTTATCGCTAAACCAAAACATCCCGAAGTTCATGACTGCGGCTAGCACGAAGAAAAGAATCGCTCCCTGCTGCCCTCCGAAGTATCCTCCAAGGATCACCAGGAGCGCGGTGAGTCCCGCCATGAGTACAAAAACCTTCAATCGCTGCATCATCTTTTAGGCCTCAATCTGTTTGGTATGATCCTCGACCCTTCTCAATCGCGGATCGCTTACAACTCGTTTGTCGTACCCCTGGTCGGGAGTAGGGGTGCCCTCTCAGTACCCCCATTCCCGAAACAAAGAGATACCAAATACACGCCGAAAGTCATTGTCTAGTTCACCAAAATTAGCTGCACCCAGACGGGCAAACCGGTCTTGGAGAAAGCCCTCTGCCGACCAGAACTCCCTTACCCGCCACTCCAGCCTTCCCCCTGGTAATTGAGTCCGACGAAGCGCACCCGACCCGGTCAGCGGCCGCAAAGTAACCGCCAGGAAGACGTTTTCATCCACATATCGACCCATCTCGACCTGCGTGTCAGCGAATATTCCATTCGGGGTCCTGAAAACGCCAAACCCCCCTGACTGCTGGACTGAGCTTATGGAAAAATAGTCCATGCCCAGGCTCCGGCTGAACGTCGAGCCGAGCTGGCTCACCCCTAGGCTCAGCGTGGCACGGACCAAACCGGCCGCCGCCCCTTCGACAACCGAGATCTCCCCAGAAGCGAGTGCGTACAAGGGCCGCCCGAACAGCATATAGCTAATGAGATCGGACTCCGGAATAGGCGGCTGCGTGTCGCTCGAAAGAGTCACCTGCAGGTTCTGTAGTGTTCCCCCGACATTCGCGATGGCGTTGATGGGCTCCGCCGTCTCCCGCCGAAGACTGTGCACGGCCTGGATGGAGAGCGACGGGTCAATCCCAGGAGTGCCGACGAACTCGACGGTGCCAGCTTGTACGTCGAATACTCGGCCGAACTGCCCGTAGGAGCCCCGAACCGCCTCGAGACTCCCCACCAGCCGAAGTTCGCGGGCCGGCCTGTCAAAGATGAGATCCAGGTCTCCACCAACCTCCACATCCATTCCTTGCGTAGACTCCCGGCTCCGGATCCAAGAATCCCGCTCCAGGGCGAGTGCGATGTTGACTCGAAGGTTCCGCAGAAATGTGTCTCGAGCCGTCTCCACACTTCGTCGCGCTGCCACGATCCTCTCATCGATAACATTGAAGAACCTCGGATCCGATAGATCAATCACCTCGGCCCCCCTAGTGAGTTCTTCCAAGAATAGCTCACCTCGCTCGATGCTGACTGCGCCACCAACCCGGGGTGCACTAAACGGACCGGTGAGCGTGAGCTCGCCGTCAATCTGTGCGGTAAGCTCTCGTCGATCCACGGCTTCAAACCCCGATGCGGAGAGCCGGAGGTCGAACTCCGGGTCAGTGAGATTCACCAGCCCAAGTGTTCCCGTTATCTCCGCCCTCCCTCCCGCAAGAGCCTCTGCTTGTATGTCAACCCGGAAATCCTCGCGTACTCTCAGGTCCATACTGAGAGCAGTAGGCCGCAACCCGAGTCCCGGAAAACTCATCCCTCCCCCTCGCAGGCGGATCTCACCACTGGGCCGGAGATCCTCCGGACTACCCTCAAGCCGGATCTGGCCATCGAACGACCCCTCGACCTCCTCTATAACATCCAGGAAAGCAAGCGCCGTCGAGGCGGGAAAGGAATCGACCGCCACCGCCAAATCAATCGCTCGATCGGGGAATCGATCTTCGACCTCCCCGAAGGAGAGGTCCGCTGGCACTAAGCCCCCGATCAAGAAAAGTCTCCGGCCGTCCAGCTCCCCGGTCAACAACGTCTGTAGCGCAAGATCTTCGTACTGGACCGTACCCTCGAGGCGAGAGAGAGCTATCCCGTTCAACGCAAAGTCCTGGACGAGGACATCCCCCTGCATGTGGGGACTCCCCGCCGGTCCACTGATCGACAGATCAAGATCGACAATCCCGCTTGGTAACCTCTCCGTTTGGGCCACCCTCGCGAGACGATCGAGATCCATTCCTGAAACATCCATCTCGAAGTCTGATGTCCCCTCCAAGTCCAACGTCCCCCGAACTTCGATCACGGCAGGGGCTCCCTCCACCGCCACTCCCGACAACGACTCGACCAGGCGAAATTCATCAGTCTGGATACTCGAGCCCTCGAACCGGACACGAGTCGGCGTCTGTAACCCCCACTCATCGTTCTCAATTTGGATCTCGAGTGTCCGAAACGCAGTCTCTACCCCGAGCGAATCGTGCTCGACAGCTCCCTCGGTGGCATAAATCTCGGCGCTCGGGCCCTCCATTAACACGTTGAAAGCACCAACACCTCCGGACCCGTAGCTCACGCTTCCACTCCCGCGAGCTAACTCGAACCGCCGGAGGGATAGACTGTCGAAGGCTATGACGGCCTCGGCAATCCAATCGTCAGCTCTACTCCAATTCCCCTTCAGGTCGGCCCGCGACCTCATAAGGGAACTCTCACCGAAAACGGCACCTGTAATCTCTGCGAACCCTTCCCCCTCCAGATCGCGGACTCCCCCACGCAGAATGACTTCACCACGGGCGGCTCCCTGGAGAGTGATCTGGCTGGTCACATCTAGCGTATCCGGATCGATCCCATCCAACCGCAAGATCTCGCGCTCAAGCTGCGTAAGCGTATCGGCCGCAATAACCTCCTCACCAAGGATAATCGGCCGCAAAGTGGAGAGAGAGTCCGCGGTCCAGTTGAGGGACAGCCGTCCATCGGGCTGATTTTCGCGGAGCGCAAGGTCGCCCGATCCAGACAGGGTGATCAGGGGAGACCGAAGGCTCAGTTCGTGGACTAGGAGCCGACCTTCGACCGCCTGTAGTCTGACGTCCAGTCCGTCCAGCTCTGCACGCCCCACGCGAGAGTCTCGAATGCTCAGATCCACCGTACCTCTGAGATCCTCAGGATCAATGCCCACTCCATCGATAAGGACTTCACCACTCACGACTGTCGAATCAGGTAGCCGAGAATCCATCTGGTCCAGCCGAAATCCCTCTAACAAGGCCTCCACCCGATACCGGCTAAAGGGCTCTCGCAAGTCCAACCGTGTGCTTACTTCTAGGGGTCCTCCTGGGGTGGTCAGCGAGCTGGACAGGAGCAGGTCAGAAATAGGACCCGCAGCGCGGATGAAACCCGACACCTCCCCCGAAACCGGGAAGGAGCGGCCCAACCCAGCTGCAATCCCATCCAATGAAAGAACATCCAGGGTGGCTGCCAGGGCGAGGTTTGGGTCCTCGTCCATTTCTTGAATGGTACCAGAGACAGAAAGGAGCGAATGGTGACCATCGCCTTCGTGCTCCAACTCGCCACTTATCTGCACACTTGATCCAAGTTGACCCGTCGCTCTGATACTGGCGCGACCCTCTCCCGTGAGTTCAAGGTTGGGCAGAAAAGCTCTAACAGTCTCGTAACGCAAAGGCTCGACGGTCACGCTGAGGCTTGAGGCTCCCAGGTCTCCATCGACCTGGAGCGTCCCATCCATCACAGCCGTAGAAGACGGGATCCCTCGATCGGCGTCCTCGAAACTCAACTGACCACTCAAGTAGAGTCCATCAAGGGGACCCTCAGCATGGAGCGTTCCAGTCACCGCACCCTCGAAGGGAAGTGGCTCGGGCAGCCACTGGGCTAGTTCACGGAGATGGAGCGGCTGGAACTCGAGGTCTGTATCAGCGAACCTCATCTCTTGCCCGAGGTCGAGTCCAAGCTCACCCCGTACTCGACTCCCTCCGACCTCCAGATCGGCTCCCGCAATCCTCCACTCGGTGTGGTTCAGCGGACCGGACACCCGAAGACTTAACCGACCACCGCCGGCCGGAAGTCGGGGTTCAAGCCACTGAAAATCCGCAAACCGAAGAACATTTGCCTCGATGTCCGCCTCAATGTCGAATCTCTCGGGACCCCCCCAGCTGAGTTTCGCCTCTCCGGAGAGCTCTGATCCGGGCATCCAGAGTCGATCGAACTCGAGTTGCACACTGGACCCCTCCCGCAGGAAATCTCCGCTTAGTTCCGTAACTGTAAACGGTTCCTCCAGGACCTGACCAACGAACGAGAGTCGCTCTAGATGCACCGTCTGACCACTCACGGCCGGACCGAGGAGATCCGCCTCCGAAACGCGTGCCTCAATCTGACGAAAATGTAGGAGCCGGTAGTTACCCCCTCCTGCACCCTCAAGGCGTTCATGCACACCTCGACCTGAGAGGGAGCTTCCATCTATTGGAAGACGAATCAGGACTTCTCCGTCATGGATGGTCGTCTGACGGAGCGAGAGCGAGAACCCGGTTTCCGGACGATCATCTTGGGCCAATGCCAAGATCCCGGCTTCTAGCAGATTCTCTTGGGCCAACTCAAGGGCCTCATCTACATTCGGTCCACCCCCACCTAGGTTACCCATGATCCGCACGACATTCGAACGCAAATCCCCATGTAGCGTCTCGACAACAACCCTTGGGCTCCAGATGTCGGCTGGAGCCAGAACCATGTTCCTCCGGAGAAGGTCCGAGATGGAGTAACTTACCCTTAGGGAATCGGCCAAAACAAAGGGACGGCCAGCTGTGTCCCCAACGTACACGTCGCGGACAGTGAAGCCTCTTAACAGACCATCCGACCTGCGTCCCCCCACACTCACTTCACCCTTCAGAAAGCGGGTCGTCTGCGTCAGGGCAGCCCTCAGGAACAGGTCGTGACCGGGCTGGGTGCGGAGCAGGATAAAGGCAAACCCCGCCAAAGCGACAAGGAGAACGAGTATACCTCCCCCCCCCACCCAGCGCAGAATCCCAGCCGTGCTCCTCACGTTCAGAACGCCTGTCCGATGGAGAAATGCAGCTGGAGTCCATTCCACCAAGAGGCACCCCGTCCACCACCAAAACGAACCTGCGGCTCGAGGACCGCAAGATCCTCTATCCGAACCCAGTCGAGCACCTGATCCTCTGGGCCGCCAGCACCGATCCGGTCCCCGGGGGAGTCACGCGTCGGATCATAAGACCTAACCTGAGACGTCACAACGGCATAATTGCGAGCCGGATTACCTCGGTAGGCCAGGTCGATCCGAACGGGCCCGATCGGCGTAGTGTAGCGAAGCCCAACCCCCGGAGTGAACACCATATCGCTAGGCTCAAGGGAGCTGTTGCCATCCCAAATCCACCCGTAATCCATGAATGCTGCCCCCCCCAGGATGTCTCCCCACAGCGGGAGGCGCAGCTCCAAGTTCCCCTCAACGAGACGGGTTCCCCCTGTCGGACGAAAGAAGAAGTGCCTCTCGGGTAGCTGCGCTGCGCTACAGGTGAGAGTGGTGATCTGCTCCGGTGTGCACACGGCCTCTTCCGCCTCTCCCTGCGGGAGGAGCAGGCGGTCCAGCCCTAATGAGACGACCTGGGGTCCGAGCTGATTCTGCGCATACCCCCTCACTGAGTTCGACCCCCCGGCATAGAAGCGCTTTTCAGGATGTGCAATCCGCCTCCCTGCGGCTCCAGAAGCCACCAAAAGCTCTTGAAACACGCCCGCCCGGAGCCACCCCCCCCGGATTCGGCCAGCCAGGACCACATCATCTTGGACCCCGTAAAATCCGGCCACCTCAGCAACAACGCGGTCGTACGTGAAATCAGATCCGGTCCACCCGGCAGCAGACTCCAGGTCGATGAGGCCCCGGTAGCCTCCCGTTGGCGAAATCACCCGGTTCGTCCGATCCCGCGAGACTGTGACCCCAACGGCAGAAAGTAGATTGGATGCCTGTAGCAGATCGATGTCCCGGGGGTCGCAGACGAAGAAGCTAGTGCAGAAGAAAACTTCTGCCGCATCCAGGCGGGCTAGTTGCGGTCGAAACGAGAAGGTCAGGGGAGTCAATCTCCCCAGCGAACGAGTGAAGCTGAGATTGATCCCCAAAGCCTCTCGAACGAACACGTTCTGGAGGCTCTGCCTCTCAGCGTAGATAGAGGCAGCGAACGAGTTCTGAGGAGAGAAGACGAAAGGCTGGTTGAAGTCCGCTGAAAGGACCCAGTCCAGATCACCGTATACACCACTTCCCGCTCCCGAGCACACCGAATCCTCTAAGTGGCCAGTTAGGAGATTCGATAGGCGACCCCGAAGTACGAGTTGCCGGGCTCCGCCAAAGAAATTTCTGCTCGACCAGCTGGTTTCTGCGTTGAGGCATTCCTCCGTGTTCCACCCACCGCCGGCGCGTACCAGATGGCTATTCGCTTCATTCACCCGCACCTGAAGTGGGACGATGCTATCGGGCTCGTTTTCCAGGTTCTCGCTGACCGACGCATTAAGAAAGATTTCGAGATTGTAAATGTTACGCTGCGCATCGAAGAGCAGCTCTCGGCGATAGAGACCTCCCTCACCAAACTGAAGCATTCGTAGAACGACTTGATCCTCAATCTGCTCGTTTCCGACGACATCGATCGGGCCGAAACGGGTCAAGGGGCCAGTGTAAACGTCGAATTCCACTTCGGCTTCACGCGCCCCCGAAGGGATGAAGACATTCCGGAGGATTTCCGCGTGGGCGTATCCCTGGTTTTGCAAACGCTGAGTCAGGGTATCACGGGCAACATCTAGGACCACGAGGTCTAGGGGATCCCCCTCTGATATGGGCAGATTCTCTTCGAGGGATGAGTCCTCAACACCTGTCACGCCACGGATGGCCAAAGAGGTGACCCGATAAGGCTCCCCTTCATCAACCCGGAAGAGGATTCCCACCGACAGATCGTCTTGCCGGGTGACAAGCGTATCGACCCGTATATCCCGATACCCGCGCTGCTGGTAGAAGAGATGCATCCGCACAAAGTCATCTTGGAGGGTCCGAGGATTGAGGTAGCGCCGATCATGTGCGAACTCCGCACCGGCCCAACAGAATGGATAAAGAACCAGTGTGCGACACTCTGTCTGGCGTGTGATAATCGCAGCAGCTAGCACCTCATCCGAGAACCTCTGGTTCCCGTCGAAGCTGAGGGAAGTAACCTCGGGGCGATCGAAGCCCTGACCCTTAACTCTAGCCAGCCCTCCCGCTGGGAGATCCGCCAAGAACGGGAAGAACAGACTGATCAATGCAGCAATTGCTAAAGTCCAGCGCAACTGCCAGAAAGCGTACCCTACCCCAACACCACAGCTCGGGGTCACGGGCACTCCTCCAATGCACCGGCTGCTCGGGACGACTCGGCGGGCTGAGCCTCTCCTCGGTCAGGACCCGGATCCAGCCAGCGGCAGTGAGCCCGTGGGAAAACGTGTACGCTGACAGGAGCAAAACGTTCTGGGTCCTGGAAGTAGAGGTATTGAGCGATTTCAAGCTTCTTAGGGGCCAAACGGATCACGTTAAACGAATTCTTCGCTTTCTCCCGGGCGCGGCCCCTGAGCGAGGTTGTAGTCCCGCACTGCACGATGACGACTCCCCGGTCTCGATCATCACTCGGAGACACGTCGAGCGAATTCCCGATATAGGCCCTATGTAGATGCCCCCCCATGGTGAGTTCGACCCCCATCGCCTGAAAAGCGTCCAGGATCTCTCGAGCCCGGGGAAGAGGGCGATCGCCCTCGTAGTCCGGAGCAGGAGCGAGGTGGTGGTGGGTGACCACAGCCTTGAAATCCCCGGTCGGAGCACTCTGGAAGGCCTCGCGGGCAAAGTCCAATTGTCTGCCTAGGATTCGGCCGTTCACGATCGCGCGGTGGGGAGCGGCGGAGCTAAGGCTGACCACCGTCAAGCCGGGAATCCGAGTGACCGTATCCAGCTCCTCCTGAATGTATTTCGCGTAATTCCGATAGGGGGCGAAGATGCGCTCAAAGACCCGGTAGAGGGGCACATCGTGATTGCCGGGCGTGACCACCATCGGCACTCCCGAGAGGCGGTCCAAGTACTTCCTCGCCTCGCCGTACTCTCGAATCTTGGCACGTTGTGTGAAGTCCCCTGAGAGGACGATGAGGTCGGGTCCGATGCTCTCAGTGGACTGGAGGAAGGCCTCTGCGACATCCGGATCGTGAAGTCTTCCAAAGTGCAGATCGGATCCGTGAACGATCGTGAGCATTTAATAAGGTAATTTAGTCCTCTGAGATGGAGAGACCTGGAAACGGCAGGGAGGCGTCTGCGCCCAGGTTTTCCTCAGCGACATCGCCGCGGTCCAACCGAAACACTGCGCAACGCGCCACCATTGCTCCGTTGTCAAGAGAGAGCCGGGTAGAGGCATGGAACAAATGGCCACTTGGGCCCAACCGTCGACCCATCTCCGACCTAAGCGCTTGATTCGCCGCCACACCACCACCCAAGAGCACACGCTGACACCCCGTGGCGTCAACGGCTCTCATGGTCTTCGTTACGAGGACGTCAATAGCAGCCTCTTGAAAGGACGCAGCCAGGTGAGTCCGCTCAGCCTCTAGAGCCCCATTTTCTTTCACCGCCTGCACCTCCTGTGCTACCGCCGTCTTCAGGCCCGAAAACGAGAAATCGAAGTAGCTAGCGTCACCGGGAGCCTGATCCCCCCTGAGCATGGGGCGAGGAAAGGAATACCGGGACGCATCACCGTCACGCGCGACCGCTTCGACCTCGGGGCCACCCGGATAGGGCAACTCAAGGAGCTTCGCGACCTTGTCGAAGGCCTCTCCTGCCGCATCGTCTCGAGTCTCTCCCAGCACCCGGTATTGCCCCCATTCGGTTGCGTGCAGCAGCAAGGTGTGGCCTCCCGAGGCAAGCAATGTTACAAAAGGAGGGACGGCTTTCGGATCCTCAATCGACGGCGCAAACAGATGCGCCTCCATATGGTGAACGGGGACGAGCGGTCGGCCCATCCCGAAGGCGATCGCCTTCGTCCAGCAAACGCCAACGAGGAGTGCTCCAATCAGCCCTGGCCCTACGGTGACACCGAACGCATCGATGTCACCCAGTGAGACTTCCGCCTGACGCATGACTTCGTCAGCGACGTCGTCGATGACGGCAAGGTGAGCTCGGGCCGCCAGCTCCGGCACAACCCCGCCGTAGACCCGGTGTATGTCCTGCGATAGGATCACATGCCCCAGAATCCTCGTCTCACCGAGGAGCAGAGCAGCAGACGTCTCGTCACAGGAGCTCTCTATCCCCAGGACGAGTTGGTCCGTCACTGGGTGCTATCCAGACGCAGATGTCGAACCGTGACCACCGACTGCTGAAGCTCCCCCCCAATCAGGGGTGGCAAGCCTTCTAGGGCAATCGGAAATTCTGCCTCGTCACCTGGCTCGGGCACGTCATCAGGCTCGATACGCACGACCAACTCAAAGAGGGTTGGGTCAGCGCGGTCGACAAGCGAGCGTGCCCCCTGGACAATCACCGAGGCAGTTGCAGGTCGAAGCTCGAGTGCTGAGGGTTCCATCAGGTTCGGAGGCAGTACAATTGAGATTCCACTCATTACCCGCTCTACTCGATCCTCAAATGGGATGTCCACTTCGACAGAAACAGGCTGCACCATCAGGCCCTTAAGCGCGATGGTGTCCACGCTAATGGAGATCCTAGCCGACCCAGTCACCTCCCCCAAATCTAGTGGCAGCAGCCTTACCGAGTCGAGATCGGAGACAAGACTCTGAGGCCCGGAAACCTGGATCCCAGGAGGGAAGACCTCCGGGAGCCCCGCCATCGCGAACTCCATAGGAAGTTCGCCCTCGATCCTCGTGGCCACGGGCAGCGTTACCCTCTTGATCGCCTCGAGGGTGAGCCGGACCGAAGAGGGCCGAATCTCTTCAACGACAACTCCCGGTCGATCCTGAACCCTGACCCAGGAGTTGCTGAGTGAGACGGCGGTATCTCCTCCAGTCACTACCTCAAGGGGGATCACGATCGTCGGACGATCTACCGCCATACCGATTAGTTCGCGAGAGGGGCCCCCGAACCGAACTGTGACGGTAGGGGGCGTCGGTTCTCCGATCAGTGCCCACTGCGGGTCTCTCACATCCACCCTCACGGAAATATCCCGCAGGTCCTGCCTGGTGGGGGATTCTGCCCGCACCGCAACCCAGAGAAGGAGGGCGACCCCAAACGCGGAGAGCTTGAGCGTCCAGTTGCGAGAGAAGAATCCGGAAAGGGAACCCACCTACTGGGTCTCCTCTTTGAGAAGTCGGTGAAAAAAATCCACATACTCCGGCCGATCCCACTCGGTTGGGCCGATCAGCTTCCGATAGATGACACCGTCTCGTCCAACAACGAAGGATTCGGGGACACCCGTGGTCTGGTAGATCCGTTGGATTCGGCCCTCGGGATCATGAAGGATAGGAAATGTCAGTGATAGGGAATCGGCAAACGCTCTGATATCCCCTCCTGGGTTACCCACTGCGTCAAATTGGCCCGAGGGGGCGTCCACGCTCACCGCAACTATCTCGAACGATTCACCCTCCATCTCTTGGTATAGACGCTCCATCGAAGGCATCTCGACCCGACACGGAGCGCACCAGGTGGCCCATATATTGAGGAGAACCACCTGACCCTCGAAATCGGCGAGTCCAGCAGTCTGTCCATCAAGCGTGGTCGCCTCGAAGGCTGGCGCTCGCCCGCCTGGCCGAACCGACTGGGCCTCCAACCAATCCTGGCCCAACCACGCGGCGATGATCACGGCGAGGGCTGCGACCCCGGACAGCACATACGGAAGGTTCGAAGGTTTCCTCTTCATGATTGATCTGCCGCGTTGGGGCCCCCAATCGGGGAGGGGCCGAACCCTTTCCTCACTTCTCTAACGTGGTCTCTCTCACTCGAGGTCATTCCCGGAAGAAGCCTCGTCGGCCAATCACAAGCCTCACTTCCGTTCCTGCATGAATCAGAGAATCTGCAGGGGGAAAATGCTCCAGCACTTCCCCCTGGTTGAATCCGAACCGGAAGCGGACCTCCACCTCACCCAGCACAAGACCGAGCGAGTCTAAGAGTACTCTGGCCACCTCTTCCCGCATGCCCGCTAGAATCGGCATGGTCACCATCGGCGGCCCCAGACTCACGGATACCAGTACACGCGCGGGGATGGGCAGTACCACGCCCCCCTCCGGAAAGGTCGATACGATACGACCCTCAGTAACATCGGACTCAACCGAATCAATCGTCACTTCGAAACCACCTGTCTCTAGTAGCGTCAGCGCCTGATCGGCACGCAGACGCGTCACATCCGGTATCGGTCTGCGCTCTGCACCCAAACTCAGGGTCAGTCCCACCTGGCCAGCTGGGAGCACCAACTGCCCCGGGAGTGGGGTCTGTCCTAGGACGGTCCCTCGCCGAACATCTGGATGGTTGATCGAGTCAATGGCACCGAGTTCCAACCCCCCGTCTCGGAGGAATGTTTCGGCATCCAACGCGCTCACACCCCGCACATCCGGAACCTCACGGAAATCTGACTCAGAGGACCGGGGTGCCCGAAACACAACCTGGGTCGCGTACAGGTACCCACCACCAGAACCCAACCCTAGAATGACCAGGACCAACAGGATGATCCTTCCGTAGTCTCTTAGATATCTCCGCCGGGTTCCCGCCGCCGATGCCCTCCGCCTACGCATGAGCCGGCTGAGATTCATTCGTTTCTCCTCAGACGAGCCGCAAACGCTCCGTCGGTGCTCCGCCCTCCAGGGAGGATGCTCAGGAATGCCTCTCGCTCATCCAAAACAAAGTCCTCGTGGGTCTCAAGAAATGATTCGACCACTTCCTCGTTTTCCTCAACCTCTAGTGTACAGGTCGAGTAGATCAATCGTCCGCCCGGCCGAACGATTCTAGCTGCCCCCTCCAGAATCTGAGACTGCACACCGGCCATACGGGCCGGGGATTTGGGGGTCAACCGCCATCGAGCATCTGGATGCCGTGCTAGCGTCCCCGTTCCTGTGCACGGAGCGTCTACTAGCACCGTGTCTACGGCCCGGAGCGGCGGGGTCTCACCGCGTGCCACGACTAGACGCTCGGGAAGGCCAAGACGCCGGAGCGATGCTTGCATGCGTTTCAGTCTCCCCAGCGAGCGGTCTAACCCCACCAGCCATCCGCCGGAATCAATAAGTGCTATTCCTTTACCGCCCGGTGCGGCGCAGAGATCCGCTACCCGCTCGTTTTCCGTGATCCGGACAAAATCAGCAGTTTCGGCGGCCGCTGGATCCTGGATGATTCCAGGCACTTCCGAAAGGACTGCCGAAGGATCGATGTGGGGAGGAAGCCTCAGGGTCTGAGAGAGTCCGGGATCAACGGACACATCCAGACCCTTAGCCCTCAGGGTTTCGGCCGTCCGCTCCATACCCGCACCGACTGGCCGCAAGAAGAGATCCGGGACCCGGTTGCCAACCTCCACTATCGTACGGGCTTCCGCGACGCCAAAGCGCTGAACCCAGCGCTTGACAAGCCAGCGGGGATGGGATCCCCAACTCGAAAGATGCCCCACCGGATCCTCATCGAAGTTAGGAAACTGCGCCGGGTCATCTCCACCTTCGCCGAGGGCACGAAGCACCGCGTTCCCCAGCCCAGCCCCCTTGGGTCCACCCACGATCGCCGCCTGCTCCACAGTTTGTGATACGGCAGCATATCCGGGCACCGACCCCATATAGAGGATCTGGTACGCACCTAGGCGGAGAACACGAAGAAGGTGAAGGGGAACCGACTTCACACCTCTACGCACATGGCAGTCCAGGAGGTGATCCAGCCGGCCACGTAGCCGGATCGTACCGAAGACAGCCTCGTGAACCCAACTGCGGTCGTGCTTCCCAAGTGAAGGGGAGCACGACCCCCAAACGACATTCAGCCGACGCCCCCGGTCGACTTCCTCCAGGAGATTGAGGGCAATAGTGCGAGCCGGGGTAACCTGAGCGCGGGTCAGTCCAACATCCCGCGCCGGGGAGAACTTGGGACGGCAACTTCCCTTGAAGCCATTCGACCTGCCAGATAGGCAAGTCGTCCTGCCCTCACCCCCATCTTCATTGCCCTGGCCATCACCTCCGGATTGTCTGCCGCTGCTATCGCGGTGTTCATTAGTACACCATCCACGCCCTGCTCCATCGTTTCGCAGGCGTCGGACGCCGTTCCTACCCCCGCGTCAATAATCACGGGAGTCCTCAACCGAGACTTGATCTCCCTGATATAATAGGGGTTGATGAGCCCGAGCCCACTTCCGATGGGGCTAGCAAGCGGCATGACCGACACACACCCCTCATCCTCCAAGCGGAGGGCGCTGATCAAATCATCGTTCGTGTACGCCATGACCTTGAACCCCTCATCCACCAGGACTCTTGCCGCTTCAAGCGTCGCGTGTACGTCAGGAAGGAGGGTGGTCTCATCACCGATTACCTCAAGCTTGACCCACTCGTTTAGGCCTGCCGCGCGACCCAGTCGAGCATAGCGAACCGCATCTTCGGCGGAGTAACACCCTGCAGTGTTTGGGAGAACGAAGAACTCATCTGGATCTAGGTAGTGTAGGATCGAGCCTTCGTTGGATCGGTCGAGATCAATACGGCGCACAGCCACGGTCACCATCTCCGCACCACTCGCCCGGATGGCTCTGACCATAGTCTCGTTGTCCTGATACTTCCCGGTGCCAACGATCAGCCGCGATGTGAACTCCCTGTCACCAATCTGAAGAGGCGTATCCCCTACCGATTCACTAGGTAAATCTGCTCTCCTCAGTTTGGGCTTCGGCTGATCCATGTCGGTCACCCTCCCCCCACAAAGTGGACAAGCTCGAGGTTGTCTCCCTCACCGAGTACGACTTCGTCGTACTTCGCTCGATCCAAGATCTCGAGATTCCTCTCCACCACGATGGTGCCCGAAGCCAGGCCGAGAGACTCCAGAAATCCTCTTACCGTGAGACCAGGTGTAACGGTACGTGACTCTCCGTTCACCATCAACCGGATTAGCGCTCCATCTCCGGCCGGAGCTGTGTCCTCTCTCTCGTCACTCACCGTCGGCGTCCTCTGCGCTCTCGGTCAGACCGCAACTCTCGAGACGTTCAATAAATAGCCGGACGGCCTCGGCGGGATCCGGTGCGTTCCACACTGCCCGGATGACCGCGATCCCATGCGCTCCAGCCTCGACGATCTCCGGAACCCGCGCGAGTGTCACGCCCCCAATTCCCAGGAGAGGGATCTTCGGAAGAATACTCCGGATAGCACGGATCATCTTTACCCCGGCTGGCAAACGGTCGGGATGAGAAGGCGTCGGAAAGAGTGCGCCGGCCAGCAGGAAGTCTGGAAAACTGACTGCCTGACCACAGCCTCGCGCTACGGTACGGGCCTCACCAGCGTTGTGTACGGAACAACCTATCAGTGCTTCTCGGCCTAGTATCCTCCTCGCGTCAGGGACGGGAAGGCTTCGGACACCGAGTTGCACACCACTTGCGGGAAGAGCGAGGGCAAGATCTACCCGATCGTTCACGATGATCGGGACATCCCGATCCCTCGCAATGGACTGCAGCTCCATCCCCAGTTCCCACAAACGCCGTCCGGATGTCCTCGGACCGCGAAGATGGAAGGTAACCCGACCCAACCCACTAGTGAGAACCGCCCCTGCAGCTGAGGTGAATGCCGGCTCTCCCAAGATTCTGTCGTCGGTAACGACATGTAGTCGAGAGATCACTGAAACCGGTCGCCAGCCACCGGTCCGCCCCCCCGAAGCCAGGCGGACACTTCCATTCGGCGCTTTCCCTCCGGTTGGACCTCGAGGAGGAGGACGGACTCGTCCCCGGCCTTCACGACGAGCCCCATTTCAGGGTCAGCGCAGACAACTGTCCCGGGAAGCACCTCTGATTCGAGGGGACAGACTTGAGGTTGGAACAGCTTCACCGGCTCGTCGTGCAGAATCGCCCAAGCCCCGGGTACAGAATCCATCCCCCGGATGTGGTTCCCCAGGTTCCGAGCGGAGAGGGTCCAATCGATACGTGCTACGTCACGGTCCACTTTCGGTGCATAAGTCGCGCGGTGGTGTTCCTGCTCAATGGCCTCTATTGCCCCTGACTCCAGCAACGGCAACACCTCAACCAATGCTTCAGCACCGACCTGTGACAGCCGGAGATAGAGTCCGGATGCCGTGTCATCCTCACTGATCGGCACTTCCCTTTGCAGCAGGATCGGGCCTTCGTCCATTCCCTCGTTCATTCGCATCACTGTCACGCCCGTACAATCGTAACCCCATGCCACCGCCCAGTTCACCGGGGCGGCCCCCCTGAGTTCCGGCAGAAGAGACGCGTGCACGTTGACTGATCCCTTGCCAGGAAGCTCCAAGACCTCAGGGAGTAAGATGTGCCCATACGCGACAACGACTGAAATGTCGGGCCGCAAGGCCTGTAGCGTGTCCAGAAAAACTTCCCCACGGGGGCTCTCAGGCGTTAGGACGGGGATACGCTCTTCAATCGCCGCCTGTTTCACAGGCGAAAGTCTAACCCTGCGGCCCCTTCCCGACGGTCGGTCGGGCTGCGTCACCACCCCCACTACATCGTGACCTTCGCCCAACAGCGCCCGGAGGGAAGGAAGCGAGAACTTGGGTGTTCCCCAAAAGAGGACTCTCAACCGACCGCCTCTTCATCAGGAAGCTTCCGGTATTTCTTTAGAAGCATCCTACGCTTGAGGGCTGAGATCCGATCGAAGAACAGCACTCCCTCAAGATGATCCACTTCATGCTGAAGTACGCGGCTGAGAAGCCCCTCGGCCTCAATCTGAACCGGATTACCCATCGGATCGAACCCCTCCAAGATCACTCCGTCGGGCCTGCTGACGACCTCAGTCACCCCAGGAACACTCAGGCACCCTTCGCTGGATCGGTCTTCCTCAGTGCTGACCTTAACGATGATGGGGTTTACCAACGCTACTCGGCCCAGTTTCTCTCCCTCTGTACCGACATCTGCCACCAGGACTCTCTTCCGGATTCCAACCTGAGGGGCTGCCAGCCCAGCACCTTCAGCAGCAGCCATCGTGATGAACATGTCCCGGACCAGGCTGCGCAGGTCTTCGTCGAAGGTCTCGACTTCAGGAACCTTCTCGCGAAGAATTGGATCTCCCAGGAGTACAATCTCACGGACGGGCATTTCTCCGCCTCCAGTGGGCAATCACCGTCAACCGTTTCCCTTCCCAGACTCGTCAGCGACTGCCCGGCCAACCTTTCCTCGTTCGACGAGCAGTCGTGTATTCTCAGCGGTCTTCACAGTGAGCCGTTCGTCGTCCAAGTGCACAATCTTACCGATAATCCCGCCCACCGTGACAATCTCATCCCCCTTCTTCAGTGTATCAATCATGGCCTTGTGCCGGTCCTTCTCCTTCTTCTGGGGCCGAATCAGGAGCCAGTAGAAGATCATGAAAATCAGACCCAGCTGGACAAAGAGAGCCAAAGGGCTACCCCCTTCCGCTGGAGCCATCAGGAGTCCGAAGATGAAATGAGTCACTGGGCACTCCGTCTTGTTCGAGGGTCCATCAGGAAGGCTTAACTACCCCTCCGCCGCCCGGTACCGTTCCAGCCAGGACCCGCTCCAGGCCGCGAAGTCGTGCTCCTGCACCTTGCGACGCGCCACCTCCGCGAGCCGGATCAGAAACCTGAGATTGTGTATGGAGAGGAGACGGTGAGCAAATGCTTCACCCGCTACCGTAAGATGCCGGAGGTAGGCGCGATCGAACTCCCGACAGCAGTACCCATCGCACTCGGGGTCCAGTGGGCCTGAGTCCATCCGGAATCGAGCAGACTTCAGATTGACTTGTCCTTCCGCCGAGGTCCAGGCAGTTCCGTGCCGGGCATTACGAGTTGGTGCTACACAATCAAAGAGGTCACAACCGCGGGCGATGGACTCAAGGAGGTCGTCCGGATACCCCACCCCCATGAGATAGCGGGGATGGCACACAGGAAGTTCCGGGTGAAGCGCCTCGAGGATGGCCCACATCTTCTCCTTGGGTTCCCCCACCGAAAGACCACCAATTCCATAGCCATTCCAGTCGCCTATAGAATGGATGGATCGGAGGTGATCGGTCCGCAGATCCGCATATACGTTCCCCTGCAGCACCGGAAACAGAGACTGATCGGGTCCTGACTCTTCCGCAGCTAAGGTCTCGAAGCGGACCTTGCAGCGCTCAAGCCAGCGGAGGGTTCGCTCGTTCGCTTGCCGTGTAACATTTACCGAGCTTCCCCCCGGAGGACACTCGTCAAACGCCATCACCACATCTGCTCCCAACGTGTGTTGAATCTCCATCACCTTCTCAGGAGTAAAGAGGTGCTTGGAACCGTCGATGTGGCTCTGGAACACTACTCCGTCATCCCGAATCTTGTTGATTCTAGCGAGCGAGAAGACCTGATACCCCCCTGAGTCAGTGAGAATAGGGCCACTCCAACGCATGAACTGGTGAATACCACCCAGGTCCCCAACCACCTTGTGACCCGGACGTAGATAGACGTGATAGGTGTTAGCCAGGATCATGGAGGCTCCCACTTCCGCAACCTCCCGAGGAGAGAGCGTCTTGACCGCACCGAGCGTCCCAACGGGCATGAAGGCGGGTGTCTCCACCACCCCGTGGGGGGTGGAGAACACACCTGAACGGGCCGCCCCATCCGTCGCCAGGACCTCGAAGTGAAACAATGACGACGGGACAATCACAGGTAGCGCCCCTCTTGGCTCGGAATGATGGCCATTGCATCGCCATACGAATAAAACCGGTATTCGGAGTCAATAGCATGGGCGTACGCTCTCATCGTCACGTCATATCCTGCGAATGCAGCGACCAGCATAAGGAGCGTTGACCTCGGGAGGTGAAAGTTCGTGATCAGTGCGTCGACCACTCGGAACCGGAATCCGGGGGTGACGAAGAGATCGGTCGTTCCACTTCCCTCGCGTAGCATCCCCTCCTGGTCTGCTGCGGTCTCCAGGGCACGAACCACGGTGGTACCCACAGCCCAGATTCGCCCACCTCGGGAACGGGTCTGGCACACAGACTCAACCGTCTCCGAAGGAATGTGCCACGATTCGTAGTGCATCTCGTGCTCTTCGATCCTCTCCGACTCCACCGGCCGGAAGGTGCCGGGGCCCACGTGCAGGCTGATCCGGGCGATATTTGCTCCCCGATCTGTCAGGGAATGGAGTAGCTCTTGGGTGAAGTGCAGGCCCGCAGTTGGTGCGGCTACGGAGCCCGGATCCCGCGCATAGACCGTTTGATAACGCTCCCGGTCGAGAGACTCCTCCGCGCGATTCAAATAGGGTGGGAGAGGCACTCTCCCGTATTGTTCGAGGACTTGATCTATAGACCCTTCGGTATCAAGACGGACAATGCGACCTCCTCCTGGGATTCCCTCCTCGATCACGAGACTCAGATCGTCTGAAATGATCACTCGTCGCCCCGGCTTGAGCTTTGATCCGGGACGGACGAGGGCCTCCCATCGGTGGCTGAGACCCGCTGGACCGTGGGCCTCCGTGGGACGCAGTAGGAGCACCTCGCACTCAGCTCCCGTCGGCTTCCGGCCTAGGAGACGAACGGAAAGCACACGGCTTTCGTTCACGACTACGAGATCCCCGGCGGCAATTAGCGAGGTAAGGTCACAGAAATAAAGGTCCCTGAATCCCTCCTCGGAGTTGGCGGAGGTCCCTGCCCGCTGGCCCCCGGGCAGTACTAGCAACCGGCTCTGATCCCGCTGGTCGACAGGATAGCGGGCAATTCGCTCTGGAGGGAGGGAGTAATCGTATGCAGCGGTACGCGAGACGTCCGTCATCCTTTTCTGTCGACCCTTCGGGCCCCTCATCCCCGGAAGAGGGATGCCTGATCCTGAAGTTCGGCTGGGGGAGTGAATCCGAACCGGCGATAAGCTCGCGGTGTGGCCAACCTCCCTCGAGAACTTCGCATGAGGAACCCCTCCTGGATCAGGAAAGGCTCATAGACCTCTTCCAGGGTTCCCGTGTCCTCCCCGAGAGCGACCGCGAGCGAAGAGAGTCCGACCGGACCTCCGTCGAATTTTTCAAGGATAGTCTTCAGGATGCGCGCGTCCATCTCATCTAGTCCGTATTCGTCCACATCAAGCATCTCTAGCGCCGCCCCAGCTACCTCAGAATTAATGATGCCGTCGGCCCGGACCTGTGCATAGTCCCGCACTCTTCTAAGAAGACGATTCGCGACACGTGGTGTCCCACGCGCCCGCCCAGCGAGCTCGTCCGTACCCTGGTCAGTAATCTCTACACCCAGAAGCCTGGCACTCCGTCTGACGATGTGAGACAACTCCTCAGGAGGATAGAAATTCAGGCGCTGAACAATCCCGAAACGCGCTCGCATCGGCGCGGTCAAGAGCCCGAACCGCGTGGTCGCTCCGACGAGAGTGAACCTCTCAATCTCCATCGTCATCGTCTGGGCACGCGGACCATCAGAAATGCGAATCTCTACCCGGAACTCCTCCATCGCTGGATAGAGAAACTCTTCGATAATTGGTCGAAGACGGTGAATCTCGTCGATGAAGAGGATGTCACCTTCGCTCTGGTTGGTAAGGAACCCGACAAGATCAGCCGGCTTTTCGAGTACAGGTCCGGAGGTCGTTCGAAGCCCGACCCCCATCTCTTTGGCGATGAGCGCTGCGAGTGTGGTCTTCCCCAATCCGGGCGGGCCGTGAAACAGAAGATGATCCAGTGGTTCCCCTCGCTGTGAGGCGGCTTCGATCGCGATGCGGAGCGCCTCCTTCACCTTGTCCTGGCCTACGAATTCAGAGAGACGATGGGGCCGGAGCGTGGGCTCCACTCGGCGGTCTTCCGAAAGCGCCTCAGGCGTGGTCACCTCTCGCTCGACGGTCACTGCAGCGCCAGTGCCTTTCGGACAAGGTCGGCCATCTCCAACCTGGGGTCATCCTCCAGCGTGCGGCGAACTGCCCGATCGGCATCCTGGAAAGACATCCCAAGAGACACGAGAGCCTGAACCGCATCGTGAGCACCACGGGGGACTCCCACCGGAGTGACTTCGCCTCCAATATCAAGGTCCTGTACGCGATCTGCGAGCTCAAGGGACAAGCGCTCCGCGGTCTTCCTCCCCACACCCGGGACCTGGACAAGTGCACCCACGTCTTTCTCTATGAGAGCACGGACCAGCCGAGGAGCCGGATAGACCGAAAGCATGGCCAGCGCCAGCTTCGCTCCAACCCCTGACACTCCGATCAGGGTCTGAAACAACCGTCTTTCCCCTGCGTCCAAGAACCCATAGAGGGCAATGAGGTCCTCGCGAACCACCTGAGCGGTGCGCAGCTCTATCTCATCTCCAACATGCGGCAGGCGCTCCGCAACCGAGAGTGGTACATCCACTTCGTATACGACACCACCGGAGGTAGCGACCTCAATCTCCATCTCGCTGCGAGAAAGGAGCGTGCCGCGGAGCCGACTGATCAAGTGGCGGACCTCCTAGAAGGCCGTTGAAGAAGTAGAGCAGGTCGGATTACGCCGTAACCCGAAGAACACAGGAAGGTCGCAGTCCGATACGGCGTCTTTCGTCGTCAGCGATGCGCACGGCACCGATTCCTCCTCGCGTTCCTTAATACCAGACTCCTAAGACCCCCACGCGGCCCGTTCTGCCTCCTCAACGGCCTTCCAGCAAACCGGTGAGGAAAGACCGCCGAGGAGAGCCCCGTCCACACCCAGGACGAAGTGACATAACGCCGCTGCAACACCATCGGAAGCATCGGCTGGCTCCGGAGGCGCCTTGAGCCGAAGGTGTTCCTGCACCATAAAGCCAACCTGGTC
>CAZJIM010000003.1:0-12825 GCA_964546115.1 uncultured Gemmatimonadaceae bacterium | reverse complement strand
GACCACTGCCTTCTTGATCTCGCGAGGGGAGTACTCGTGAATTTCCAGATCACGAAGAGATGCCGCCAGTAGGATCGCTCCGCGGGCGTGCCCAAGTACCAGTGCACTACGGGCGTTCTTACCGTGGAAGAGAGCCTCTACCGAAACAGCCGTCGGATGGAATCCGTCCAGCACCCGTTCTACCTCCTGGAAGATATCACGGATCCGGGAAGCAAGCGGTGCCTTCGCCCTTGGCCTTATAACCCCGCACTCGAGCAGCGAAAGGGAACCCTGTGGAGTCCGAGTGACCACCCCATAACCAGTCACGGTGGTTCCAGGATCGATCCCTACTACCGTCAATCCCTGCCCCGAGCCAGTCTGGCTCACCCGAAGACCTCAGATGAGGTATGCAAGGTCATGTCACAGGCCTCTCTCATTGCCTTCTATCATGACATCGCCTGCGCGAGAAGGGTCTCATCGATATCCGCATTGGACGACACCTTCTGCACGTCGTCGTTCTCGTCCAGCGCCTCAAGGAGCTTAATTAGCTGAGCAGCGTCTGACCCCAATACCACTACCGTATTCTGTGGGATCATCGCCAATTCCGCCTGAGATGCCCTCATGCCAGATCGCTTTAGCTCCGTCCGCACCTCGTCGAGCGATGAAACATCGGTCGTGACGATGAATTCGCTGTCCATCAGTACAACATCTTCGGCTCCAGCCTCAAGAGCAGCCTCCAGCACAACCTCATCATCATGTTGTTCCGCGTCTACATACAACTGGCCCTTCCGGTCGAATTGCCAGGCGACGGACCCGACCGTCCCCAGGTTTCCTCCGTTCTTCTCCAGGATGTGCCGGACTTCGGCCACCGTCCGTTTCTGGTTGTCTGTGGTCGTTTCGATGTAGAGGGCAACTCCTCCAGGCCCGTATCCCTCGTAGACAACTTCCTCGTAGGTGACGCCCTCGAGTTCTCCCGTACCGCGGCTGATCGCCCGGTCGATATTCTCCTGCGGCATGTTGGCATTCTGCGCCGTGTCAATAGCCAAACGGAGTCTCGCATTGAATTCGGGACTGCCTCCGCCCTGTCTTGCGGCAACGGTGATCTCGCGGATTAGTTTGGTGAACATCTGGCCGCGCTTCTGATCGTTCACGGCCTTCTTCCGCTTGATCGAGGCCCACTTGCTATGTCCTGACAAAGAACCCTCCTTGCATGCCGTGGGAGAGTAGGAACCGGGAGCGCACTGCGTCGTAAGGAAGAGACCGCAACAAGTCAGTTCGAGCGATGCTTCCTCGAGACCTCGTCCAGGACGCGACGCTCGCCGTCAGTCAGGGCCCCCATCCCTCGTGCGGAAATCTTGTCCAGGATCCTGTCGACTTCGTCCAGCAGGTCTTCTTCCCTCCATCCCCCAGAAGTCCTCTCCCTTCCACGAGAGGCCTTCTCGCCTTCCTCCTCGCTGGATACCTTGCGCGGAACGATCGCAAAGCGCTCCGACATCCGCAGGCTCCGGATCTCACCCAACCGAGCTCCCAGCCGCTCCCCGAATTTTAGGTAGCCGACTCCGGTCAGAAGGCCTCCCAAGTGTGCGAAGTGAGCAACCCCACCTCCTGCTCGGCCGAACGCACTGATAAAGGTCAGAACGAAGAAAAACCCGATAAGCCACTTCGCCTTGACCGGGAAGATGCCCCAAACGTAGATCGGCGTTTCAGGCCAGTACCAGGCGAAGGCAAGCATGAGGCCATATATCGCAGCGGATGCGCCGATGATTGCAGCCTGGGGGGCGAACACGAAGCTGAGCGCCACTCCCCCCAGCCCACAGAGCAAATAGTACTTGAGGAACTCTGAAGAGCCCCAGCGACCTTCGAGCGGAGGTCCGAAGAAGAAGAGAACTAGCATATTCAGGAGGAGATGCCATAGGTCCCCATGCAGGAACATGTAGGTCACCGCTCCCCACGGTCGTGTGAGCGCATTCGCTGGCGAAAAGCCAAACCAGCTGTAAAAGAAACTTCCGCCGCCGATCGCTGTCACGAGGAAGATGACCGTATTGGCAATTAAAAGCCGCTTGACCCAGGGGGTCAGCTGGTATCCGAAGGCGAAGCGTTGTACAGCGTAGGCCATGTAGGATCGGTACCAATCTGGTTGCGGCTGAGGATGGGATCGGGGGATCATTCTACTCTCCCGGGCCCTCCGCTTCAACCCGACGGCTCCGAACTTGTTCCGGTGAGAGAGGAGCGACCGAGAGCCACCCGGACAATTCGCTCGCAGAGTTCCGGGAAGCTAATCCCCGCGGCAGAAGCAGCGCGAGGAAACAGGGATTGAGCCGTGAGACCCGGGAGCGCGTTTGCCTCGAGACACCAAGGTTGACCGCTCTCGTCTAGAATGAAATCGACCCGAGAGAAATCCCGGAGAAAGAGGCAGCGGTGCACCTTCAGTGCGAGATCCTGAAGGTGAGCGGATAGCTCGGAGGTGATATCCGCAGGAAAAATCTCCTCCGCCAGGCCGGGCTGGTACTTGCATTCATAGTCGAAGAGGACATGCTCAGGGATGACTTCTCCGACCGGGAGTGGCTCATCCCCCACGACCGCCACCGTGAGCTCACGTCCCTTTACATACGCCTCGAAGAGGACGCGATCCTCGTATCGGAGTGCTTTGTCCACGGCTGCGGTGAACTCAGATCGGTCATGTGCGAGTGTGAGCCCGAGAGTCGAGCCGCCCGAGGGAGGTTTGACGATGACCGGCAGCCCCAGAGCAGCTTCAATCTGTTCGAAGGAGGCAGAACCTGAGATCCAGTCTGGCGTCGGGATTCCTACGGCACGGAACCGATTCTTTGAGACCTCCTTATCCATCGCCAACGTACATCCAAGCCTATCGCTCCCCGCGAAAGGGATCCCCGCTAGTTCGAGAAGACCTTGAAGAGTGCCGTCCTCCCCAGTTCCCCCGTGAAGAGCCGGGAAAATGATATCCGTGTCTTCGAACTCAGGAGCCTGGGTAAACGCAGTCGCATCCCCCATTTCGAGAAGATCTATGGACCCGGGGGGCGGTGGCTCGGGACGGACGTCCTCCTCGACGAGACGATCAATCTCGGACGAAGACAAGACACCCCTCGTGGTATCTACGCAGTGCACTTCATGGCCACGCAAGATCAGGGCGCGCGCCACCTGGACCCCCGACGCAAGGGAGACCTCACGCTCTTCCGAGGTGCCCCCCATCAGAACCACGATCTTCAGTGGGCGGACCATACCCTTCAAGCCACGCAGGTCAGGGCTCGGACCAGGTCATATCGGGTCACGATTCCAATGATTTCACCGTATTGTCCTGCGAGGACGGTACCAGAAGTTTCGCGGGAGATTCTCTTCGCCTTCTCAGAAGAGTGCTCTCGGTGATCCGGGGGCACTGCTGTGGGTCTGATGACAACTTCGGCGCCAAAGGCACGTAGAAGCCTCACCTTCTCCTGTTTCATTTTATCGAGCATCGTAAAGATGCGGTCATACCCCATCGAGACCGTTGCCAACACCATCCCGATATTCCCTGAAGCGGTCTCGACGATGGCACCACCCCAACCGAAATTCTTTCTCGCCTCGTCATCCTCGATGATCGCCGGGCCGATTCGGTCCTTGACCGATCCTCCCGGGTTCATGAACTCGCATTTCTCGTATACTGGAATGAGCACCCCTTTCGCTACGAGCTTCAGACAGACAAGGGACTTCCACCCTACGAGGTCGAGTACGTCCTCGTGGGGGCTGCAATGCTTCTTACTCATTCCCGGCCCAGTACGGGATCGGCCCCCTGAGAACGCTTGGAGAACACCACTGGTAGAGTAGCCCACATCCGGGTACGTCTTCCGTTGCTACGCCCCGGTTGGAAGGTGAGATCCCGGACCCCGTGGACCGCAGCTGAGTCAAGACCCAGGTGTCCGGACGACTTGGAAATCTCAATGGAGTCGATCGTACCGGTGTCGGTGACCCTGACCCGGAGCAGCGTCTCCCCCTCTACGTCTGTGTCCCAAAGGGTCAGAGGATATTCGACAGGCTCTTCCCCGTAGAGCGGCTGGGGACGCTCAAGGTCCTCCTCACCGAGGCAGCCGGTGGAAAGGAGCACGACCAGGGGAGCCAGGAAGAGCTGGAACCTGCTCCGGCGAGTTCGCTTGAGTGGAGATTGAAGGGTATTCACTCGGCACCCTCTCGATCTGACTGGACTACCCTCCCCTGAAACTCCTTCTGGAGCGCGTGAAGGACGTTTAGGGCTTCTAGAGGCGTCATCTTGTCGGGATCGAGGTTTCTTAGACGGTTCGCCAATGGATCTTCGCCCCCAAATAGCGGGAGCTGATCCAGTTCGGAGGTCGACTGTGGCCTATGGCTCCCCTTCCTGCCGAGCCCCTCGCCTCCACCGGAGTGGCTCCCTTCCAGCTCTGCGAGCAACTCGAAGGCTCTCCGGATAATCGGTGCGGGAAAACCTGCGAGGCGAGCCACCTGGATCCCGTAGGATCGGTCGGTACCCCCACTCTCTAGTCGCCGCAGGAAGACGATATCCTCTCCGGCCTCCCGTACCGCAACGTTCATATTCTTGACACCCCGAAGAAGATCCCCCAGCTGAGTCAGTTCATGATAGTGGGTAGCAAAGATCGTCTTCGCCCCAATCTGTTCGTGAAGGTGCTCCGTCATAGCCCAGGCGATTGACACCCCGTCGTAGGTAGAGGTGCCCCGTCCGATCTCGTCGAGCAGAACTAGACTCCTCTGGGTCGCTCCGTGAACGATCGCGGCGGACTCATTCATCTCAACCATGAAGGTGGATTGCCCGCGGGCCAAATTATCCGACGCCCCGACGCGGGTGAAGATTCGGTCACAAACCGGAACCCGGGCTTCGTCAGCTGGAACGAAAGAACCGATCTGGGCCAGGAGCTGAATTAGGCCCACCTGGCGAAGAACGGTGCTCTTCCCCGACATGTTCGGACCAGTCAGGATGATCATCCAACCATCGTCATCCAAAATCATGTCGTTCGGAATGAACTCCTCGCGGGGCATCATCGTCTCGACCACGGGATGCCGACCCCCACCGATCGTGAGATCGAAACCGGTGTGAAGCTCGGGACGCACGTATTGGCGACGTACCGCTACGTGCGCCAGCGTTGCCAGGACATCGAGTTTCGCGACCCGATTGCCCGCCCTTTGGAGCCGGGGGACCTCGGTCGCCACCTCGTTCTTGATCTCCTGGAAGAGTCGGCTCTCCAGGGCTAGAATCTGCTCCTCTGCCTCCGATACCCTCTCCTCCCACTCCTTTAATTCAGGCGTAAAGTAGCGCTCTGCGTTGGTCAATGTCTGCTTTCGAACGTAGTCCTGGGGCACCCGGTCCAGGTTGGCCTTGGTAACCTCGAGGTAGTATCCGAAGACCCTGTTGAAACCAACCTTCAGCGAGTTGATTCCGGTCCGCTCGCGCTCACGCGTCTGGAGGGAAGCGATGAACTCCCGGGCTCCATCCCGAACAGCCCTCAGCTCATCCAGATCCGCACAGAATCCGGCTCGGATGACACCTCCCTCCTGCATGCTCTGCGGCGCGTCGTCGGACATGCAAGCCCGTATGCGCTCCGCGACCTCATGCACCAGATCCTGCTCTACCGTCAACTCCCTTAATACAGGTGATTCCACACCGGCAGCGACAACCTGGAGCTCTGGTAGCATGTCGAGCGAGCGGCCTAGCTCGAGCAGCTCCCTCGGGCCAGCCCGACCAGATCCAACTTTCCCGGCCAGGCGCTCAATATCCCGGATATGCTGGAGCCGATCCCGGAGGGAGACCCGCATCTCACGCTTGTCGACGAGTTCCGAAACCGCGTCCAGCCGGTGCCAGATCGGCTCTGCGGCCACTAGAGGGCGGAGCAGCCACTGCCTAAGCAGTCTAGCACCCATACCGGTAACCGAATCGTCCAGTACTTCGATGAGTGTACCCCCATCCTCTCCAGCCCTGAGCGGCTCGACAAGCTCCAGGTTTCGCCGGGTCATCTCGTCCAAAAGCATCTCGGCTCCTGGACGCCGGATTCTCGGACGCTGCAGCTGAGCCGCCCCTCCAGGCTGAATCTCACGCAGGTAGTGAACGAGTCCTCCTGCCGCACTCACGAGGATCCCGTCGGAGGACTGGAAGCCGAGCCCGTCGAGCGAGTGCACTCGATACCGCTGGGTCAGTTCGTCCTTGCCCACCCCATCATCAAAGATCCAATCGTCGCGGTAGGTGGGAGTGGTCCCCCCGAATCCTCCCCCACTAGCCAGCACCCCAGCAAGCTCTTCCTTCAGGGAGATGGGCATCAGGAGTTCGGCGGGGCTGAGACGCCCTAATTCGGAAGACAGTGTGTCGAGTTCCACACACTCAACCGTAAACTCTCCGGTCGAGAGGTCCGCGGATGCGAGCCCTACCCGCCCGTTCGACACAGGCGTGACCACAACGAGGAAGTTGTTCTTCCGCGCGTCGAGAAGACTGTCGTAAAGAATCGTTCCGGGGGTAACGGTTTCAACAACCTCTCTGCGAACAATCCCTTGGGCAGTGGTGGGATCCTCCACCTGATCACAGATGGCAGCCCGCCCCCCCATCTTTACGAGGCGCCCCAAATACTCATCGAGGGCCTTGGCCGGCACACCGGCCATCGGGACTTCGGCGGCGGCCCCGTTGTTCCGTGATGTCAGCGTAAGGCCCAGCAGCCGGGAGCCCTCCTCAGCATCCTGGCGGAACAACTCGTAGAAATCTCCGACTCGAAAAAACAGCAGCCCGTCGGGATGGCGGAGCTTCGCCTTCCGCCATTGGCGCATCAGGGGAGTGTCCTCGCGGGAGGCCACAAAGTCAGGCTGGGTGCGTCCCATCATCCACCGCCGACACGAAAGTACCAGAAGATCGCGGCGATTAGGAGAGCCGCTCCAGCGTTCACCAACACTGCGTCTGAACTCACGCGGGTCCTCGTTGGCCCGGAGAGACAGCCGTGGCTGCTACGCGCACCTCGAAGTCGTCGCCTCCCACCTGGGCCAGGCGCGGCCTGGAAGGGACGAAAAAGCGAAGTCGATTGGCGTTCGTAACGACCGTTACCGAACTGAATGCCATCGCCGCCCCAGCAATCATGGGCGAAAGTAGGATCCCAAAGAACGGATAGAGGACGCCGGCCGCGATCGGGATGGAGGCGACGTTGTAAGCGAAGGCACCAACTAGATTTTGCTTCATATTACGCACGGCAGCCACGGAAAGCTCCACAGTATCCGCTACGCCGTGGATGGACCCGCCGATGAGAATCAGATCCGCGGTCTCCATGGCGACATCCGTTCCCCCTCCGATGGCGATCCCCACATCCGCGCTAGCGAGGGCTGGGGCATCGTTAATCCCGTCCCCCACCATCGCCACCGAGTGGCCCGTCTCCCGGCGGAAACGGGCGACCGCCTCCCGCTTCTCTTCGGGGAGAATCCCGGCAAGAACGGTTTCAATACCAACCCGTTTAGCCATGGCCCTAGCCGTTCTTTCGTTGTCTCCCGTCAGCATGACCACCTTTAGTCCCATGGCCTTTAGCCGTCGGACCGCCGCCGCTGAATCGTCCTTCTCTTGGTCCGCCAAACCCAGAACCCCAGCCGCAAACCCTTCGATCGCAACCATCACCGGGGTCTTTCCCTCTTCTGCCAAGCGAACCCAGAGGGGCTCGAGGCTCACAGAGTCGATCCCGTGATCGGCGAGAAGTCCAGGGGTTCCAACGAGAACTTCGCTACCGGAAACCTCTGCACGGATACCCTGTCCGCCGATGGCTTCGAACGAGGACGCATCCGACAGATCAAGTCCCTGACCACGACCCGCTTCGACCACGGCCTGACCGAGAGGATGCTCCGAGCCCCCTTCCGCTGATGCAGCAGCGCGTAGAAGTTCATCCTCGTTCCACGCTTCGACGGCCAACGTATCCGTCAGGACCGGTTTTCCTCGTGTGATTGTGCCAGTTTTATCGAGGATCACCGTGTGCAGCTGCCTGGCTCTCTGAAGAGCCTCTCCGTCGCGAACGAGAATCCCGTACTCGGCTGCCTTCCCTACAGCGATCATGACCGAGATGGGGGTAGCGAGCCCTAGGGCGCAGGGACAGGCAATGACCAGCACCGATACAGCTACCACGAATGCGTAGCTCAGGGGGGGGGGCGGGCCAACAGTGTACCACACGGCAAAGGTCGCCACGGCTAGTATGAGCACGACGGGGACGAAGACTCCGGCCACACGGTCGACCAAACGTTGGATTGATGGCTTCGAAGCTTGGGCTTCACGGACCAACTCCACGATCTGAGCCAAAACCGCATCCTGACCGATCGAAGTGGCCCGCATGCGAAAGCTCCCCGATCGGTTGATGGTCCCGCCAACGACCTCGTCTTCGGGTCTCTTTTCGACCGGGATGCTCTCCCCTGTGACCATGGACTCATCCACGGCACTCCTCCCCGAAAGCACCATGCCGTCCACGGGGATCCGCTCCCCCGGTCTGACTACGAGAAGATCTTCCGACTGCACCACCTCCACGGGAACCTCGACCTCCTCGTCGTCCCGAATCACGCGAGCTGTTCGAGGACGAAGATCCATCAGTGACCGGAGGGCCCTGGACGTCGTCCCACGGGCACGTGCTTCCAGCGCCTGGCCTAAAACAACAAGAGTGATCACGACCGCGACTGCCTCGAAAAATGGGTGAGCCGCACCTTCTGGAAACATGGTCGGGACAGACACAGCGAGAACGGAGTAGACGAACGCGGTCCCCGTTCCGACGGCCACCAGTGTATCCATATTGGCCTGGCGGTTCCTAAACGCGCTCCATGCACCCGAGAAGAACTGCCGCCCGACCCAACCGACGATGGGAAGTGTCAGCAGTCCCGAGACTACCCAGAGGAGTCGGAGGGTCTCGGGACCGAGGGTATTCAACAAAGGAACGAATTCGTGGTGGCCAAAGAGGAGGACCGGAACCGACAGGACAGCGCCGACCCGAAACTTCCGTAAGAGGATGGTGGTGTAGGCTTCCCGCTCTCGACTTCTTCTCTCTTCCCGCTCTCCCTCAGAGTCCTCCTCTCTCAACTCGTCCAACTGGTAACCGGCGCCTGAGAGCGTCTCCCTGAGATCGTCCACCTTTGTGACCCCGGGAACCACGGTGAGAGACGCCTCTTCGGCGGAGAGGGAAACGGAAACCTCGAGGACACCCGCAACCCGGTGCAACGCGGAGTCTACTGCGGCGATACACGCCGCGCAGTGCATCCCCTTGATCCCAACCCGAAGGATTTCAGAGGGCACAGTATATCCTGCCTGCTCCACCGCCTCGACAAGCACGCGCGCACCCCTATAATCCGGACTCACACGAACCCGCGCTTCTTCGGTGGCGAAACTCACCTCCACCTCCTCGACCCCATCCACAGCCCCGAGAGCACGCTCGACCGAGGATACACAAGCAGCGCAGTGCATCCCTTCCACTGCAAAGCTCAGATCCCCAGAAAAACCGTCGACGGTTTTCATCGGATCGGATCTAGCCTTCATGAGGCACCTTTACCCCCGATAGATCCACCAGGTGGCCTCTGTTCCTAATCTGCCGGGTCAGGGAATCGGCCCCTCTGCCTCTCGGTCGCCCGAAACGCGTGTCGGAAAGCCTACTGCACGGATCTCTCGAGCTCGGACCTCAGCCTCTTCCCTAAGTCCAAAAACACCGGTACGCACGAGGATGAGATCACTTCCGGACATTCGCACGAGACGAACTTCGATTTGCGACGCCGCTGCAGCGGCCTCAAGTGTCCGTGCCCGCGACTCAGTCAAAAACGCGCCCAACTGGATAGTAAAAGGTGTAAGGCCGGCTGAATCAGTTACATCCTTTGCGGTCGGGGAGGAATTCTCGATTTGGATAGCCAGGGAGCGTGCTTCATTCCGCAGCGGGCTTTCAGGATAGTCCCGGAGGAAAACGTTAAGATACTCAAGTGCTTGCACATCGTCTGATTGGGCCCTTGCGCTATGGGAGAGGCGAATCAGTGCTTGGTCGGAAAAGGGCCCACCCGGATACTCCACTACGAGCCTCCGAAGGTCCAGTTCGGCCATCTCGGGGTCGACCGTTAAGAGACCGCGAAGCCACATCCCCCTCTGCCGGTCGGCCCATACCGCAGCGCCCCCACTCGCATCCAGCCATCCCTGAAGGACACTCCTAGCAGAACCGAAGCGGCCTTCGGCCATGAGCCGCTCGACACGGTCAAGATCAGGGCTCTGCGCCCATGCGCAGGTCGGACTCTTGATGAGGACCGCTACCAGAATCCAAAGGATGGTCAGATACGTCCTGGTCACGTCGCGGCCTCCTCAGTCGCAGCCTGCTCTAAGATCCAGCTCTCGAGAAAGTGTGCCGCAGATACGGGACTGGCCTTCAGTAGTCGGTCAACCTGCAAAAGACCCCCGAGCGCATCCAGAAGTGCGTCGACCGTCCACTGGCGAGCCTGGGAAGAGTAACGGCCTGCCAGCCATCGTTGGTTCCGCGGGAGAGCGGCCTCCAATTTCTTCACGCCGCCATCTACAACCACTCCAAGCCGTAGGAGATGAGTAGCCAAGCCCACGGTGAGTCCCACACCCGTCTCCCCATGCTGGAGCAGAACTTGCAGACCCCCGAGCGCGTCTGTGAAGCGCCGTTGCCCGATGAGGTCGAACCACTGCCACCGATCCTGGCGTAGGATCCGCGTTCCGGCCGATTTCACAATGTCGATAGTGATCTCGTCGCCATCTTCCGTCAGAGTCGAGAGTTTCTCGAGCTCTTGGGCCAATGCAGAAACGTTGCTACCCATCGCCTGCGCTAGGGCTCTGGCCGCTTCTTCACTCATCTCGCGGCGGAATGTCTCTCGGCTCCACTGCATAAGCCACATCGGAAGGTCATTCGCATTTGGTGTACGGAACTCCAGCCCACGGGCGACTCGCGCCAGGTCTTTATAGAAGCGAGCCGAAGACCTCTCCGGAACAGTGCACAGGAGGATCAGGACCAAGCCGGGGGGAGGAGATTCTGCCACCCGGAGCAGAAGGGCCCGGGAACGTTGCGAGGATGCCAAAGCCTGGGTCTCTTTAAGAAGAACCACCCTCCACTCAGCCATCATCGGCGGGGTCCCTAGCGCGGAAGCTAGCATCTCCAAGCTAACCTCGGACCCACGAATCAGATCATAGTTGAAGTCGGCGGTCGCGGGGTCGAGGTGGGCGTCCACCAAAATGTGAGCCGCGGCTTCCTTACGGTATTCATCCGACCCATGGAGGTAAAAAACTCCACCCTTCGCTTCACCGAGACCCGTTTGGAGTTCGGTGGAGATCATTCCTACCTACCGAAGTCCGGTGCGTACCAGACTGGGTTCCCTGTACCGGAAGTAAAGGGAGGAGTGCTGATAGAGAAGAGCGTTGGACCGCGTCCATAGGTCCAACTCCTCGAACGGTGCAGCGACCACAGCAGCACGCCCAGCGTCCGGGGGCACCTGTATCTCCTGCGCCGCCGGCCCTTGAACGACAATCGGCGGGAGGTCGACAACCGCCTCAGGGCCCCGAAAAAATGGGGTCAAGATCACAGTCACAACGATTACAGCCATTGCAACGAACGGCATCGTCCCGAAACTACCCTGAGATATCCCCCGGCGGCGGCGATCCTCACCAAGAGCGTAGATCGAGTGTTGAAGCCGAGCCCGGAAATCTTCGGTGGGCTCCTCTGCGGGCATCGTTCTGAATAGATCGATCCCCTGAATCACAACTTCATTATACCGTCGACACTCAGAACACGACTCCAGGTGATCGCTGCATCGCCTGGAATCCTCAGGCGGGAGGTCTCCGTCTTTGAAGCCTGTGTAGCAGAAGATGAAATCCGAACACGTCATTGGATCCGAAACCTCGCGGAAGCCTGATGATCAAGCTGGAGCATCGTGAGTGAGTTCCCCTGTGATACGTGGAGTGAGGCCCGCAGGTTCCGCGGGGGCAGAAGCAGAAAGAAATGCCCCCCAACGAATCACTCGATGGGGAGCAGTGGAGAGAAACCACCTAGGGGCAGTAGCTCGTCTCCAGTGGTAAGACCCGGCCTAACCAACTCGTCTAGTCAGTCGATCATCGGCGCCACAATCCGGGCAAAGTTGTTTCGGGCCCGATTTAGACGGCTCTTGACGGTGCCGAGATTAGTGTCCGTAATCTCAGCGATCTCTTCGTAGGTTCGACCCTCGAGTTCCCTCAAAACAAACACGATCTTATGGTGCTCAGGAAGCTCGCGGACCGCCTTCTCCACCATTTCCCTAAGGTGCCGCTTCCGGAAGAGATCGTCGGGCTTGAACGATTCGTCTTCCCACTCAAGAGGCCGGTGGTCCGCGTCCCAGTTCTTCTTGATGGTCTGGAAGAGAACCAGCGGATTCCGAGATCGATTGCGGAGCTCATTCTTCGCCAGATTACTTGCGATTGTGTAGATCCAGGTCGAGAACTTCTTGCTCTGGTCGAACCGGTGCAGGTGACGGTACACACGTATAAAGGTCTCCTGAACCAAGTCCTGCGCCTTCTCCCGATCCCCTACCGTTCGGTAAACGAAATTGACGAGGCGTGTGTCGTAGCGGTCTACCAATTCCCCAAAAGCCCGCTGCTCGCCATCGAGAAACCGCTGAACCACCTCACTGTCGTTCAGCGCCGAGAGCTCATCCCGGTTCTTCTTCGCCGGACTGAACTCGGCTGCCCGAGTCGGGGTTTGAGTCGCGTCGGCAGGCATGGCAGACACCTCTAGAGTTGCGAAGGTCTCGCCCTTCGGGGAGCGAAGGCACGTCCTGAACCTCTGACACTAGGGTAATGCAGGACGCGTGCCCCGGCGAGCCCCATGGAATTAGTGTGGTCCTCGGGAGCTCACG
>CAZJIM010000002.1:66058-76037 GCA_964546115.1 uncultured Gemmatimonadaceae bacterium | reverse complement strand
TGTCCTGGATCTCCATCGAGTGGTCCTCCTCCGATGTGGCGTTAGGGCGCCGATTCTCGTCACCGGACCGCTCCCGTACCAAAGAGTAGTAATCCGGGTCGAGGAAGCATACTAGGGAAACTACACAGCAGTCAAATTATGATCGAGATATCCCGAGTGTCAACCTCCCAAAAGCCGTTAAAATCAGGACGATACCCGAAATCTGAAGCCACCTCATACCAGGGGTGTACCCGAACTGCTGGACCGGGGCCGCCGACTCCCGTCGGGGTGAACATCCTCCTTCCAGATTGGGACCTCCCTCTTGACTCGCTCGATCCCTTCGCGGGCCGCTTCAAAGGCCTCCGGACGGTGCCGTCCTCTCACGACGATATACACACTCGACTCCCCCGCCGGTACGTACCCGATCCGATGAACGATTCGGCAAGAGAGAACCCCATCTAGCTTGACGATTTCGTCTTCGATGCGCCGGATCGCCTGTTCGGCCATCGGACGATGGACGTCGTAGTCAAGCGCGGCGACTTCAACGCCCCCGTCTACCGCTCGCACGTTCCCACTAAAGACTACGAGGGCCCCATCGTCGACCCCTTCGGTCTCCTGGATAAGCGTCTCTAGGGAAAGAGGCTCCTCCTGGATTCGATTCCCCACGGATCAGCCTCCGCTCACAGGTGGAAGAAGAGAGATCTCGGCGTCAGGCCGAAGCAGGGCATCGTCTGAAAGGAGTTCGGTCCCCATCCCAACCGCCGCTTGTCGAAGGTGAGGTGCGATCTCGGGGATCTCGCGGGCAATGGCGGCCCGGAGGTCGGATACCCTGGGAGCACTCTCTTCAACCCAAACAGTTCTTACTCGGCCACCCGCTAGATGGATAAGATTCCCGTAGAAATAAACCTCCACTTTCATGCTTCGCAGCCCCCTGCCAGGGAACTCCCCCTGTTCGACATGGTGTACGCTCTCCACACCAGACGATAACATTACAGCTACCCTGATCGAGAGCCCCGGTAGAACCAAGGCGCCCGACACAGGTGGCAACCACATCGAATTCCCTAGAGGACCGCACGTCCACTACCGGAGGGAGAGATACGTTCTCCGATGAGAAGCCAGACCCCTACCGACACCATGGGTCGCCCCCTCCGGGACCTGAGGATCTCCGTGACGGATCGCTGCAACTTCCGGTGCGGCTACTGTATGCCTCGCGAGGTGTTCGGGCCCCACTTCCAGTTCTTATCCCGACAAGAGGTGCTGAGTTTCGAGGAGATCCATCGGCTAGCCGGACTCTTCGTAGCGGCAGGAGTAGATAAGATTCGCCTAACGGGAGGGGAGCCATTACTTCGCCGTGAGGTGGAGAAGCTTGTCGCGATGTTGGCAGGACTGGACGGCCTGAGAGACCTTACTATGACAACGAATGCCTCGCTTCTACCAGGGAAGGCGGCAGCGCTCAGGGAAGCGGGACTGGCCCGGGTCACAGTCAGCATGGATGCCCTCGATGATGAGGTGTTCAGAGCGATGAGTGACGTTCAGATTCCGGTCGACACGGTCCTGGAGGGGATCGCCGCAGCCCGGTCGGTCGGTCTCAGCCCCGTCAAGGTAAACATGGTGGTGATGCGAGACGTCAACGAAGATCAAATCCTGAAGATGTGCGAACACTTCCGGGGCACAGGCCATATCCTCAGGTTCATAGAGTTTATGGATGTTGGGAACTCGAACGGTTGGAGGCTTGAGGACGTCGTACCGGCCCGAGAGATTCGTGACAAGATCCACTTGCGCTGGCCACTGGAGCCGCTAGAGCCCAACTACCGGGGAGAGGTGGCGAACCGATACCGCTACCAGGACGGTGGGGGTGAGATCGGGATCATCGCCTCAGTCAGTCAGCCGTTCTGTTCCACCTGCAATAGGGCTCGTCTCACAGCCGATGGTGAATTCTATACCTGTCTGTTCGCCCGACAGGGGCACGATTTGAAGTCCCTCCTCCGCGGGGAAGCATCGGATACGGAAATCGCCGCACAGCTCGAAGCGATTTGGAGCGCGCGCACGGACCGTTACTCAGAGCTGCGAAGTCTGGCCACGATCGATCTTCCCAGGGTCGAGATGTCCAGGATCGGCGGATGAAGGATATTCTCCCTACGCTCGAGGCCTGGCACGCTGACGGTGAGGAGATCGCTCTTGCAACCGTCGTGAGAACTGTGGGCTCCTCACCCAGGCCGGTCGGGGCAAAGATGGCCGTCACCGCCAGCCAGCAGATGGTGGGTTCGGTGAGTGGCGGCTGCGTTGAGGGGGCCGTTTCCGAGGAGGCTCTGGAGGTACTCCGAACTGGAGAGCCGCGTCTTCTCACCTTCGGGATTGCCGATGAGGAAGCGTGGGCTGTAGGGCTGTCGTGTGGGGGCACAATCGAGGTCTTTGTGGAGCCCCTGGTCTGGTGAGTTCTGGCGCGATCCTCCAAGGCTTCTTGGAGCGAGTTCGAGGGGATCTACCGGTGGCTCTTGCGACGTTGATCGAAGGGGCTGGCAAGGTTGGATCGAAGATGCTCCTAGACCCTTCAGGAGTCGTTGAGGGAAGTTTTGGAGACCCCGAGGTCGACGCTGCGATTCTACTATTCACGAATGAGTTGTTCCCCTCCCGGAAGTCCGCGTCCCTCGAAGTGAACGGAGCCAGGATCTTCGTAGCGGTGCACATACCCCCTCCGAGACTCGTTATCGTGGGGGCCGTCCACATAGCAATCACCCTGGGCCAGCTAGCGAAAGAACTAGGTTTCAGAGTCATCGTATGTGACGCGCGGGAGCGGTTCGCTACGCCAGAGCGGTTCCCGGATGTCGACGAACTCATCCTCGGGTGGCCCAACGAAGTCCTACCACAGCTACGACTGGACGAGTTCAGCTTTGTGGTCATAGTCACCCACGATGCAAAGCTAGACAATCCTGCCCTCCAGGCAGCGCTCCAGAGTCCTGCACCATATGTCGGGGCTCTCGGGTCCAAGAAAACACATGCTCGCCGTCTGAAGGCGCTCCGCGAGGCAGGGGTCAGCGAGGCCGACCTCATGAGAATCCACTCTCCCATAGGACTCAAGATCGGCGCCAGTTCTCCGCAGGAGATCGCCCTCGCGACTCTTGCGGAGGTGGTCGCCGTCCGAAATCGAGTAAGGTCTCTCCCGGAATGAGATTCGGCCCCGTATCCTTGGAGGAATCCGAGGGACAGATCCTCGCCCAGAACGTGAGTGACGAGAATGGCCGGAGAATCCTTCGCAAAGGTCGACCGCTGGACCCTCCTGCCCTCAAGCTGTTAAAGGAACTCGGTTATGAAACCGTTTTCGTGGCTCACCTCGACGAAGGAGATACCCACGAAAACGAAGCAGCGGAACGGATCGCCCGGATCACCGCCGGTAAGGGCGTTGAAAGGTCAGCGGCCCATATGGGACGAGTGAACGTCACGGCCACGCAACTTGGCGTGGTTCGGGTCGACGTTGAATCGCTGCTTCACCTGAATGAGACCGGGGGTGTTACGGTCGCGACCCTTCCCACCCACGCGCTGGTGCGTCCCGGAGAGCGGATAGCTACCGTGAAGGTCATCCCCTATGCCATCCCTCAAGAATCGGTTGAGAGTGCCGAGGCTCTGTCCGTTAGCGAGGGGATCGTTTCGGTACGCGCGATCGATCGACAGGCAGTTGCCATCGTTCTCATAGGTGGATCTGGCGCATGGACTGTCCTCGGGGAAGGACTTGGCGATGCGATTCGCGAGCGGATTGAGGCCCTCGGATGCTTCATCTCAGAGGTGACGTTCACTCACACAGACGAAGAGTCACTCTCAGATGCCCTCCAGCGCCAAGTAACCAAAGAAGTTGGAATGATCGTCGTAGCAGGAGAAACTGCCATCATGGACCTCAATGATGTGATCCCCCGCGGACTTCGCCTGGCGGGGGGTCGAATCGAACAGCTGGGCCTCCCCATGGATCCCGGGCAACTCCTCCTCCTCGGCTATCTTCACGAGACCCCGGTGGTGGGTGCCCCAGGGTGTGTCCGTGGCACTTCTCCAGATGGGTTCGACTCGGTCGTCCCCCGGCTCCTGGCCGGCGAGCGACTGTCCGGGATCGACCTCCGCGAGCTGGGGCACGGTGGCCTGTTGTCTGATCCGCGACGCGGATGAGGTGATAGGGCGGTGATTTCTGGGATCGTTCTGGCGGCAGGGACATCATCCCGGATGGGTAGCCCGAAGCAACTCTTGTCCTACCGTGGTCGCCCCCTACTTCAGCATGTCATCGATCGGGCCGGGACGGCAGGGTTGAACGAGCTTCTGGTGGTGCTGGGACATTCCGCCCCCGAGATCACGGAAGCAATTGAGCTTCCTGGTCACGCACGCATCGTTGTGAATACGTCGTATGAATCTGGCCACGCGTCATCACTTCGCCTGGGGCTCAACTCCGCGTCACCCAAGACCCGAGCAGCAATGATCTTCTTGGGGGATCAGCCGGATTTGCGCACTGAAGTGATCGTGGCCGTGTTCAGTCTCTACGCTGAGACCGGTGGTCCGGTTGTGCGAGCCGAGTATAGGGGGGACCCCGGTCACCCGGTCATACTCGACCGGTCCATCTGGGGGGAGATATCCAGCTCATCTGGCGACCGCGGAGCAGGTCCGGTCTTAGCCCGCCACCCGGAGTGGGTTGTTCCGGCCGCAGTCGATCTTCCCCCACCGTTGGAAGTCGATACTCCGGAAGACTTCCAAGCACTCATCGCGGGTGACCCTGAAACTACCTAGCTCTTATCCGACCAGGTCAGATCGACAACGGTTGGCCGGTGGTGAATTAGTGGTGAGGTGACTCCTGCAACAATTTCCAAAAACGCCTATATTCTGAGCGCGAAAAAGCCGAACCGGAACCCAAACTCCCACTCTTGGAGACAATCGTGATGATGCATCTCAGCAAAGCTTTCGCGCTGACCGCACTTCCAGTTTTTGTCGTCGCCTCGTGCGGAGGAGACACCACCTCAGGATCCAGGGCCGGTGGAGGAGAAACGGACGGTTCCACCGAAGCCTCTGTGATCAGGGTAGACCTGGCCGCAGTTGGAGGATCGGCCACTGAGGGAGCCGTCTCTCTAACACTGAACGAAGGATCCTACTCTACTGTCGTGTCAATAGACACTCATCGGGGCCCCGGTGACTACCCTGTCCATATCCATACCGGATCCTGCGCCGAAGGTGGCAGCGTAGTGGTGCCGCTCACCTCTGTTGAGGGACAGGAGGGCGGTGAGGGCCAGTCAAGGACAACCTTCTCAGCGTCGGATCTTCCTGCTGGGGGCTCCTACTTCGTCCAACTCCACGACGCGCAGGATCAGAGTGCGATCGGGTGCGCTGATCTCCCGTCCCTCTGATCACGGTCAGCGGTCGCTATAGCAAGCACAGTCAATGTCTATCTCAACAGTCCCAAATACTCTCGTGAAGAACCTCGAGAGTGAACGACTGCTCATCTGAATTACAGTTGCCCACCGAGATGTGCAGGTCGTCAAGCATTGGCGACATACCCTCGTTCAAGTCAGCGTATTCGTGTGAAACGGAGGCCGTAGCTCGCCAGGGCCCTGCAGGAGTGTCCAAACGTCTCTCCATTTTCCTTATGATGTGACAGGGAGGTAGCCCAAGACCCCTACGGCGGATGATACGCGAGTCCTCCGCGGGTCGAAGAAGCCTTGAGGGCGGCTAACCAAGGGTTCACTCGGGCGATAATTTAACTTCGAACATCGAAGGCCAGAGTTTTCCCGTCAGATAGAAGGTGCCGGCTTCAGGATTGAAGGCGATCCCGTTCAGAACTGCGCGAACATTCTGCGGCCGTCCACCCGCTGGCTCAAGAACCGATCCATCGAACTCCGTCAGGACGTGTCCATTGATCTTGTTGATCTGCAGGATGCGGTCGGTCTGATACACGTTGGCGTAAACCGCGTCTCCCACGCATTCCAGTTCGTTCAGGTTCCGCACAGGAGACCCATTGAGCGTAACCTCCAAACTCTCGAGGATCTCGAAGGAATTCGGATCTCGGCGATGCAGGATCGCGCTCCCGTTCGACATGAAGAGTGACTCCCCATCGTAGCACAAACCCCACCCCTCCCCCTCGTATTCAATCTCTCGGACCAGGTCGAAGCTCTCCAGGTCGTAAGCGAAGGCGACATTTTCCTGCCAGGTGAGCTGGATCAGTTCGTTCCCAACGAGCGCGAGGCCTTCTCCGAAATACTCCTGTGAGATCTCGAGAATCCGCAAGACCTCCCCGGTCTCGACATCCACTGCACGAAGAGTCGACTCACCATACTGACCTGTACTCTCATAGAATATCCCATCGTGGAGCAGCAGCCCCTGAGTAGATGCCCCAAAGTCGTGCGGGAGCACCCGAACGACCTCGGGAATCTGACTCCCAGCGGCCTGTCCGCACGCTGCGAGGCCCACTAGGGAAGCGATACTCAGGTACCGGGACACCTTCACCTCAGACCTCCGCCTCGTCACTGCACTGATAACCGATATAGGGTTGGATTTGTGCAACTTCGGGTATCTCGAATCGCATGTTTGACCTGAAATTCGAGTACTTCCTGGCGTACGCACTCAATGGTGCTACATCCGAGTTTTCAAGGCTGCACTGTGTCTTGATAGCCATGAGGACTAATTGACCGCCCCCATTTTCCATCAGGTGAGTTCCTGCTTCAGCCACTGGCGCCACGCGTCCTGACCCTCCCAAACCCGACATGGCTACCACGGTCACTAAGGCGAGCCCGAGGCGAGCAAGCACTCGGCTAAGTCCTCGTCTAAAGCTAAATGACATGGCTTCTTCCCTGTGATTGTCGATCACACAACGGCAGGAACAAGACTTCATCATTAGTGTCAGCGTCACACAGCGCAGCCGCAAGTCAAGGCAGAGGCGAATCTCGGCCAGCCACTGTCGCTTTCGCCCCATCTTGTAAGCCGCTACCCTCCTCGAGGTATGGATAGTCTGCGGCTGATAGCCAACAAGATCTTGGGCCGAGAGACGGTCCTCAAGGTCGACCTTCTCGGGACTCCCCTTCGCCTTGCGATAGAAGCACGGCGCGAGATCCGCAGGGTACGCTCCATCTCAAAGGAGGCCGCTCTCGTCAGGAGGATGTTCGAGTTTCTTTCCGACGAAGACGTGGTTTATGATATCGGGGCAAATATCGGACTGATCGGCCTCCTTCTCGCCCGACATTCCGAGGGTCGGGCATCGCACGTGCACTGCTTCGAGCCGGAGCCCAAAAACTTCGACCAACTCCAGAAAAATATCGTGGAGAACAGACTCACGGAGCGCGTTTCTGCGCACCAGATAGCATTAGCCGAGAGGGCGGGTGAGCTGGAGCTTTTTATCCGTGGGGGGCCCGGCGAAGGACGGCACTCAACAGTAGTGCCCGAGGGCTCGACTGGCTCGATCCGGGTTCGCGCCGAAACGGCGTCCGCCTTCGCGACTTCGCTGGGGAAGCCGCCGGATCTCGTGAAGATCGACGTCGAAGGAGCCGAGGGCCGCGTCCTTGCAGGAATGACATCACTTCTGCGAGACCACGGGCACAGGCCAAGAGAGATCTTCATGGAATTACATGACAAAGGAGACCGGGACTTGATGCCCGACGGTACCCCGATCAGGGAATGGCTTGCGGAGCATGGATACGCGCTGACCTGGGAGTTCGAGCGCGGACAAAGCCGGCACTGTCACTATCGCTAGCGTCCAGCTTTCCGCCCCTTGCTGCGATGCCGAATCCGGTAGATCCCGGGAATCTCCACGGGGTTACCTTGCGTGCCCAAGAGCCATCGAAATACCCGATCGTCGTGAGTCCGCCTCCACCGGGGGACCGGACGCTGGTAGAAATCGATCGTTCCACAGTAACCGGCGGCTCGCGCCACATCTCCCCTTGTAATCTGTAGTGCCCCGACTGCACGCTCACGGGTATCGGTACTGAAACCACTGGTCGGGTCGATGTCCAGGAGTCGGGGTCCTTTCCGCCCTTCCTGAAGATAAGAATCGGCGGGCTTCAGAAGCTCGGTGATTTGATGACGCCGGGGAAACACCAGGAAGTCGTCCCGACCCAGGAGCGCCTTTCCCGCTGCATCGATCGCACCCTTGTGAAACACGAGGTCACAATCGGCAAACCATATCCAATCCGCCTCAGTAGCGCGGGCGGCCAGATTCCTCCCGAGTGACCGGCGAAAGAGTTCCTTCTTCTCTAGGGGCTGCCAGTTCCAACGCACACGGGGTACATCTTTGCTCCCGAAGAACTCCAGGAGCGCTTTCGTGGACTCGTCTTCCAGGGCGTAGAAAACCGTCATCGTGACCGAGGTCTTCGCCGGGGGATGAAGGACAAGCGAGGATAGCTGGTAAGTGAGCAGGTGGGCATACTGCCAGCAGTGGCTCACAATCTCAAGCTTGAGTGACCGGCCGACTGGAAGCGGAGGCGGTGTTACGGGCAGGTCAGGCGCAAACAGGCTGCGGGGGACAAATCCGCTTGCAGCCAACCGGAAAAAGGTCTCCCTCATATGGTCAAGAGGACGGGGGTCGACATGTACTTTCGACAACGGCACGAACAGGGTGAAGGGCCCAACAAGGTGGAAGGTTAAGCCGTAGCCCGCGCATGTGTCCATGGGGTACGGCAAGAGCACGTTGTCGGTGGGGCGGCAGAGCCCTCCCTACTGTGCCTCACTCGTTTTACCTTGGTGGGGTCGTGACCCAGGCCAGGTGAGGATCCAGGATCCTTATTCGGTTACTGAACTCGTCACACCTCGTCACAACTGGATACGGTGATGATGCCCAGGCCCCGGACCCCAATTCTCATCCTTCTCATGGGTCTTACGGGTGCCGCCCACCCGGACCTTTCAGTGCCCTCCAGTACCGCATGTGAAGTTCCGATTCGATGGTGGATCGCGGAGGTCGACCCCCGGTTTGGGATCACGGAAGACGAGGCTGTCCGGGCCGTTCGTCAGGCCGGAATGCTGTGGGAATTGGCGCTCGGGCGCGTTCTCATGTTCCAGGAGTCCGCCGAAGGGATTCCCGTTCGCTTCGTCTACGATGAACGGCAGCAGGTGACCCAGGAACGGCAGGCTCGTGAGGCATTGATCGGAGAACGTGTAGAAGCGATGGCCGAAACAGAGGCCGCCGTGGAAACCGCCCGATCGAGACTCGCAAACCGGAGAATCGTCCATGAGGCACGCCTTATGAGCTTCGAGGCCCGTGTGGCAAGCCACGAGGATATGGTGGAGTACTGGAACCAAAGAGGTGGTGCCCCCCCCGCCGAGCTTCAGCGGCTTCGACTAGCTGAAGAGGAACTCGAAACCGCGCGCCTCTACGCGAACGAGGCCTCGGACGAGGTAAATGTCCTGGTTGAGCAGATGAACCAGGCAACGGACCAGCTCAACAGGGAAGTCACGGATACGAATCAGGCCAGAGTAGAGCTTGAGGAGCAGTTCCCTATCATGAGGTTTCAGTCCGGGCAATTCATCGATTCTAGGAGCGGTATCGGGCGACTCACCTTCTCCCGAGAGGTCGAGATCCGGATTTTCCAGTTCGAGGACCGGAACCACCTACGACTCGTGGTCGCTCACGAACTAGGACATGCGCTTGGCCTAGACCATACGGGAGTGGAGGGAGCCCTCATGGCCGAGGCGGTGGTCGCCAACCCGGGGCAGGGACAGCCGCAGGTTCAAACCTCTGACGTCGAGGACCTCAGGAACCTCTGCCCAGAGCTATAGAGAGTCTATAAGCCGAACCTGTAAATCCGGAAGAAAGTGCGAGGTTGCCCAACCTCTGGTCCCCGACACCATTCCAGGTAGGTAGTACACGATGTAGGTGCGTAGATAGACCATGTCGTCTGCATCTCTGAGGAGATTCGCGACAATCCCAAGCATCTCCTCATCCACCTTTCGACTGAGTTCAACGTCGAGAATCCGAAACTGACCGGGAATCACATCCTCACGAATCACCACAATGCCGAGATCGTCTGGAACAGGCGCCCACTCAGGCGAT
>CAZJIM010000002.1:0-66048 GCA_964546115.1 uncultured Gemmatimonadaceae bacterium | reverse complement strand
GGGGCAGTTCCAGCAGCTCCTGTTGCTGTTGAGCATGGACTCCGGAAACTGCCAGACCAGCCAAAAGAAGGGCTAGCGCGAAGCTCTGAGCCCATACCGAACCTCGACTCCCGGCAAACATGTCCCTTGGATATCCCCTTGAAGCGGAAGCGAAACCGCACAATCAGTCACAGCAGAAACGAATGATACTTGAATTGCCCAGTGATGCACATTATCGACGTCGGGAAGCGAGTGCTCAAAACCGGTAAGAGTAGTTGACCTTCAGTGCCGCTCCACGCGAGAGAGTGACAAGCTCTCGGTTATCCAGAAGTCCGAGACTCGTATTCTGCCAGTTGTGCGTGTACACGAAGAAAATGTCGCTTCCTGGAGTCACGATCCAGCGGAGACGAACGAAGAGTCCTACGATCTTGCTGACATCGTCGTATTGCAACTGCGTCGTGGCACTAACCCAAGGGCTTGGATTCCAATCACTCTCAAGCTGGTAGACATCGGTGGAAAAGTCCCCCTGAGGCAGATCGACGTCGTTGTGCTCCACATCAAGAGAAAAGGCAATCCCAGGGTTAGGCCGAAGAGTGACTCCGGTCGATATTCCCCGAAGACTCCCGTTCCAGAACTCGCCGATCGTCAAGTCACTGAACACGGATACTGACCGCCGGCCCGTAGTGCTTACTCGGGCGGTAGATCTCCAGGCGGGATAAGCTCCTGGTTCGATCTCAACCCCATCGCTGATCTCAAAAGGCCGATCAAGCCACTCGAACGACCGGACGACATTGATATCCACATTATCGCCGCTTTCAAACTCTGCCCCCAAGACATTGAAAACCCACTCGCGCTCCTCAAGCTCACCGGTTTCCATCTCTATCAGATTCCTGAACTGAACGCCAAAGGCAAGCTGACGAATCCACGGTATACTTTCCGGGCGAGGGGACCAGTTGATCCTTGGCTCAACCCGACGGAAGTCGTTCCTCGTCATAAACCCCACCGCTGGATCGTAGTATTCGCCGAACTCGCGGTACGAGACATGCCCAGACCAGATGTCGTTGGGGAAGTTCAGCCGAAACCCACGGGCCGAGAGATCTGAGAGCGATCGACCAAGGTTGGGATCGGGGTCCGAGTTCCAGACCAGGAACGCGTTCAACTCAGCATTGTTTTCACCCAGGAAACTCCGCGTGGACAACTGCAGGTCGACGCCGGCAGTATGCAGTGCGTCCGGCGTGAATCCTGTTCGGTCCTTCGAGGCTGCCCGGCCCGTGTAGATCACTCCGACGCTCGACTGCTCTAGGATCTGTCTCCTGACACGCGCGACTGTAAAGTCTTCTTGGGGGACGAACGTGTCCGACCCAGTCCCATTCAAGGATGGAAGAAGCGCCGAACCTGTGCGGATCTGGTAAAAGGCCAGTTCGTATACACTCACCTGGCCATTGACCCGCGTCCCAAATTCGATGGGAATCTGTCGTCTCTGCTCCATCCCGATCCGACGAGAGAAGAAGGGCCTCGGACCGCTCCGAGGAGCGAAGGTGAACACACCGGACCCCTCGAGGAAGAAGTCGCGGCGCTCAGGAAAGAAGAGTGGAAACCGAGTTAGGTTCACGCGTCGCTGATCACTCTCCACCTCCGCAAAGTCCGTGTTCACGGAAACAGACGCTCTAAGGTTCTCAGTAACGCTATAGTTCAGGTCGAGGCTCAGGTTACGGGGAAACGTCGTGTCGTCCGTCTCATCGACCACATTCTGCCAGCTGAGACTCGTAGACGGGACGGCCTCCAGTCCCAGGCCCTGACTCATCCCCTCAAGGCCCGAGACACGGCCGGCATAGACCGGGCGAAAGAGACCCTCGTTGCGACGCCACCCCCGCCAAAGGATCTCTTCATTCCGGCGTCGGATGGTCCTCTGGAAGTTGATGCCCCAGGTCGTGAGTTCTGGATCAAAGTTGAGCGTCCTGAATGGGATCTCAATCTCTGCAGACCAGCCGTTTTCGAGCCTGTAGGTACGAGCCTCCCAGATCCCGTCCCATGACTTGTTGATGCCGCCCCCGCCCGTCAGGAGACCATCGCCCATCAGACCGGCGGGATTGATCTCGAAGAAGTACCCGGTGCGACCATCCAGGAACGTATCCAGAATCCACATGAAGCGATCGTCTGTCCCAAGGCCGGCATCCCGTTCCCGCTGGTGGGCGAGAATCCCTTCGGGCTCATCGTACAAGATCACACCGATGTACAGACGATCCTGGTCGTACACGACCCGGATCTCCATCCCCTCCGAAGCAACCGCACCCTCAACCGGCTCCTGCTGAGTGAATTCCGTGATCGGGATGGCCGCTACCCAAGCCGATTCTTCGATCCTTCCATCTAGCTCGATCAAAGCTTCGTCGGGTAACGGATATGCCTGGAGGGTCACCCCTGGGTCACTATAGGTGGGGTCGCTCACGACCTGCGCAGGAAGTGTCACGGGCGATGCGAGGAATACCGCTGCTACTGTGCACACAACTAACGACCGCAGTGCGGTGACCCCGAAAGTAATCACAGGCAGACGCGAATAGGGCTTCCCAGCACCGCCTACGATCAACCGGGATCCGACGCCAGACCCTCCGGAGGCGTCGGGTTGCGTCGGAAGGCCGGCTCCGGCCGCGGAGTGGGTTTAGCCGGGCGGTTCGACTCCGGATCCCGCGAGGGCCCCGCGGAGATTACGTCCTTCGGAAGGTCCGCCGCCCCTGCCACGAATTGTCCGCGGAAGAAGCCCGACAGGTCGTCGACCAGGGAGTACATCACCGGAACAACGACAAGAGTCAGGAAGGTGGCGAACATGATACCCACGATGACCACGATCGCCATGTTTCTCCACCAAGCAGCCTGTTCCCCGCCCCAATAGAACTCCGGGCTCAGGCTCGCATAGAGACCGAAGAAGTTGAAGTTCAGCCCGATTGCCAGAGGTACTAATCCCAGCGCCGTGGTGACCGCGGTTAGAATTACCGGACGAAAGCGAGTGATGCCTCCTTGGACGAGAGCTTCTCGTATGTTCATCCCATCGCGACTTCGGAGAACGTCGATGTAGTCAATGAGAACGATCGCGTTGTTCACAACAATTCCTGCCAGCGAAATGATCCCCACGCCCGTCATGATGATCACGAAGGGCAAATTGAAGACGAGAAGCCCGATCAATACGCCGACGGTCGACATCATCACCGAGGTCAGGATGATTAGGGGCTTCACGACGGAGTTGAACTGGCTGATCAGGATGAATGCGATCAGCATGAGCGCGATACCGAAGGCCCGAGTCAGAAATTCTTGCGCCTCGATCTGCTCCTCGAGCTGTCCCGTATACCGGACTTGGTACCCAGGTGGGACTTCCATCGCTACGAAGTCAGACAGAGTCTCCTGGACTTCCGCTAATACGGCGTTCTGATTGAATCCCGCTCGCACCTGAGCGGAGATGGTGGCCAGCCGATCCATGTCCTTACGGCGGATCGAACCTAGACCCTCACCCACCTCCCACGCCGCCACAGAGACCAACGGAATCGGATCCCCCTCCGAGAATACGACAAAGTCCTCCAGTGAGGAGAGTTCGTCTCGGTACGGCTCCGCCAGCCGGACAACAATGTCATACTCGTCGTTACCCGCGCGGTATGTTGCTGCCTCTACACCCTGAATCGCACCACGGACTGCACTCCCTACTTCGCTGGTCGAGAGGCCGTAGATTGCGGCGAGTTCACGGTTCACTCTCACCGACACCTCTGGGCGGGCCTCATCCAAATCACTCTCCAGTCCCACAAGACGGGCCACAACCGAGGCGTTGCGAAGGATCTCTAGGATACGATCTGACAGACGCTTCAACTCCTCGGGATTGCTCCCCACCACTTCGACGTTTACCGCAGGGCCCCCAGGGGGACCCTGCGCGGGCATATCCGCGGTGATCTCGGCGCCCGGAATGTCCGCTCCGATTCGCTCCTGCAGGAAGGTAAGAGTCTCAAACACATCTGAGATCCTGTACTCGAAGTCAATCAAAGACAATGTGATACGAGATTGGTTTTCTCCAGATGGTCCACCCCCACCCCCCATGACGGCCGCTCCCGGACCACCGCCTCCGCCCCCTCCGGCAGTCGTCACAATCGACTCCACGTCCGCCATCCCTGGAAAGTCGTGGAGTTCTTCCTCTAAGGCGCGAGCAACAGATTCAGTAAACGAAACGCCGGTACCTACGGAGGCTTCCGCATCCACGATCAACTGTGGGGGCGGAATGTCCTCCGGGAAAAATTCGACACCATGGTTGAACAGGTAGAAGAAGCCGAGAGTCACCACGAAGACTCCGGCGCAGCCAGATAGGACAACAGCGCGGTGATCCAGCGCCCAGCAGACGGTCCCCTCATACGTACGAAGAAGGGCTGGCACCCAGTTCGTCTGAAACGCTCGGGCCATTCGCTCAAGCAGGTAGTGGTGGAGAGCCCAAAAGCCGACCACCGTGACCGTAACGAGAACTGCGGTGATGACATTGAAGAACCCGATGGCCACGAGCGCTGCGATCAACCCCACGAGAATCGTCCGGTGCGCGATCCCCGTGAGCGGCCTGCTCGGATTCGCCTCGGATTTCAGGAAGATCGCGCACAGAGTCGGCACGATGACGAGGGCCACGAAAAGCGAACTTGAAAGGGTGATGATCAAAGTCAATGGGAGATACCCCATGAACTCTCCCACTAAACCGGGCCAGAAGGTGAGCGGACCGAATGCCGCGAGGGTCGTCGCTGTCGCTGCGATCACAGGTGCGGCCACTTCACCAGTCGCTTTCTTCGCTGCGACTACAGGGCTCCACCCATCTCCGACGAAGCGGTAGATGTTCTCCACGACCACGATCGCGTTGTCGACCAGCATCCCGAGAGCAAGGATCAAGCTGAAAAGCACGATCATGTTCATCGTGATCCCGAGGAGCGAGAGGATCACAAACGAGAGCAACATCGAGGTAGGAATCGCAAACGCGACAAACGAGGCCGTCCGTAGACCCAAGAAAAACAACAGAACAGCCAAGATCAGGAGCAGGCCCGAGATGATGTTGTTCTCAAGGCTGCTGACCATCATGTCAATCTGGCGCGACTGATCCCCCGTGATCGATACCTGCGTGGTTGGGGGAAACAGGGGACTTATATCGGTCAGGATCTGCTTCACCTGGTCCGAAGCTTCAATAATGTTCGCGCCTGACCGCTTTATGATGTCAAGAGTCACTACGGGATCACCGTCCAGGCGGGCGTAGCTCGTTCGATCGGTGAAGCCAAACTCGACATCGGCTACGTCACGAACGTAGACAGCGCGTCCATCGAAAGTGTCGACGACAAGGTCCTCGATAATCGTCGGGTCCACAAACTCACCGTCGACCCGAACGAGATAGTTCACGTCGCCGACCTCGATCAAGCCACCGGGGATGTTCACATTTTCCGTCTGAATCGCCTCGACCACGTCACCCATTGCGAGGCCATAGAACTTGAGCTTTCCGAGGTCTACTTTGACCTTGACCTCGCGTTCCAGACCACCTCTGACATCGACCCGCAGGACCTCAGGGATCTGCTCAAAGAGGTCCTGGATCTCCTCACCCAACTCCTTGAGACGTACAAGCCCATATTCCCCAGCTAGATTCACCTGCATGATGGGAAACTCGGACACGTTGAACTCCAATATGCTCGGATCTTCCACGTCGCTCGGGAGTTCGGGAGTCGCTAAGTCGACCTTCTCCCGGACCTGCTGTAGGGCCTCGTTGAGATCTGTGTCGACCGAGAATTCGACGGTGATCGACGAATATCCCTCGACCGAGGTTGAGGTCATCTCCTCCACCTCGGAGATCGTGTTCAGCTCCTCCTCCAGGGGCCGAGTCACGAGAGTCTCGATATCCGCGGGAGCCACCCCCCGATAGATCGTGTTCACCACGATCATGGGCAGTTCGACCTCAGGCTGAGCCTCCTTGGGGAGGCCTAGATATGAGAGAAAACCAGCGAGAGAAATGATGAAGAAGAGCATGACGACGCTGGTCTTGTGCTCGACAGCGAAGCTCGTGAGCCTGAACTCCTTGAACCGGTCTGCGAACATCGGATCAGACTTTGGGACGTTCTGGGGTCCTCTGTCCGGATGCTCGTAGCCTCGCCCGGTTACCATGTGTCTCGGGTCCAGTTCGCCTCTCGGGTTCGGACCACCTTGACCCGATCCCTATCTGCGACGAGAGTCTGACCCACCACGATGAGTCGGTCTCCTGGCACAAGGCCCTCCTCCACGACCACTTCGTCACGCTGAGCCGGACCAATAGCAACCGAACGCATTTCGGCCACCTCTTCACCCGCTTCGCCTACACCGACGACAAACGCGACGAATCCTTCCTCTACCCGGACCAGTGCCTCCTGAGGAATCACGATGGTGCTCAGGATCGTCCGCTGAAGGATCTCGATATTGGCGACCATCTCCGGCTTTATGACGAAGTTGGGATTGGGGAGAACGAGCTCGGCTGCGAACGTCCGGTTCCGCGGGTTCACCGTGGCTCCAACGTATCCAATTCGGCCAGCGTACTCTTCACCCGCGAGAACATCGAAGCTTACCAATGCTCGAGAGCCAGTCTTCACGTCAGCCGCGTATCGCTCCGGCACTCCACCGGTCACCTTCACCGGATTGATTTGGACAATTCGAGCTACGGGAACCCCCGGGGATACCATCGTTCCCAACTCCACCTCGCGTCTCTCTAAGATCCCGTCGATCGGTGCGCGAATCACGGTCCGGACCAGCCTCTCGTTCAGCGTTCTCAGTACAGCCGCAGCCTGATCGGCTTGATACTGGGCCTCTAGATAGGCAAGCTCAGATCCCACTCTGTCCTCTTCGAACAGCCGTCTACGCCTCTCCCAAGTCTCCTGGGCAAGTCCCGCACGGGCCTCGGCCTCGGCGAACTGAGCGCGGAGAATGCTGTCATCGATACGAAGAAGGGGCTGTCCCTCGGTCACCGAGGATCCATCGTTGGTCAGGATTTCGCGGATCACTCCCACTTCCTCTGCGGAGATCGTTACGTCCCGGTTAGCCTGAACGGTTCCAGTCAGTTGGACGCGCTGCTCGAAATCCACTGCCAGCAGCGGCAGGACCTCCACATTGATGACCCGCTGGAAGGAGATGTCCTCCTCCCCCCCGGCACCCGCCTCTACCGTGTCGCCGCAGCCCGACACCGCTAGAGTTAGCACAAAGGTCAGGGCCCTCTCATCTATTATCATCAAGATCCTTCCTCTTCTCTCTCTATCAAAGTCGTTCTTCTAGTGGGCGTATAAGCTTGGAGCGAGGACCCTTACATGGATCATGGTCACTACGAACCTTCGGGAAGCGGAACCTCCCCGACGACCTGGTCAACTCGAGCCCGAGTGGACAGGTAGTCGAACACGGCCTCTGCGTAGTTGAACTCACTCTGTCGAAGGGCAACCTCGGCGTCTGTCAGCTCAAGCTGGCTCCCCAACCCCTCCCGGTACTGCGCGCTCGCGATTTCAAAGCCTCGCTGGGCCTGCCGAACTGCGAGGCCCTGGCTGCGGGATCGAAGTCTCGCCTCTTCCGCCTGTTCGATGAGACTTCGGAGCTGGTTTCGAAGTTGGTTCCCCGCCAGATCCAGTTCAACCTCGGCTGTGCGGAGGGATGACTGCATCTGATCAATCCGCGCATTACGACGGAACCCCGAAAAAACGGGGAACGACACGCGCAGGCCCACGTTGCGACCGTATCCCCGCTGTCCCGACCGCCCGAAAAAGATCGGACTCCCATCCTGCTGGGCTTGGATGTCATACATAGCGAAAAGGGAAACCTCGGGAAGGTACTCTGCTCGTTCGAGCTGTAGCTCCGTCCCTCGAAGCTCCGTGTTCAGGCCTGCCTGTTGGATCAGTGAGTTGGTCATCCGTGCTCGCCGGAGCAATGCCTCCGAGCGAGCATCGTCAATCTCTTCCCCCAGATCCACCCCCATCAGGGTCAGGAGCCGGGCATTCGCCTCACTATTTGCTCCAAGATCATCCAGGTTCAGTGTGGCCAGAGAACCCACGACTTCCAAGGATGTCCCTTCTTCGAGGTCCAACTCGGTAACGAGATCCCGTTGCATCCGGCGGAACTCGTTCTCCGCCCTCCTCAGGTTCGGCTCCAAGTTCGCCAGCTCTACCTCCAGCCGGAGCACGTCGTAGTCCGAGGAAAGCCCCGCCCGATTCAGAGCCCGGGTCTCTTCGAGGGACTGGATCACCCTCGCGACTGACCGCTCGATGAGCCTCGCCTCCTCCTGTGCCAAGAGCAGTTCGTAGTAGAGAAGGCGGATCCGGGTGATGATCTCATGTTCCGCGCCCCTCACTATCTCCAGCTGGAGATTCTCGAACCGTACCGCGGCCCCTACACCAATGAACGTCTGGGCGCGAAAGAGTGGCTGCTCGAGCGCAATGTTTCCACTCCATACGTTTTCCGCTCCAAACTGGATCTGTTGCAGCTCACCCTCCTGCGCGTTCGGATTAAAGATGATCGCTGGAAGAAAGGAAACGGCCGGAGAGAGGTTCCGTGTGTAGGAGGTGCTCAGATCCAGACTGGGATAGAGGCTGGACCAAGCCTCGGCTACCTGACCTTCGGCCAGCGCCAGCGCCAGGTGGGCTCGCTCCAGATCCCGGTTTCCCCCGAGCCCCAGGCGCAGAGCCTCGTCCAGTGTGAGAGAAACGGTACCAGCCTGGTCCCGCACACTCCTCGCCGACAGGCCGCCCACGACCGACTGAGAGTGAACCTCACCCGGAATCCCGGCGAGAACGGCAAGCGCCACTGTCAAGGTCCGTCCGAAGGCGTGCATCCATTTCACTCCGTCCACTGGTTGAACTCGCGCCCCTCTAGGAACGCAGAAAAGGAAGTTTCAGTCTCCTACTCCGACCGGGTCGGATGACCTCCCGATGCGGCCCCCATCGGCGTATCCTCATGAGTGATCAGGGCGGAAAACTTCTCCGTGCCGACGCCCAGCAGGACCCTTCGGAACGATGCCCTGAACTCTGCTCGAAACGTGTCTTCTGAAATGCTCAAAAGACGCCTTGAGTACAACGACAGCAGCCCGTACGCGTGTGACCAAAGCGTTAGCGAAATCCCCGCAGGGTCCTCCGGCCTCAAAATCTCAGCTTCGACACATTCCCTCACCCTGTCATCCCAGAACTGCTGGATGGCATAGTGGCGCCTGGCAACCTCGGCCGGGACCTCCTCCAAACCCATGAACTCCCTGAACGCATGGACCATCTGGAAGTAGCGCGGATTCTTGAGCGAGAAATCCATGTAGGCCTCACCGGCAATCTCAAATCGCTCCAACGGGGTGGCACCTGATAGAGCCCGTGACAAAGTCCGGAAGAGCTCGTCGTGAGCCTCACCGAGGACATCGAAAAGCACCTCTTCTCGGTTTTCGAAGTGGCGATAGAGCGCCGGCGCAGTCACCCCAACGTCACGAGCCAACTTCCGCATGGAGAACCCTTCGAAGCCTACGCGCAGGTACAGGTCGCAGGCATGGGTCAGAATCCGCTCACGTCTCTTACTCATAGTGAACACTGTAAACTAATGCGTATTCTAATTCAACTTATCCCCTGATACTGATACGATAACGTCGTTAACAGCATTTGCTGTGCGTGCACCTCTGAGAGAATGGAATGCTGGGTGTCGAACCGAACCTCGGATAGTTCGTCAGTCTTCGATGGTCATGCGGATCACTTGGTCACCCTGTTGGATTCGGTCGAGTACATCGGCTCCCTGCTCGACCCACCCGAAGGCGGCGTAGCCACCATCTAGGTTGGGCTGCATCGAGTGAGTGAGGTAGAACTGAGACCCTTCAGTATCCTTGCCCGCTGACGCCAGTCCCAGCACGCCCCTCTGGAACGGAAGTTGGGTAAATTCGCTCCGGATTTGATAGCCCGCCATACCGCCGCCGTCCCCCATCCCGAAATCACCACCCTGTGCGACGAAATTCGAGACAACGCGATGGAACCGAGCACCGTCATGTGCACCCCGGCGAACGTCGTTCACAAACGCTTGCACCGAAAGCGGCGCCTGTTCGGCGAAGAGCCGCACAAACATCTCGCCTCGATCCGTCTCGATTCTGACCCTTGGCGCCGGACCGAGTTCGGAAAGGACCACCCAATCTATGGTAGGTGGAGGCATGGTCGCGTCAGCCCCTCCTAGGGGCACCTGCTCTCCCGTGAGCCGCTCAAGGGCCCGCGCAGCAGCTCCGCGAAGCATCAACTGCTCGCCTTCGACAACCTCCCGAAGAAGAGGAAGGGAGGACGAGCCCATCGATTCGAGGATGGGTACCAAGATGTTCGCATCTCCCCCGGAACGGCGTGCGGAGAAAGCCTCTTCCAGAACCGCCTCCGCCCCTAGCGGCCCAAAGCTCGGCTGAGAAAGCGAGATGGCCGCACGGGCCGCGGGAAGATTCTCGGGGTCGCCCAATCGGGAAACGAAGAGGGTATAGAAGCGCTCTGCTGGCTCGTCTCCCACAGCCCCGCGGCTCCAGCGTTGCGCAAGAGCCCTAACGGCCGCCGCTCTAACGAGCGGATCAGGGTGTTCACCCAGTTCGAAGAGAAGGCCCATAACTGTTGGTGCCGGAAGACCACCAAGGTTCTCGATCCCCCGAACCGTGGCTGCCGGATGGTGGTTGGCCATCCTAAGAGTCCAATCGACGACGGCATCCCCTTCGCCTTGGGCCACGAGTGGAGCAGCAAAGGACGCCTGCTTTCGCCAATCCTCAGCCGGTCCGCGGATCCACTCTTCTCCTCGTCCGAGGTACTCCTCGGAGGTCCACATGAGGAGGGTGATCGATCCGGCAGCCGCGATGCGGACGTGTTCCGACTGATCTTCGAGGGCCAGGACAAGAGCATCCCGGACCTCTGAGCTCTCGAGCCATAAGGGACTCATCACGGCTCTAGCGGCGTTCGTCCTCGTTCTCCAGTCGGTGGAGAAATTCATCCACCGAGCTATCCGACCCTCGTCCTCTTCTACATCTCTGAGCCGACCCAGGGCCTGAACCAAATCCATGGCCGCCGGTTCTTCTGGCGCATAACCGTCGAGAGCTTCTCGGAGGCGAGGCGCAAACTCGCCCCAGGCAGTCACGCTTGTCGCACGACCGAAGTAATAGGCACTCCGTGATCGGACGTCGCGGTCCGGGTGGGTCAGGCGTGTCACGAGAAATTCGAGCGCGGCCGGTGGTCTCACTTCCCGGAGAGCCGCGCGAGAAACCGCCAGCGTCCGATCAACCTCTTCGTCCGGATTGGAAATGCCTTCAATGAGTTTAGCGACCGCGTCCAACCCCCCCCTCTTCCCCAGCGCCTCAATCAAACGTGCCCGCACCTCCCGATTCTCCTCCCCCACAAGGGACACGAGGAGAAGCAATCCCCCGTCAGCGAGCGGCAACTGGCCGAGGGCGAATGCGGCATTACGTCGCACCTCGGGGGAGATATCGGAGAGCCGGCTTGCAAGCTCCTCGAACGCCGTTGGATCCTGAACCGATGCCAAGGCCAAGGCGGCTCGAGCGCGAACTGACGCCTCCGTGCTGGCTAGTAGCTCCTGCAGGGCCGCTCCGTCCCGCTCGACCTGAAGATCCACGACAGCCTGGAGCTTTGGGTTTCCGAGCAGTCCGTCCGACGCGGGCAGATCGGGAACCGGGACGGCGATGGAGTCTCCGTCCATGGTACCGCTGCATCCCCATGTTCCAAGGAGCATCAGAACCAGCGAAATGATCAGACGTGTTGTGGAGATCATCGCGGGAGTATTCCTTATTTTCTGAGAGGTTGGCAGGCCATCGAACCGAGGATATTCTCGGTCAACCCTGGGCCAAGAACTAAGGACAAGCATTTGAAGCAGACAGACTGGATGAAGCCGACCCCACCCCAAGCTCACCTCGGGTTTCAGGGCTCTCCCTTCCATCCGACACGATGGCTCCCCGACGCGCATCTTCAGACGCTTGCCGGGAAACTCTTGCGACCAACGGAAGAGCTGAATCTTGAGCGACTTCGCATCGAAACTCCAGACGGTGATTTCCTGGATCTAGACTTGGGTCCCGACCCGGGAGCTGAAGCACCGTTCGTTGTGGTCCTCCATGGACTGGAGGGCTCTACGCGTCGTGCCTACGTCCGAACGGCGATGGCCGAGCTGGCACGTGCAAAAATGAGGCCGATCGGAATGAACTTCCGCTCGTGCTCAGGAGTCCCGAATCGCCGAGCGCGCTTCTATCACTCCGGAGAAACCAGGGATTTATCTTTCGTCGTCGACGTTCTCCGTAAGAAGTTTCCGGACCGAACGTTCGGTGCTCTGGGCTTCTCCCTCGGAGGCAACGTCCTCCTTCGATACCTTGGCGAGAAGGGTGACTCCCCGCCCCCACGCTTCCTCGGGGCCGCCGTGATCTCAGTACCGTACGATCTCACGGAGGGATCCCGGATGCTGGAAGTTGGGTGGATGGGCAAAATCTACACGCGCTACTTCCTCCGGTCGCTGCAGGAGAAGGCTCGTGCCAAGCGGCACTTGCTCAACGGAGTCGTTGACCTCGAGCGGATTCTCAAAGCGCGGAGCCTTCGCGAGTTCGACGAGGTCGCAACAGCTCCCCTCCATGGATTCCGGAATGCTGGGGAATATTACCGGGAGGCGTCGTCCGGGCCAATCCTTAGGTCCATCAGGGTGCCCACATACCTCCTCCATGCCATGGACGACCCCTTTCTCCCCGAACACGCTGTGCCGCGCGAAGCGGTTAACGAGAACCCTTGGCTGGCGGCTTCCTTTCCTCGACGGGGCGGTCACGTAGGGTTCGTTGGGGGAGGGCCTCCTTGGCGCCCCACCTTTTGGGCCGAGGCCGAGGCGATCCGTTACCTTACGACGATCCTCAGGGTACCCTCGATTCTCAACTGAGGTACTTCTGATGCCAGCTCTGCCGAGCAGAGGACTCCCATCTTCCCTCGCGAAGCTCACCGACTCGAGTCAGCGAAAGATCGAATACAATCGTATCTCCTGATACGAGGCCGTTTTCCGCCAGCTCCTTAAACGCCGAACGGGAAATCCTCCGGATCTCTCCTTCGGGTCCATTCTGACGGTACCAGACTGACGCACCACCTATGATCTCCGTCCCTAAATCGGCTTCGAGCACACGGAGGCTGCTCACCAGCGCATCGATCGAGCAACCGGACGGCGGTGTGACCTGATCATCGATTCCTACCAGTAAAAAGCGGTGGTATAGCCATTCGCGCGCCGCGACCAGGGGGCACCCGTGAGCCTTCCACCCTTCGAGAAAACCGTCGACGCTCGAGAGAAGTCTCGACTCCTCTTCCGGGGAGAGCGGGCGACCTGCACCAAAGACCCAGAGCCGCGACGAATCAGGCAAACGCGAAAAGAGATCGGCCGCTACCGCGGTCATCACATAGCCTCGTCAGTGTGGGTGGCCGGAGGGCTAGCTACAGCCGACTGAGGAGCCGATTTGTCAAGTAGGACGGCAACCCAGCGGAGGTCCTGGGTGTTCTCGAGCATGATCTTCACGACCATGGTCATCGGGACAGCGAGCAGAGCACCGACCGGCCCCCAAGTCCAGGCCCAGAAGATAAGCGAGAGGATGACGACCAAAGTGGACAGTCCCAACCGTCGACCCAGCAGGTGGGGCTCGATCAGGTTGCCAAACACTACATTGATGATGACATATCCCGAAATTACGAGCAGTGGGTCTTCGAACCCACCAAACTGGATCAACGAGAGCAATACGGCCGGAATTGCCGCAATGATTGACCCGATGTTGGGGACGTAGTTCAGCAGGAACCCGATCAGCCCAAGGAGGATCGGGAAATCTACGCGCATGATCCAAGCCCAGATCCCGATACAGATCCCCGTGGCAAGACTCACCAGCGTCTTGATCGCGAGATATTCGAGCACCTCCCCCGTGATCTTGGCAAAACGCCCCATGTCTCCCTCCACCTCACCCAAGATGGCTTGGAACTTCTTCGGGAAGATCGTGGCCTCTGCCAAGATGAAGATCATGACGAGGACCACAATAAACGTGGTGGAGAGAAATACGGCGACCCGACCAAGCAGATTGCCCACGAAGTCCATAATCGCGTTCGCGCTCACGATCTCGTCCAAAAGATACTCATCGGCGGGAACGCCTCGGGCCTGCAGTGCCTCGATCCACGAATCGAAGAGTGTCTGGAGGCGGCTGGCGTATTGAGGCAGGCGGACCTGAAAATCCGCGACCGATTGGCTCACGAGAAGGACAATGACACCCAAAACGGCCACGTTGATCAGCACTGAAACCAGGATCGCGATCGCAGGAGGAACCCCTTTCCGCTGTAGCCCAAGCATAATAGGCAGAGAGAGGATTGCCAGGAAAAATGCTAGAAAGAAGGGGAGTAGGATGGGCGCGCCGGCACGGAGTCCGGCCACAACCACGACCACGCTCGCAAGAACAACTAGAAACCGCGCTCCTGGACCCCAGTCTGCCGAACCAAACCGGTTCTTGGGCATCGCTCTTCCGCCTTCTCTATACATGGTCATCAGGCCCATAGGAGTTTAATCACCGCACCCGGATGGAGCCACCTCCAACAGTAAGGATGTTCCTTCCCAACCCACGTTCTCCACTCCTACCTTTCGAAATCGCCATGGCCAGCGTCCTCAAAACCCTTGGAAGCCACCATGCCCTCAAACGACGACCTCCTCGCGCAATGCCGAGTTCACACCTTCCGATCCGGAGGCAAGGGAGGGCAACACCAGAACGCAACTGAGTCTGGCGTTCGGTTGACCCACGAGCCCAGTGGAATCGTCGTTGCCGCACGAAGAGAGCGCAGTCAACATCGCAACAAAATCATCGCCCTGGACCGGCTCAGGGAGCGACTGCAACAGTTCGAAGAGAATGAACCGGAGCGCGTCCCGACCCGGGTTCCCAATAGACAAAAGCGGGCCCGCCTCGAAGCGAAGCGGAGGAGGTCGCAGAGTAAGAAGCTGCGGAAGCCTCCGAGTCCGGACGACCAGTAACCCCCCATTCCTACCCACCCATAAACCGCTCCATGAAGGCCCTCTCCTGAACAGTCAGCGAAGGCACGCCGTCCTTCCTTGCCTTCTGGAGGACGCGATCGTACTCGTCGCGGTTGATGGGATGGAGCCCCGCCCGATCAACCCCTGCCCAACGCTGCAAATCGCGGCCGCTCGGTTTGCCTTGGGTCGCCGCGCCTACCTGCATTTTGAACCTGCGGGCCGGGGAGTTGCGCTCTAGGAGCTTCAGGTAGATCCAGCCCCCGATGAACCCTCCAAGATGCGCGAAGTGCGCGATGTTTCCACCCCCTCTGATCCCACTCCAGAGCGAGAGAACAGCCATGAAGATCACAAGTATTCGCGCTTCAACAGGGATCAGGGCATAGATGTAGATCCGCTCGCGAGGCCAGTATCGGGCAAAACCCAACAGCACACCGAATACGGCGCCTGAAGCCCCCACGATGAAGGCTCCTGGCGTAAAAATAGACAGTACGGCTCCCCCCACCCCACTCAGGAGATAAAGCAGGACGAAGTGTTTGCTTCCGATCCGCACCTCTAGCCTCGGACCGAAAAAGTACAGCCCAACCATGTTGAACAGCAGGTGTAAGAAACCGGCGTGGAGGAACTGGTAGGTAATCACCGTCCAGGGCCGGACAGGAAGTAGCGCTGGAACCAACACGAGTTGGTTTAAGACTCCACCAGGCAAGATAAGCGTAGTGGCGAAGAAGACCGCTACGTTGGTCAGCAGAATCCGACGTACCCAAGGAGTCATATGGTGCATTTCGGGAGGATCGGTGGGTGAAGGAGTTGGTTGGGGGCTGTGGTCGAAAGACTCCAGAAGCTAACCTGGTAGCCCAAGTTGGGTTTCGGAGGCTCAACGAACAAGCTGACACCCTTGAACTCGCCCCATCCTTGGGCTCACTCGCGCCCTTGACACCTGATCGGTAAGGGGCGATAAATGTCACTTATGACAATACTAAGCGGTGGATTCGACAGTACGGGTATGACAGCCCGTCCCGCTGCCTCCACGATCCGGAGGCAAGGGCAGGAAGGCGGGTGAGTGTGACCTGACGTTTCAAGAATCAACCCAGAACACCACGCCCGCCCCGGCCCCTCTAAAGGTCGGGGTTGTTTTTTTCAAGCCCCCCGCTCAAGACTGGGCCCGGGGCCGGTGTGAAAGAGGGTGCTAGCCCGAGAGGAATCACGTGGAAACCAAGGCGCCTCCTCTGCCCGTGAATCAAGCAAGCTCCCTTCCAGTGGAGTCCGGGATGAAGAGCAGAAACATCCGGATCCTCAAATTCGGCGGGAGTTCCATTGGAAATCTGGGCCGGATTCGGCGCGTCGCGGAAATAGTGACACAGGCACAGAGTAGTGATGTGGCCCCGATCGCTGTCGTGTCAGCAGTCGGCGTAACCACAAATGCGATCCTAGAAGCAGCTGACCTGGCTAGCCGCGGAGACAAAGGCTATGTAGAACCTCTTTCACGCATTGACGAGAAGCATCGCGGTATTCTTGAGGAACTAGCGCCGGACGAAGAACTGGCACAGTTGAGCAGGCGACTTGAGGACGCAATCGCAGAGTTACGGGAGCTCGCGCGTGGTGCCCAGCTCCTGGGAGAGTGTACCCTCCGGATCCGGGATCGGATGCTTGCATTCGGAGAACTGCAGTCCGCGATGCTTCTAGCCGCGTGTCTCCGATCCGAAGGGGTTGCCGCCACGGACGTCGATGCTCGGGAGATTATCCGGACCGACGATCGGTTCGGCGCTGCCAAAGTGGATCAACGCGTCTCGCGGGAACTGATCCGCGAGCGACTTCCGGGAAGCGATGGAGTTCCGGTGGTTACCGGGTTCATAGGCTCGACGGCTAGCGGCGAAACGACGACCCTGGGTCGAGGAGCTTCGGACTACACTGCCACCCTTCTCGGGGCCACACTCAGCGCCGAGGCCGTAGAGATTTGGACCGATGTGGACGGAGTACTCACCGCCGATCCTCGAGTGGTCCCCGACGCGATCCCGATCCGTGAAATTGGGTATGAGGAGCTCCTCGAGCTGGCCCAATTCGGTGCGAAGGTGATGTGCCCACTGGCTGTTGAGCCGGCGCGGAAAGCAGGCATCCCACTCCGGATCCGAAGTACACTCGACCCATCCCTGCCGGGAACACTCGTCCTCGGAACGCTCCCACCCGATCCATACCGACCCGTACGGGGCATCTCCGCCATCCGGGATGTAGCGCTGATTAGAGTTGAAGGCGTGGAAGCTGTCGGTGTCACCGAAACTTCCCAGCGGATCTTCAGGGCCCTGGGGGACGCATACGTGGAATCGCTACTCTTCACACAGGATTCGAGTGCGCACTCCGTCTCGTTTGCAGTCGAAGGAGCAGCAGCAGCAAGAGCCCTTTCTGCCCTCCAGGCCGAGTTCCAACGCGACCGGGATGCCGGACTGCTCAGAGACCCGGTGAGCGAGCAGGGTTTCGCTATCCTCGCGATCGTGGGAGAAGGGATGCGGGACACCCCGGGGATCTCAGGCAGACTGTTTTCGACTCTCGGAGCGGCGAGAGTAAATGTCCACGCCGTGGCCCAGGGCTCTTCGGAGCGGAACATCTCGTGGGTGGTGACATCGGATCAGGAGGACCTCGCTCTCAGGACGGTGCACCGGGCCTTCTTCAGTCCTCCCGGTGAGCTTCAACCCGTTCGGATGCTGGTGCTGGGCGTGGGCAGCGTGGGTGGTGCTTTCCTGGATCAGTTGGCTGACCATGGGGAAGAGGCCCTCGCCCTACATGGGTTACGACCGTTACTTGTGGGGATCTCACAGAGCCAGAAGGCTGTGATAGACCAGGAGGGGCTTGACCCCGGCCGGTGGCGAGAACTCCTAGGGGGTGGGGATCACACGCCGGAGAACGTGTTTCCCTCAGTGTTCACCGGAGATCCTCTTGTGATCGTGGATTGCACCGCGAGCGCCGAAGTCGCGAGTCGGTACCCGGACTACCTCGGATCGGGCGCGGCCGTCGTTACCGCGAATAAGATTCCGCTTTCGGTGTCGCTCGATGAGTATCGGTCTCTCCAGCGCATTGCTCAAGCCGGAGGGGGACTCCATCACGAAACGACGGTCGGGGCAGGGTTGCCAATGGTTCGAACGGTCTCAGAGCTGCGCCGTAGCGGAGATCACATCGTACGAATGGAGGGAGTCTTGTCGGGTACGCTGACCTTCCTTTTCGACGAAGTGAACCGAGGGCGACCATTCAGCGAAGTGATCAAAGAAGCGAGGGACCGGGGAATCTCGGAACCTGATCCGAGAGATGATTTGGGTTTCAGGGATGTCGTGCGGAAGCTCGTGATTCTGGGCCGTGCCGCTGGTTTCGACATCGAACCCGAGGCCGTCCGGGTAAACCCTATCCTTCCCGAAGACCTCCTCGGGGCCCCATCGGTCGATGCTTTCATGGCTGCCCTCCCCGGACTGGACGCAGAAATAGCCGACCGCAGCGCTAAGGCTCGTGAGAGCGGTTGCCGTTTGGCATGCGTGGCTAGAATCGATCAGTCAGGGGCTACCGTGAGCCTGGATGTTGTGCCCGCCGACCGACCAACTGCGCGGATAGGTGGGACAGAGAATATCCTAGAGATCCGGTCGCAACGGTACTCAGAGCACCCGATTCTGATTCAGGGCCCAGGTGCTGGGCCCAAGGTAACCGCTGCAGGGTTGATGACCGACCTGGTCGCCGCTGGAGAGCGGGTGACCCACGGACTTCGGAATCCCACAAATGAGCCCTGACCAGGCGGTCACGGCCTTCGCCCCCGCGACGATCGGCAACGTCATCTGTGGATTCGATGTCTTCGGACTTGCGCTCGAATCTCCGGGAGACCGCGTCACCGTACGACTCACACCCGATTCTGGCCTGAGGATTTCGAGGATTCTCGGAGATGGTGGGCGACTTCCGACCGACCCAGGATTGAACTCCGCAACAGTAGGAATCTCAGCTCTGCTGAGGGAAGCGGATCGGTCGGAGGGAATGGAGGTCATCGTGGAAAAAGGCCTCCCACTCTCTGGGGGAATGGGAGGGAGTGCCGCCAGCGCGGTCGCCGCCGTCGTAGCGGCGGATAGGCTTCTTGCCACCGACCTGTCTGAGGAGAAACTCCTATCTTGCGCGCTTGCGGGTGAAGAAGTGGCTGCGGGGGGTACTCACCTAGACAACGTCGCGCCCGCGCTCCTTGGTGGCCTTCTCCTAGTCCGACCCTCCAAGACCTTGCCTGTGGTACGTCTTCCTGTCCCCGAGGGTCTAGCCGTAGCACTACTCAACCCAGCAGTAGAGCTGAGTACTCGAGAGGGAAGGCGGGCGATCGGCGAGATGGTGCCCCTGGGAGAGGCTGTGTCCCAGTGGGGGAACACAGCGGCCTTCGTTCATGCCCTACACGCACAGGACTGGGGACTCCTCGCCGACGCCTTGGAGGACCGCATCGCCGAGCCGCACCGCCGTGCCTCCATTCCCGCTTTTGATACTGTGCGTCGGGCGGCCCTCGCGACGGGAGCTATCGCGTGCGGCATCTCCGGTGCGGGTCCCTCATTGTTCTCTCTCTGTCGCGACGCTGAGAGCACTCGAAGGGTTGGAGAGGCAATGCTCTCGGCGTACAATGCCAATGCTGAGCCTGATGCTACGATCTATCGCTCGCCAGTAGCCCTCGCCGGCGCCAGAGTCATCTCTCCCACCGAGGCCCGAGTCTGGTGAGGCTGATCTCTACCCGACCGCCCCATCACGAGGTAAGCCTACGTCAGGCTGTTTTGGAAGACCCCTCGCCAGACGGGGGACTATACCTACCCATCTCCCTTCCCCGACTCTCCGCTGATGACCTAGAGGTCCTCAAGGGGGTTCCCTTCCCAGTCCTCGCTGAGCGACTGGCACTCCGTCTGTTCGGACCGGGCGTGGGCAGGGAGACCGTTCAGCGCATCGTAACGACAGCGTTTGATTTCCCGGCTCCCCTCGTCCCTATCGATGGAAACACCTGGATCTTGGAACTCTTCCATGGGCCGACGGGATCGTTCAAGGACTTTGGTGCACGCTTTCTCGCTTGCTTGCTTTCGGTGCTCCGGGACTCGGACGAAGATCCAGTCATCATCCTCGTCGCGACTTCGGGAGATACGGGCGGAGCGGTCGCGCACGCGGTTCGTGGTTTGGAGGGGGTGAAGGCAATGGTCCTTTTCCCTAGAGACTGGCTGAGTCCAGTTCAACTCCGACAGATCGAGGAGCCCGCTGCTGGAAACCGCTCAGACCACGAGGGCGTCATCCCGGTCGAGGTGGACGGCACCTTTGACGATTGTCAGCGCATGGTGAGGGAGGTACTAGCAGAGCCAGGACCAGGGATCCGCGCAATCCTGACTTCGGCGAACTCCGTCAATATCGGCCGCCTTCTCCCTCAGACCTTCTATTACGCACAGGGATGGAACTCGCTCCCGACAGAGGCACGCAAGGACCCGGCGGTCAGCGTTCCGACAGGGAACCTCGGCAACCTAACAGCGGGGGTGATCGCTCGGCGGATGGGAATCCCCTTGGGTAACTTTATCGCAGCCAGTAATGCGAATGCAGCGATGACGCGATTTCTCGAGGCGGGTACGCTTCCGAGTGGCCCTTCACTGAAGACGGTGGCAAGCGCGATGGACGTAGCCCGTCCGAGCAACCTCGAACGCCTGATTGCCATCTTCGAGGGAGATGTCGACGCACTCCAACGGTGGATCTCGCCGACGCGGCACATCGACAAAGAGGTGCTCGAGGTGATGGCACGGGTGCGTCATGAGTCCGGCTATCTTCTGGACCCTCATAGCGCCGTAGGATACCTGGGGCTCGAATGGTATCGAAAAGATCAACCGAAGACCCCAGGAATGATACTCGCGACGGCTGATCCTGCAAAATTCCCAGACACCGTCCGACGGGCCACGGGCCAGCCTCCTCCCCCACGCGAGGACTGGGCGAAAAGCGGCGGCGAGGAGTCGAGCATCTCTCCAGACACGGTCCGACTAGGCCCCGACCCCGAGGGCTTGAGGGAACTCCTGCGAGGCAGCTAACCCTCACTGGGAAATCATACATCAAGAAATTAGGGCCCGTGGCCCCAGATCCATCCTGATCTGAGTTCATACTGATCAAGTGGGAGTCTTGCCGCACAGTTGCTTACATCTTGGTCAGGGGTAGCCCCACCCGGAGTCGGAGGAGCTCGGGATTTTCAATCAGCCGTGAAGCCTAGCCGGAAATCGTTGGGAAGCCCAACCCCCCCAACGTACACAGACGCCGGTTCTGGCGCGCTGTCACCAAACTGATCTCGCGATTTCTTGTGTGCGACTCTCAAGAGAATCTGCGACGGATAGTGGGCCAGCCCGAAGTCTGACCTCTTACAAAGTGGTCCCGCTGGGACTCGAACCCAGGACCATCCGATTATGAGTCGGGCGCTCTAACCAGCTGAGCTACGGGACCGATGGGGCCTACATATCGTGGGCCTCGCGAAAAGCTAGGGGCACCGCTCAAGCTCTGCCACCCCTGCACATCGCTCTGCCGGTCGCTCCCTCTCTCCGACAGTCCTGGTCAAAGAGCTCTTAACGAGTACAGCGGGTCCCACTACAGGCGCCATGGCACCAGTTCCAATGCGGCGCTCACGGTAAAGTCCCACGAGTTCTTCGTAGTTCAGCATGGGTGCTTTTTTCGAATTTCTGTGATGGGCGCTGCTCCTGTCCCCCGCAAAATAGTTCGGGTTCCACAGCTGCGACTCGCCAGAACCCCGCCACTGAAGGCGGAATGGGACGGCCAGGAAACGACGACGATGAGCCAGGGGTAGTTTGGCTCTGAACGGGTGGTTCAAGCCATTAGCCACCCCCAGTGGCCAACAAGGTGAACTCGGAGAGTCCAGCGTGATCGAACCGTTTTCCAAGGCGCGTGCCCGCATGGTGTGGAACCAGCTGGAACACCGAGGCATCAGGGACTCTCGAGTTCTCCTGGCCATGGGGAACATCCCCCGGGAGCGATTCATTCGTCACGCGACGTGTCAACCCATCACGGATCCTTACGCTGACTGCGCTCGGCCTGTCGGGCGGGGTCAGACTTTGTCCCAACCGTATATGGTTGCCGCAATGACACAGGCGCTGCAGATCCCAAAAGGAGCGCGGGTACTCGAGATCGGGACGGGCACCGGATACCAGACCGCAGTGCTCGCTCACATCGCAACCGAGGTGTGGACGGTAGAACGCGACCCCGTTCTGGCGAATGAGGCTAAGGAGCGCCTCGATGATCTAGGTCTCAAACATGTACGGATCCGAGTAGGCGACGGAAGCCTCGGGTGGAAAGAAGGGAGCCCCTACCAAGGAATTCTGGTCACCGCTGGAGCGCCCCAGATCCCGCCGTCACTCATAGAGCAACTGGCGCCTAGAGGCTGCCTCGTTATCCCAATCGGACCCCACGACCAGCAGCAACTAGTGCGAGTCACTCTCAACCCCGATGGCACGATCTCGGCCCGAGAGACACTTATGGAATGCCGATTCGTCCCGTTAATCGGTCATGAGGGGTGGCGGGGTGCGGAGAGCTGGCCGCCTGATGTAGCGCCCTGATTTCTTCAGGACGAAGCACCCGCCACTTCCCTGGCGAAACTCCTTCGAGCGAGACCGACCCGAATCGGATTCGACGCAGTCGCCGGACCGAGTGACCAACCGCTGTCAAAAGGCGCCGGACTTCCCGCTTTCTCCCTTCCCGCAGAACGAGTGAAATTACCACCCCATCCACACCGTCCCGTGCTCCAATGAGGTGGACCTGCTCGGCCTGAGCAGGTCCATCCTCCAGATCGACGCCCCTCTCTAGGGCCCGCAATGCCTTCGCGTTGGGAATCCCCTCGACAGTCGCATGGTACTGTCTCGGAATGCCTGTCGATGGATGTAGAAGGGCGTGTTGAAGGTCCCCCTCGTTGGTGAAGAGGAGAAGCCCTTCGGTATCCCGATCGAGCCGGCCCACATAGCGTAGGTTCCTGTCGGCAGGAGCGAGAAGGGAGTAGACCGTGCGCCGATTAGCCGGATCCTTTCGGCTCGTCAGCACGCCGCGTGGTTTGTTCAACATGATCCACCGAGGAGGTTCGAGAAGGACGAGCCTTCTATCCACCTCAATTCGATCCGAGAAAGGATCCACTCGAGAGCCGAGTTCGGCAACGACCTCTCCGTTTACGCGCACTCGCCCCTGAACCATGAGCTTCTCGGCTTCCCTCCTGGACGCAACACCAGCACGCGAGAGGAACTTCTGAAGGCGCATCTCTTCCCGGTTCATTCCCCTACTGAGCCTGACTCCGGTTCGCTATCTCCCGGCTGGTCCTCGGCACCAACCGGCCGGGACTCCCGTTCAGCGGGCAGAATAGCCACCGACGGGTCCCGAAGTATCACCGGCAACTCCTCGGGCCGAGGCAGGTCTTCAATCGATTGGAACCCGAAGTGCTCTAGGAACAGAAGAGTCACCCCATAGAGAAGAGGACGCCCGATCCCCTCGCCCCGTCCAACTACCTCAACGAGCCCACGGTCCTGAAGCGTGCGAATAACGGCAGTCGATCCCACACCGCGCACATATTCGATCTCCAGGCGTCCAATTGGCTGACGGTAGGCGATAATCGCCAGTGTCTCCAGTGCCGGACCAGACAGGCGAGAGGGCCTGGGAACAGTGTCGAATCGATCAAGATAGGGAGCGTATTCTGTACGGGTCAGAATTTGATATCCTTCGGCAACCTCGACCACATCAAAAGCCCGATCACTCTCTAAGTAGTCGGCCTGTAGCTGTCGGACCGCTCCCTCGATTTCATCCTCATCCAATGATTCATCCGCCCTCGCGATCTCCTCCGCTCTGAGGGGGGCATCGCTCGCAAACAGGACTGCCTCTACAATCTGCGACGGCTTCATGCCGGAACCTTGGGAGCCCCAGTTCCGCCTTCGGAGGGGTGGACGTGAGGCTCCTCCGCCGCTTTCCCCTTCCCCTCCCTGCGGTACACCCATAGCTCGTGGAAAGGACGGCTTTGGCGCAGTTTGACCTCTCGCCGTCGCGTCAACTCCAGTCCAGCAAGCAAGGTCATCACCCCGTGCATCCTCTCGTAGAATGGCTGAACAAGCCGTCGGAATTCGATGCTCGTCACTCCCTCGAGCGCAGCCAGTATCAGTTCCACCTTTTCATCGATCGAGATGGTTCTCGTGGTCACTCGATGCTCCAATCCCCTCTGGTTGGACGGCCTCACCTCACAAGCCGCTGAGAACACATCCTCCCAGACCACTTCTAGGGGCAGATCTTCCACCATCGTGCTCGGTCGAAGCGGAATGAAGCCCTTCTTGAACCTCCTCGCCCGATCAGCTTCAGTGCGTTGCAGGCATTGGCTAATCTCCCTTATCTGTTCGTATTCCAGTAGCCGTCGGACGAGTTCTGCCCTGGGATCCTCCTCACTTTCGTCAACGGGTGTTGGGAGAAGCAACTGCGCCTTGATCCTGATGAGCGTGGCCGCCATCTCGAGAAATTCACCGGCCGAATCAAGGTCCAGCGCCTGAACCCCCTCCACCGCCGCCAGAAACTGACGCGTGATTCGAGCTATTGGAATGTCCAGAACATCTATGTCCTGTTGCCGGATCAGGTGAAGCAACAGGTCCAGAGGGCCATGGAACCTCTCGATCTCCACGACAAAGGGACCATCCTCTCGATGGGTCTGGATAGCCATCAAGCGCTCCTAAATCGGCCCTGACAACCCGAAGATGGAGAAGAGGAGGCCGAGCAGAAAATTCACGGGCTGCAGGACCAGAGAGAAGCCCTCGGGAACGAAGATCATCACCAACAAGAGTACGACAACACCGTAGGGTGCGATGGCCCTGTATGGGGATCGAAGCCCTTGGGGCAGCATGTGATACAGAACGTGCGAGCCATCCAGCGGCGGAACGGGAACGAGATTGAACACCGCTAGAAGAAGGTTGATGAACACCCCGTAGTAACCGACAAGGAGTAAGGCCCCGGCTAAAGAACTCCCTTGCTCGACCAATCTTTCGAGAGGCACCATGACCACGGCAAAGCACACCGCAAGCAGAAGATTCACCGTAATCCCCGCCAGCGATACCCGGATATCTCCCCAGACTCCTGTCCGGATATTCGCACGGTTCACGGGAACGGGGCGAGCCCACCCGAAGATGAATCCGCCTGGGAGTAGGGAGAGGATGATCGGAACGAGGAGCGATCCAACCGGATCTAAATGAGGGATGGGGTTCAACGTGATGCGACCCAATCGCTCCGCGGTATCGTCTCCCTCCCGTCGCGCTACCCACGCGTGCGCTACTTCGTGGAGCACGATCGAGAAGAGAAGCACAGGTAGGAGGAGGAGCCATTGCATGGGATCTTGCTCAGCAAGGTACCCCAACCGCACTGCTCATACCAGCCTGTAGATTACTCTCGAACTCACGCCCTAGACGGCGGGCAGACCTGTTCCTACTATTTTCCCCCATGGAAGAGAGTTGGAAGGCATAGGCATGAGCCAGTTCGAGATTGCCGTCGCTACGATCCTTTTCTTTCTGGTCTTCCTCCGCCTAGCTCTGATCACGGTCGTTGGATTGCTGATCATCCGTCCAGTTCGAGATTGTCCCGCCTGTTTTCGCCCCACTGTGCCCATCAGGATGAGATGGTTCGTCCGATTCAACTCTGCGTTCGAGTGGCGCTGGTGCGCGGAGTGCCAGTGGGAGGGACCTGCCAGGAAAGCTCTCGACGGGGATGCCCAGGCCTCAGATTCATTTCTTTATTCGGAGTGATCTGACGATGAACGTGCGTCCGACTCAGATGGTGCTGCGACTGTAGGGGGCCATCCACCTCCCCTCGAAGGGGCTGGCGCCGACCCGTGATCGGTGCGGACGAAGAACCCCCACGATGGGAGGTGAACTGCCCCTGCCTATTCTCGGCCCTGTTGATCCCACATGCCACCGCGTGTATCTTTTCGCGCTTCGTAAAGCACGTTGAGAGGTCCTGAGGCTCAAATGCCAAACATCAAGAGCGCAAAAAAGCGGATGGTCTTGTCTCGGAAGTGGGCTGCGAGAAATCGCACCGCTCGAGCACGTATCCGTACGGTTGTGAAGAAGGTACGTCAGGCAGACAACCCCGAAACGGCTAGTGCCCTGCTTTCGGAGGCCATCTCGCTACTTGACCAAGCCAGTCGAAAGCGGCTCGTTCATCCGAACCGAGCGGCCCGTATCAAGAGCCAGCTTCAGGCTCAAGTCAATCAACTCAGCGCCGACTGACCTGGGGTTGGGATCGGTCCGCTTCGTGGATTACGCGACCGTCCACGAGCGTTAGGATCGCTCTTCCCCGCAATACCTCGCCCTCGAAGGGCGTATTCCGCGCACGAGAACAGAATTCTGTAGGATCAACGGTCCACTCCAATAAAGGATCGACCAGGGTCACATCGGCAGGAGAGCCTTCCTTCAGGGTGCCCCCCGGGAGCCGGAACGCTCGTGCTGGCTGCAAGCTCATGCGCTCCACCAAGGTTGGGAGGTCCATCTTCCCTCCTTCGACGAACTGGGTCAGCATGAGACCCAGAGCGGTTTCCAGACCCACGACCCCGAAGGGGGCGTCGTCGAAGGCCTGCTCCTTCTCGTCGTAGTGATGGGGCGCATGATCCGTTGCCAGTGTGTCCAACGTACCATCCAGGAACCCCTGCTCTACTGCTTCGCGATCCGCCTCAGTCCGCAACGGAGGATTCATCTTCGCCTGGGTTTGGTACCCGTCAACGGCGTCGTCAGTGAGTAGAAGATGATGGGGTGTGGCCTCCGCAGTGACTCGGACTCCCCGCGCTTTCGCTCTACGGATCAGGTCCACGCCCAGACAGGTGGAGACGTGCTGGAGATGGATGTGGCCCCCCGTGAGTTCCGCCACCAGGAGGTCTCTCGCAATGTGGACGTCCTCGGAGGCATTCGGCTTCCCTTGCAGGCCCAAACGAGCTGAGACCAGCCCCTCGTTCATCACTCCGTTCCGGGAAAGCCCGATGTCTTCCGGGTGGTCGGCCACAGGAATCTCGAACGCCTGCGAATATTCGAGTGCCATCCGTAGCAGGCCGGAGTCCATCACCGGCTGGCCATCGTCGCTTATCGCGACTGCTCCCGCTTCGACCAACTCCCCGATCGCGGTCAGTCGTTCGCCCTTCTGCCCGATAGAGATGGCTCCGACTGGATAGACCCTGGAAAGTCGAGCAGCCCGTCCCGCTGCCTCCACAAATCCAACCATCGCGGGCGAATCAATCACCGGGTCCGTATTAGGCATCGCACAGATTGAGGTAAAACCTCCTGCCGCGGCCGCACGCGCTCCCGTCTCGATCGTCTCCTTGTGCTCTCCCCCGGGTTCTCTCAGATGCACGTGAACATCAATGAGGCCCGGGGTGAGAATCAGCCCCCCACACGATTCGATCCTCGCGTCCTCAGGCCCCTCAAGATCAGACCCAACGCGGACAACCTTCCCCTCTGCGAGGAGGAGGTCAAACACCTTATCGATCCTCTGGCTGGGGTCCACCACTCGCGCCCCTCTAAACAGGATTGGCTGTGTATTCATCCTACCCCTTCCTCCTTCGCAGCCTCGGCCTTTTCTGGCGCTCCACCCGCAAGGAGATAGAGAACAGCCATCCTGGTTGCCACGCCATTCGTCACTTGTTCCAGAATGACGGAATGCGGCCCGTCCGCCACATCAGAGTCAATCTCTACCCCGCGGTTCATCGGTCCAGGGTGAAGGATCAGGAACTCTCGATCCACACGCTCCAGTCGCTGAGTCGAGATCCCGTAGAACCGGTTGTACTCCCTGAGAGAGGGAACGAAGCCGGCTTTCATCCGCTCGACTTGAAGTCGGAGGATGTTCAGAACCTCCGCCCATTCGATCGCCTCCTCGACTCGTCTGAAGACACGCACGCCGAGTGCGTCAATCCCGGACGGGAGGAGGGTCATCGGCCCGCACACTGCCACTTCCGCTCCCAGCTTGAGAAGACCGAAGATGTTCGAGCGCGCCACCCTCGAGTGAAGAATGTCCCCCACAATACATACCTTCAGCCCATTGATCTCCCCCAAGTGATCTCGAATGGTGAGAAGATCGAGAAGAGCCTGGGTGGGGTGCTCGTGGGCCCCATCGCCCGCATTGATAACGTTCGAAGGGATACGTTCCGCCAAAAACCGAGCAGCGCCAGACGAGCCATGCCGGATCACCACCATGTCGATCCGCATTGCTTCGAGGTTCCGCGCCGTATCCACGAGGGTCTCCCCTTTTACCACCGAGGATCCTGACGCCGTGATGTTGACTGTGTCGGCACTGAGACGCTTTTCGGCGAATTCGAAGGAAATTCGGGTGCGGGTTGACGGCTCCATGAACAGATTCACGATCGTCTTCCCTCGAAGCACTGGAACTTTCCTGATTCTTCGTTCGGATATTTCCTTGAACGGCTCGGCCGTATCCAAGATCGATAGAATCTGGTTGGCCGACAGGTCTTCAAGCCCGACCAGATCCTTCCCGAAAGCCGAAACCGTTGGGTTCAAGTCTCCTTCTCCCCCGAAAACGAGATTTCGATGGTAAGGCGGCTATCGATCTCCGGCACTCGTACGTCCACCTTCTCACGCGGACGCACCGTGACTTGGCGCCCCACGATATCCGGCTGAATCGGAAGCTCTCGACCACCCCGATCGACCAGCACGCAAAGCAGGATCCGGGACGGCCGACCCCAGTCCATTACTTCATTCAGAGCGGCGCGGGCCGTTCGACCAGTGAAGAAAACATCGTCCACGATTACCACGGTCTGGTCGTCGATCCCCCCCATCGGAAGAGTAGACTCCCCGACCACCGGGCGAGGTCCAATCTGTGCCAGATCGTCTCTATACAAAGTGATGTCGATTGCTCCTGACGAAATCTCGATCCCCTCCTCACCTTCGATGAAACCTCGAATTCGCTCCGATAGCTCGACCCCTCGACGCCTGATACCAAGGAGAACCAGGTCACGGGTCCCTTCGTTGCGTTCCAAGATCTCCCGCGCCATCCGAGCGAGGGCTCGCTCGACTGCACTTTGGTCAAGAAGCGTAACGGGCGCATCGTCCGTCATGGACAGGGGCTCCGATCGTCATCAGGTAAGCAATCGGCAAAACCTAGACTGGACTTCGAGCGAGTGTCAACGGAGCCTTCAAACACTTCCCCGATCACCTGTCGTCCCATCTTTACATTCCCCGGACTCTAGTTCATCATGAACCGCCCTCGCTCGGGATGTATCCGCTTCCCCTCCCGGACCCATAAGACCTGAGACCTTCCCAATGACCCGAGTCAGTTCCAGCGCGCGTACTGGGCGACTAAGACTGCTCGCAGTGCTAGCCGGACTGATCGTACTTGGTCCACTTTCGACTCAAATTCTCGCGCAAGAAGTCGAGGGTACACCGCGAGTATTCGTCGGTGGAACCCCTTTCGATCTCATGGTCGTCGGTTCAGCGGGAGAGTCGGTCCTCTTCCGGATTGAGACTGCGCGGGGCCGGGTGATGGCTCAGGGAGAGATCGGGCCAGGCGGCTCGGAAGAACTAGCTGGCCTGGTAATCGAGCGAAGAGCCGAACTCCCCATCCGAGCCGTGTTCGAGCAAACTCAGAGTGAAATCTCAGCCCCATTCGTTCCGGGATGGTTCTCTCTCCTTCCTCCACTTCTGGCAATCGCGCTAGCGCTCGTCTTCCGGGAGGTCGTGATCTCTCTCTTCGCCGGTGTCTGGCTGGGAGCGCTTCCGTTAGTAGGGTTCAACCCCATAACAGCTCTTTGGAGGGTAATCGACGAATTCGCCGTACCAGCCCTCGGAGATACGAGCGGGCAGACCCAGATCGTCGTTTTTTCGCTCCTCCTAGGGGGCATGGTCGGTATAATCACACGAAACGGTGGGACGCGAGGGATCGTCGGCACAGTCGTAAACTGGGCGACAACCCGTCGGCGAGGGAAGCTGGCCACCTGGAGTGCGGGTCTTGCGATTTTCTTCGATGACTACGCGAACACCCTCATCGTGGGCAACACGATGCGACCAATCACCGATCGCCTCAAGATCTCACGAGAGAAGCTCGCGTACCTCGTTGATTCGACGGCCGCTCCGGTAGCCGCGATTGTACCGATCTCGACCTGGGTGGGCTATGAAATCTCACTCATCAGCGACGGACTTCGAATCGCGGCCGAGCAGCAGACCACCTCTCCCGCATTGGCCGGGGCTTTGCTCTCAGCCTCGCCTCTGAGTGTGTTCATACAGACAATTCCGTATCGCTTTTATCCGCTGATGGCCCTTTATCTAGTGTTCCTTACCTCGTGGACGAATCGGGACTTTGGGCCAATGGCCTCGGCGGAAGCTCGCGCCGCTTCTGGGGAAGGATTGTTCCGGCCAGGAGCACTCCTTTCTACCGACGCATCCGGAGAAGCAATGCAGCCACCTCCAGGCGCAACGGAACGGTGGTGGAATGCCGCGGTCCCGGTGATGACCGTCATTGCCGTAGTCCTTGGGGGTCTGTACGCGACCGGAAGCGCGGTGGCAGGCCCAGGTGCCTCACTGATGAGCGTGTTCGGAGAGGCAGACCCCTTCACGACTTTGCTCTGGGGATCTCTAGCGGGCTGCATCGTTGCTCTTCTGCTGTCCGTTGGACAGAGAATACTCTCGATCCAGGAGACCATCGGAGCCCTCATTGAGGGAATGCGGGCGATGGTCGTTGCGGTGATCATTCTCGTCCTGGCCTGGTCACTCGGATCCGTCACCGAAGTGCTCGGGACCGCTCAATACTTATCACAGATCCTGAGCGAGAGGCTTCCACTCGAGCTTATTCCTGCCCTGGTATTTCTCACTGCTGCTGCGATCTCGTTTGCGACGGGCACCTCGTGGGGAGCGATGGCAATCCTCCTCCCTCTCGTGATTCCCCTCACCGTAAGCCTGGGCGGCGGGACGGGCTTCGAGGCAGGGGCCCAATACTCGATTCTTTTGGGCGCAATCTCGTCGGTACTCGCGGGCGCCATCTTCGGAGACCACTGCTCCCCGATCTCCGATACTACCGTTCTATCATCGATGGCAAGCTCTTGTGATCACGTCGACCATGTCCGAACGCAACTCCCGTATGCCATGGTGGTTGCGGCGATCACGGTACCTCTCGGGGACATTGGAACGGCATTTGGTCTCCCGGTTTGGGTTGCGCTAGCCGGAGGAGCCCTGACCCTATACCTCATCCTCCGTTGGCGAGGCCGGGAGGTCACTGAAGTGTACGGCTGCGGTTCTCGGTCTTCTTTCTCGGAAGAACTCTCTCAGTAGCCCCGCTGAGGCTTCGGACAGTACGCCTGTGGTCACTTTCACACGGTGATTCAGTCGCGGATCTTGAACGAGATTCCCCAGGCTTCCCACCATACCACTCTTGGGTTCGGGCGTTGCGTAAACGAGCCGCGAGATCCGAGCTAGAATGATCGCTCCAGCACACTGTGCGCATGGCTCCAGAGTCACGTACAGGGTCGTATCCTGAAGCCGCCAATCGCCGATCCCACTCGCCGCCTTACGAATAGCCACGACTTCTGCATGAGCGGTTGGATCGGACCAACGGATCGTATTGTTGGATGCCTCTGAAAGAATCGCACCGTCCCTGACAAGAACGGCACCGACGGGCACTTCCCCCTGGTCCCAAGCCTCCCGTGCCCGCTCAAGCGCGCGAGCCATCCAAGCACGATCTCCGACGCTAGGGGGCTGGAAGTATACCTTGAGGGGCCCAGATACGGGCCGGGCCATCAGCGGGCCGTGGTCCTCACGGGGACAGCAGTCTGCTCGAAGCTTCGGAAGAATCCGGTGACCCGCCCGGTGACACCGAGATCTTCGGTCAAACCCACGGCGAAGGGCTCCGCACCCGCCCGAGCAGGGCTCAGGAAGTGATGGCTCCCGTTGCCACTGTACCGATAGAGTCCCACCCCCTTGGACCTCCCGATCACCAGCAGATCTCCTTCCTTGACCACATTAGCCGAAGCAGGCTCGACCAGTAGGAAGTCTCCGTGCTCGATCCCCAGACCTTCGAACTCTTCCCCCTGCGCTCGGACGAAGTAGCATCCCTTTTTACCCGCCATCCGGCGGTCAACCGAGTAGCAGGCCTCAACTCCGCCCAACACGAAGCCGTGAAGGTCATCAGGAATTGCAACATAACAGGGAACAGATACCGTCTGAGGGTTGAGGTCCATACCCAGGATCCGAACTCCCCGAGATCGTGAGGAATCACGCTCGACATATCCCTTGTCGGCAAGCGCGCTCAGGTGTTCAGATACTGTCTTGGTACTCCTGATGTCGAACTCCTCACCGATCTCTCGAACAGAAGGCTGATAGGTGTTAGTGCGAAGATACTGAACTAGGTAGTCCAGTATCTGCCGTTCCAGATCGGTGAGGACAGTGAGCATTTACGCTCTCCGGGACTCGGCCCAGTGAGTAAGCGGGTGAACAGCTTAACCCGCCGTTTGAAACAGTGTCAAGCACGCTACGTCTGCATTTCATTAAGGCGACTGACAGCGTCCCTAATTCGAACTAATGCACGGTCTCGGCCAAGAAAGCGGAGCACCTCGAAAATTCCGGGGCTCACAGCCTGACCGGTCAACGCAACACGCAGTGGGTGGATCAGTCTACCGGCTCCGAGTTCATGCTCATCAGCAAGCCCGCGAAGCGCTACCTCCAACCGGTCTTCCTCCCAGGGCACCCCAGCAAACCGTTCTTCAAGCGCAGCAAGCAAACCACAGGTCATTCTAGGATCTTTGCTCCAGTACCGCCGCACCGCCTCAGCTTCTAGCTGCACCGGGTCCTCGAAAAATACTTTCGCCTGGGCAGCGATGTCCCCGGCGGTTCGGGCCCGGGGCTTCAGGAGGTCGATGAGTCCGAGGAACCAGGCCCGATCCGCCACTAGCCGCTTCTCGGCCTCCTCGCGGGAGGATCCCGTTTCACTTAGCACCCGATCGACTAAATCCTCCGCGGGGATATGGCACAGGTACTTCCCATTCAGCCATTCGAGTTTTGCCATATCGAAGATCGCGCTCTTCTTGAGAACCCGGTTTAGGGAGAACTTTTGGATCAACTCCTCCCGGTTCATCAACTCTTCATCGGCGCCGGGAGACCAACCCAACAGTGCAAGAAAGTTGACCATCGCTTCGGGTAGGATCCCCCGCGCCTCGTAGTCGCCGACCGCAGTGGCCCCGTGCCTCTTAGACAACCTCCTGCCATCAGGCCCTAGGATCATGGGCACATGTGAAAAGATTGGTACAGGTCTTCCGAGGGCCTGCAGGATAAGAATCTGCTTGGGAGTGTTTGAGAGGTGGTCATTGCCGCGGATGACATGCGTAATCCGCATATGCGCGTCGTCGGAAGCAACTGCAAGGTTGTAGGTAGGGGTTCCATCGGTTCGCAACAGGACGAGATCTTCGATGTCCTCGTTCCGGAAACGGATGAGCCCATGCACCAGATCTCTCCAGGACGTCTCGCCTGACGGGACCCGAAAACGAATTGCGTGATCTTCTCCATCCGATGCCCTCTGATCCGCTTTCCCCGGGGCCAGCCGGTCAGCCTGTTCCCTAGGGTAACGCACCGCGTCGGCGGGGTTTTCCTTTCTGACACCGGCCAACTCCTCAGCCGAGGTGAAGTCTCTATAGGCGAGCCCTCGGTCGAGAAGCTCTCCCACCTCGATTCTATGCCGAGCCAGCCCCTGACTCTGGAAGAACGGTCCCTCGTCCCAGTCCAACCCCAACCACTCCATACCATGAAGAATGCCCCCGACCATCTCCTGTGAGGAGCGATCCCGATCCGTATCTTCGATCCGTAGGATGAAGGCCCCACCCTCGCTCCGGGCCACCAGCCAGTTGAAGAGCGCGGTGCGGGCTCCTCCAAGATGTAGGTGACCGGTCGGGGACGGAGCGAAGCGAACGCGAATGGACATATTTTGGAGAGGAGCCAGTCAGGCTGAAGCACCCACTTCCCTGTCGACTGAGTCTATCTGTCCGTAGCGACGACGAATGTACTCCAGTAGGATCACCTTGAACTCCTCCACGAGGCCGTCCCCTTTCAGAGTCGTGAAGTGCTCTCCGTCGACATACACCGGCGCCTGGGGGTCCTCGAAGGTTCCGGGGAGCGAGATTCCGAGATTGGCGTATTTTGACTCGCCGGGCCCGTTAACAACACAGCCCATAACCGCGACCTGGAGTTCTTCCACTCCTGAATAGGACTCCTGCCATTCCGGCATGCATTCGCGGATGTAGCCTTGGATGTTCTCAGCCATCTCTTGGAAGAAACTGGACGTCGTCCGACCACAGCCGGGGCAGGCGGTCACCTGGGGCTCGAAGTTACGGATGTGGAGGGACTGAAGGATCTGCTGCGCGACCCGGACTTCCTCCGACCGATCACCTCCTGGCGGCGGGGTCAGCGACACCCGGATCGTGTCTCCGATCCCCTCGATGAGAAGCACGGAGAGCGCCGCAGCGGTGGACACAATCCCCTTCGCACCCATCCCCGCCTCGGTGAGCCCGAGGTGCAACGGGTACTTAGAGAGCGGTGACAGTTGCCGATACACTGCAATCAGCTCGGGAATCTCCGATACCTTCGCCGACAGAATGATCCGATCGGAGCTGAGCCCCGTAGCCTCTGCCAACTTCGCGGAACGAAGTGCACTCTCCACCATCGCATCACGAAGAACCACCTGAGCGTCCCTGGGCTCCTGCCGAGTCGCGTTCTCGTCCATCATCTCAGTAAGCAGTTTCTGGTCGAGCGAACCCCAGTTCACACCGATCCTCACGGGCTTGCCATTGTCCACCGCGATACGGATGATTTCCTGAAAATTCTCGTCGCGGCGTTTCGCCCCAACGTTTCCAGGATTGATCCGATACTTGGCGAGAGCCCTCGCACACGCAGCATGACCTCTCAGAAGAATGTGGCCATTATAATGAAAGTCCCCTACGATCGGAGTGTCCAGCCCTGCGTCGGCAAGGCGGGCAACGATTTCAGGTACGGCTCGCGCTGCATCATTATTATTGACCGTCACCCGGACGAGCTCGCTCCCAGCCCGGGCTAGCTCAATAACCTGAGCTACTGTGGCCCCGATATCCGCGGTGTCTGTGTTCGTCATAGATTGGACCGCGACCGGGTTGTCACCCCCGATTCGGACCCCACCCACATCGACTTCCTTGGTCCTACGCCGGTTCCAGATACTCAAGAGAGGCTCCAGGCTTGAACGTGCAGCCATTTGCTAAGGGTAATTCGACCAGCCGAAATCTACGATGGGAGAATGGGGCCTCCAAGGTTGCCCGTACGACGCGTTCGTGGCGAGGTCGTCGGTCAGGATCTGTACCAGTCACATTGAGGGGGCCATCTTTCCGTAGCTAGTCCTAAGCGTTTATGAAAAGTGGGTGAGATTGGTAATCGAAAGAGGAGTCCTGGCGTTTGGCGTGATATTCCTGCTCGTCACGGGGTGTGGTGAGGGGCAGCCGGCAACCCAGCAGTTCTACGTTGAACCCGCGCCGCCGGACAATCCGACTGCCCGGACGGACGCAGCCGCAGCCGCAGTCACGGATCGCGAATCGCTCCCCCCGTCAAGTCCAATACTGCCCGTCGGCGGATCCGGTACGATGGGAGAACTCACTGCCACGTACGCCGCCGGGCAGACTGTGCTAGTTATCCGGGTAGAGGACCTTCCCGAGGTGCTGGAGTTCGTATCTCACGTCCATCGGGGAGTATGCGAGGAAGGAGGCCCGGTAGCCGCAGCGCTAAACTCAGTGGTGGGTCTGGCCGATGGTACCGGGACAGGCACAACGATTCTCGGGACTGATGCGCTGCCGGTGACTGAGCCGCTTTTCGTGCAAATTCATGGCTCCGGCGGAGCCCCCATCGCCTGTGGCGACATTGTCGGGTCTGGATCGTGATACGGGAAACCGAACCGACTCACCCACAGAGGGGCGACCACTCGCATGTCGAGCCGGAGCACATAATCCTCCCACCTCCTGGCCGGCTTCAACGAAATGTCCGGAACAAATATCAAACCTTCGACGGGTATTGACCGTTTTGACCGAGTGCTTCGGCTGTGGGAGTCTGTGACCTAGTGGGTCACCAGCCAGGCAACGTCGACCGCGAATGAGTACATGAGTAGCGCCAAGCCTCCCGCGGCCACCGCCGAAGCCATCACCGAAGGAATCATCGGCGCCAGACATGCCAACAGCACAATTCCCTGAACCACGCACACTGCCTTTCTCCGTTGACTCTCGGGCAACTTCCCTCTGAGCCTCGGCCACATCCACCCAGCGGCGATAAAAAGGTAGCGAAGGGCACCGATCAGAAGGACCCATGGACCCACTTTCCCACTCTGCCAGACGAGGACCGAGAGTACTAGGATCAAGAACGCGTCCAGCTCCATGTCGAACCCGGCTCCGAAGGCAGAGGTCGTCCCAGTCCGCCGAGCCACGCGCCCATCAAGACTGTCCAGGAGCATCGCCAGAGCGGAACAGAGAATGATCCACCAGTACGCCGCACCCACGACGATCTGAGGATGGAACACAAGTGCTGCTACGGGAAGAACGAGCGTCGCCCGACCCAGGGTGATCCGGTTCGCGACACCCAGGCCCCGAGTCGTAGAGGGCGCCGGTGAACGCCACACCACCAACGCGGACATTGCTACGTAGACCGCCACTACCTGAATCAGGTAGCTGGCAGGGAGGCCAAAGAGCCGCCAAGTTGCAGCGGTGACCGCCAGGAGCGGAAGAACTGCGACACCAAGGTCTCCTCCCGATCGGTGAAGAGCACCGCCTGCTGTGAACGGAACCATGGAACCGTGGTTGGTTGAAGACATGGGGACCGACCCGCATCCAGAGAGCTGAAGGGACATGTCAAAAACGAAGAGTTCCCGGCAGTTCTGGATTCAGGGGCCGGGCCAAGGAGAAATCTTGAGGAGAGATCTGCCTTCGAGGCAAGGGCACGAGGTGCTAGTGCGAACGCTCTTCTCCGGAATCAGCCGTGGAACTGAGTCCCTGGTGTTCAAGGGGGAGGTGCCCCCGTCACAGTATGTGACGATGCGAGCGCCGTTCCAGGAAGGCACCCTCCCCGGCCCTATCAAGTACGGGTATTCGAGCGTGGGAGAGGTGGTGGAGCAAGCCGACTCGTCGGGCGCTAACCTGGAGGGCCAGACGGTGTTCTGCCTCTATCCCCATCAGGACCTATATCTGGTGCAGGAGTCAGCAGTAACCCCTCTTCCTCATGATCTGCCACCTGCCCGAGCCGTCCTGGCGGCAAATATGGAAACGGCGGTGAACGCCGTCTGGGACGGAGCTCCTTCAACCGGAGACCGGATCGTCGTCATCGGCGCGGGAGTGATAGGACTGCTCATCTCCTGGCTATGCCGTCAGATTCCCGGCACTCAGGTAACAGCAATCGACCTGAACGCGTCCAGAGAGTCCCAGGCCGAAGCGCTGGGCGTGCCCTTCAGCACGGACTCCCCGCCAAAGGCAGATGCGGACCTGGTGTTCCATGCAAGCGGAAGCCCGAGCGGGCTCCGAGGAGCGCTGGAGTCCGCAGGGAGAGAGGCCACAATCGTCGAAGTGAGTTGGTACGGAAACGAGTCTGTATGCCTACCTCTCGGAGAGGGCTTCCATTCGCGCCGTCTCTCCGTGAAGTGCAGTCAGGTGGGACGTCTGCCGTCAATGCGATCACCCCGGTGGACCTGGTCTCGTAGGATGGAGTTGGCACTGGATCTCCTTCGAGACCCCAACCTTGATGCTCTCATCACAGGGGAAAGTGACTTCAAGGACCTCCCCGAGGTGCTCGCACACCTGAGCAAAGACCCAGGTGACGAACTCTGCCACCGAATCTGCTATTAGGAGGGGCCTTGTATAGCCTGAACGTCCGCGACCATTTCATGATCGCCCACAGCTTCAGCGGTGAGACCTTTGGTCCAGCGCAGAATCTCCACGGTGCCACCTACATCGTGGACGCCACCTTTCGCCGCCCGGAACTCGACGCCGACGGCCTGGTCGTCGACATCGGACTCGCCAGCGCGACGCTTAAAGAGATCCTCGGGGAGCTTGATTTCCGAAACCTGGACGAGGAGGCCGCGTTCACGGGGCAGAACACGACAACGGAGTTCCTGGCGCGCACGATCTTCGACCGGCTCGTGGAGGCAATTCATGATGGCCGCCTCGGGGACGAGGCTCGAGGCATCCAGCGACTAAACATGACGCTTCACGAGTCGCATGTGGCATGGGCATCCTTCGAAGGGTCGGTTTGAGCGCGGGGGATCTCCACCTGATCGTTCCGGGGCCGCTCGGCCAGCGGACCGGCGGCTACCTCTACGACGCACGGATCGCCGAAGGCCTGACAGCGCTGGGCTGGAACGTGATCACCCATGTGCTCGAGGGCAGATTCTCCGCGGGCGACACGTGCGCGGAGTCTAGCCTCGCTCGCACCCTAGAGGGGATCCCCGAAGGTGCCCGGGTTGTCCTGGACGGCCTCGCTATGAGCCCGCTTCCCGACCCTCTCCGGGTGCACCGAGAGCGTTTACGGCTGACGGCTCTCATTCACCACCCGCTTGCCGACGAGACGGGATTGGACACCGCCGAGCACGCTCGCCTCACCGGGTTGGAGCGCGAGTCTCTGGCACAGTGCTCCGGCGTGGTTGTGACGAGCGCGTTCAGCGCGAGCCGGCTCGCGGAGTACGGCGTCCCCGCCTCGCGCATCCGCATCGTACCGCCCGGGACAGACGCGGCGCGAGCCGCGGTAGGCCCCGGGCCCGGCGAGGCTCCCCGCCTTCTGTGTGTGGGCTCGGTGATCCCCCGAAAGGGGCAGGACGTGCTGGTTCGCGCCCTCGCCCGCGTCACTGCTCTCCCCTGGAGCTGCCTGTGCGCAGGGACCCTGACGCGGGCGCCGGAATTCGCCGGCTCGGTGCTGGAGCTGACGCGAGCACTGGGGCTGGAGGACCGAATCGACTTCCCCGGCGAGCTCGGGGCCCTGGAGCTCGACGGGCTCTACCACTCGGCTTCGATCTTCGTGCTTGCGACTCACTACGAAGGCTACGGCATGGTGCTGTCCGAGGCTCTCGCCCGCGGACTCCCGGTCTTGAGCACGCGCGGAGGAGCAGTTCCGGACACCGTACCCCCCGAGGCCGGTATGCTCGTGGCCCCCGGTGACGAGGCGGCTCTGGCGGTTGCGCTGGAGGAGCTGCTTTCGGACCCGGGGGGGGCCGCGCGTCGGACCGAGCTTGCGGAGGGATCGCTCCGCCACGGCCGGTCTCTCTCTACCTGGGGCGACGCGACCCTGGCCTTCGAGCTTGCCGTTCGGGAGATCTCTCCGGGTGGGTGAGGAAACCTTCACCCCGGACTGGCTGGCCTTGCGCGAGCCGGTGGATCACCGCTCCCGCGCCGCCGATCTCGTGGTCCCCCTGGCCGAGTGGTGGGAGTCCCGGCCGAGCCGGCGCGTGCTCGACCTGGGTAGCGGCACCGGTTCGAACCTCCGCTACCTCGTGCCCCGGCTCCCGGGCGAGCAGACATGGACGCTGGTGGACAGGGACGCCGCTCTGCTTGAACGGGCGACCCACACGGTCGTCGCAGTCCACGGAATGGCCGGGGGGGGTGGGGCGGAGTGCGTCGTCGGCGAGCTGGACCAGGAAGGGCTGGAGCTCGTCCTCGGAGCGGACCTCGTGACAGCCTCCGCGCTGCTGGACCTGGTGACCCACGAGTGGCTCGAGCGGCTCGTAGCAGCGTGCCTAGCAGCCGGGAGCGGGGCGCTGCTTGCCCTCACCTGGGATGGCACCATGACCTGGGATGACCCCGACCCCGACGACGCGCTCGTCGCCGAGGCAGTGCGGAGCCATCAGCTCCGGGACAAGGGCATGGGACCTGCGCTCGGACCGGCGGGCGGCCCCGCGGCGGAGCGCGCATTCCGCGCGGCCGGATACGACACCCGGCTCCGGCCGAGCCCCTGGCGCTTGGGCGCCGCCGACACTTCGCTGGCTCGCGCGTTGATCGACGGGTGGGGGGCGGCCGCCTCCGAGCAGCGTCCCGACGACGCTGCGCTCATCCAGAGTTGGGCAGACCGCCGTCGCGCAACGACCGCCTTGACGCCTGGGCTCGATGTGGGACACGTGGACCTGTTGGCCCTCCCCCGGGGCCTAGACAGTCCCTGATCCCCGGTTCCTCCGTTCCGGGCGTCGTCCTGCTCAGCTCAGGTCGAGATCGAAGAGGAGGTCGTCTCCTAGGGGTACGTGACGGCACCGAGCCCGGAGCGACTGGTCCAGGGTCTCGATCGGCGGCAGGGTGATCCCCGGACGGCCCGAGCCCATCAACATAGGTGCGACGGTCAGGTGGAGTCGGTCGAGGATGCCGGCCTTGAGGAACCTCGACACCGTGACCCCTCCCCCCTCCACCAGCACCCGTCGCAGCCCGCGGGCACGGAGCGCTTCCAGAACACCCTTCGGCTCGAAGCCCTCGGCGCCGGAGGCGGGAAGGGTGAGGACTTCCGGGAGGCCATCCCCTGTGGCTTTGGCATCATCGGGGCCATCCCCTGTGGCTTGGAGATCATCCACCCCGGTGCCTCGCACCACGATCGTCGGGGCCAATCCGTCCGAGAAGATCCGACGGTCCTGCCCGAGGCGGCCGTCCGGATCGAGCACCACCCGGACCGGATTTTCGCCCTTCACCTTCCGCACCGTGAGCTCCGGATCGTCCAGCGCCACGGTGACGACCCCCACGATCACGGCGTCGACCAGAGCGCGAAGTCGGTGGAGGCGGCGGATGTCCTCTGGTCCGGTGATGTAGTGGGACTTCCCGCTCACCGTTGCGATGCGGCCGTCCAGGCTCTGGCCGAGCTGCCCGATGACCAAGTCGGGTCCACGGGTGAGCGGCAGATAGAGGTCGAGCAGATCTCGAGCCGCCGGCGTGGGCGGAGCCGACGTCTCCCAGCGCCCGGACTCGCTCAGCTCAAGCCAGAGCTCCGAGCGCGTGCCATGCACTACACGACGAGGCCCGGGCTCGGGGAGATCACGCGCCACGGCGGCGCGTACCAGTGTCCAGGCCGCAACCTCGTCCAGCGCGGCTGCGATCTCAGACAATCCGACCCACCGCCTTCGCGGAGCTACTCACGGGCGTGGGTCTCCAGCCGGTCCAGAGGGAACGCCCGCGCGTCCTCGATTACGTCGGCCAGGAACGCTCCGTAGTGCGACACCAACCGTGCCCCAAGATCGGCGTTGGCCAAGGTCGCGTCCCCGACCACTCCATCGACATTTAGATCGCCGGCCAGCCAGGAGAACGAGGTCGAACCCTCCGGAGCCACCAACCGTAGCGTTTTCTCAAATTCCTCACCGAAGGAGCGGGTCTGGGCCGCTTCGGGCGCGCTCACCAGATCCGGCCGGAGATGCATCATCATGGCCGTCTCCACCGCCCCGCCATGGATGCCGTGGCGCCACTCCCCATCCGGGAGGTCCACGTCTTTCAGCTGGGGAAAACGGAACCAGCTCGCGTGCACGACCAGCATACCCAACTCGTCGCGAAGCCGTAGACCGGCGATCTCCAGCGCGTGCCGGTTCCCGCCGTGGCTGTTGCTCAGCACGAGGCGCCGCACGCCGATTCGTGCGAGAGCCTCGCCCGCCGCCTCGATCAGGGAGGAGAGCTGCTCCGGCTCCAGAGAAAGCGTTCCCGCAAAGCGCGAGTGTTCTCGGCTGCAGCCGATCGCTTGGGGCGGCAGAGCCCAGGCCGGAAAGCCATCCGGCAGCCGCCCGAACGCTTCCGAGAGCAGGCCGAGCCCGATCTCGAGGCCGGTGGAGAGGGGCAGGTGAGATCCGTGCGGTTCGACTGCGGCGAGGGGCAGAACGACCACCGGATCGCTTGCCTCGATCGCATCCGCCTCCACCGTCGTCAGGGTTTGCCACCAACGGATCGCCCCGTCAGCCATGGTTCGAGCACTCGGTCAGCCGGGCGTAGACGTCTCCCGAAGAAACACTCCCCCCGTCACGCCTCAGCCAGGCGACCATCTCATTAGCCGTAAGCCACTGCTTCGACATGAATCTCCTCTCCTCTCCCTCGATCGCGTTGAACTCGTACCCACTTAGCACCTCGAGCCTCCGCACGCACGCCTCGGCGACGTCCAGAGCCCCTCCCAAGAATTCCACGGAGAGCGCGGGGATGCGGTGACTCAGGCCCGCCAGCACCTCGGCTTCGTACCCTTCCACGTCGATTTTACAGAAGCGCGGGAGGCCATGGTCCTCGATCAGCGCGTCCAGGGTCGTCACCGGCACCTCCAACGAGTCGTCCCAGCGCACGCGGCGGAAGCCGGGGTTCTGTGCGGGCAGGGTGCTTCGCCAGTCCTCGGCCAGGGAGGACATGGTCGGCGTGCGGTGGCTCAGGGCCAGGCGGGCGGTACCGACCGCGCGCCCCACCGCCTCCGGCCGAACTGAAACGTCACGGCTGCGCCCGACGATCTGCACGAGCCAGCGGCACACGGCTGGCTGGGGCTCCAAGGCCACCACCCGCGCGCCCAATTTTCGGAACGCGGCGGTGCGGTCTCCCAGGTGCGCCCCCACGTCGAAAACCAGGTCTCCCGCCCCGACGAACGGGCGGTACAGCTCCCGCAGCCCGCGCTGCCGGCCCGGCCGCCAGTAGATGATCAGCGAGCGAACCAGGCCGAGCCAGCACTCAACTCGGCCCCACACCGCCGGCCCCTCCTTCGGGGTTAGCCACTCCCTCGGTCTTGGTCCCGCTCTCCGGCTTCGTTTCGGAGTCGGGAGGGGGCTCTGGCCCGCCAAGCGGCGGCCACATCCGGCCCAGCGTCTCGTCGCGCAGCACTAGATGGTGCCGCAGGACCTCTGCCACGTGAAATGACACCAGGATGATCAGCAAGAACGTCGAGAATCGGTGCACGAGGGACGCCCACGAGGCGACCCCGGGCATCAGAGGTAACAGCGTCGGTAGCCTGAGCGCGTCCATCATCTCGATGGGGAAGCCATCCCCGACCACGTGCACGTATCCGCTCCCCGCAACCACGATCAGGACCACGTAGATGACCCAGTGCGCCATGGTCGCCATGCGTCGCTCCAACTCGGGGAAGGTCTCCGACATCGGCGGCGCCGGGTGGGTCAGCCGCCACAGTACGCGGGCCGCCACGACCACGAGGAGTACGACGCCGAGCCCTTTGTGCAAGACAAAGAGCCGGTCGATTGACTCCTGCTCGAGGGCGGGTGCGATCATCGCGATTCCCGCGGGGATCTGTACCAGCAAGAGTAGCACGACCAACCAATGGAAGAGCCGGGCGCCGGTGCCGAAGCCCTTTGTCACCTTCCCTCCTTCGTCAAAAGAGTGGTGGAGTCGACGGTGCCGCCGCTAAAGGCCCGCAGGAACCACTCGCGGAACTCGTCCATTCGCGGAGGCGTGCCCTCCGGGTTGGGGAAGGCGCCGGGGAGGAACCCCCACTCGAAGAAGGGCTTGAGAAGGGCGGGGTCGTGGGCGATCACGTGCACCGGAACATCCGCGTCGCTCGCCCCCGTCACCCAGGGAGCCGCCTGGTGGTCCCCAACCACGACCAGGAGCGTCCGCTCATTCAGGAACCACTCGGCAAACTCGGCCATCGCCAGCAGCGAGTAGTCGAGAGTGCGAGCGTAACCCTGGCGCAGGGCCTGGACATCCCACCAGAGTTTCTCGGGCGGATACCCATCCTCTCGGTAGGGTCCGAAAATCGCTCCGTCCCCCACGGAGTCCCAATCGACGAGGGGCAGGACGGGGGTCCAGGGCGCATGGCTGCTCACCATCGCCGCTTCCAAAAAGAGCGGGGTTGTCGCCTCCTTGATGAGGTCCCCGAGGAACGACCACGTGAACTGATCCGGGACGGTGACCCAGTAGAAGGGCGGGCCGGCGTAGGGAATGGAAGGCCTCGAATACACGTCGTCGTAGCCGAGTCGGAGCCCCTCCGGCCAGCTCGTCGTGATGGCGGGCATCACGGTTGCGGTGCGGTAGCCGGCGCGACGGAAGTCGTCGACCAGCGTCTTCCGCTCGCTCGCGAGCAGGAGGTCGTAGCGAAGCTGATTTTCGAGCCAGAGTCCGCTGAGCATGGTCCCGTGCGCGTACCACGACTGCCCGCCCACGGTAGGGGAGGTAAACTCGCCGGTCGCGAAGTGGAGGCCCGCACTCTCGATTCGTGTTGCGATCGTGTCGAGGCGCGGCCGAATGGTCACCGCGAACTCAGGGTCCTCGAGCGCCGCCATCCCGTAGGACTCGATGTACGTCAAGACGACGTTGCGCCCCTCCAGCCTCGAGAACAGTCCCGGCAAGTCCGCGAATCCATCCGAGCGCGTCTCCAGCTCGGCCGCGAACGCCTTCTGTTCCTCGCGAGTCGCCCCAAATTGCTCCGCCTGCTCGAGGGCGAGCCAAACGGCGGGTGCGGCCATCAGGTGTCCAACGGCGGGCGCGGCCAGACCAATGAGGCCGAGCGCGAGCGAGCCCACTATGATTCCCCCTGCGGCCCGCGGTACGGGCCGGGAGAGGGACTTCCCGCCGTCCGAGGCGGTCGGCGTCAGAAGCCATGCCATCGCGAACGCCGACAGGGCGAGGGAAACGGTGATTGCCCCGAACCCAAAAAGTGTCGACAAGAACCCCAAATTCCCCACCGCCAGCCGGTAGATGGCGCTCAGCAGATAGAGGTCCAAGGAGAGGTTGAGCGAGCGGCTCAGGCTCACCCGGAAGACGACATCCGTCAGCGCGATGGCGACGAACAGAATGACTCCCGTGGCCAAGACCCAGGCCAGCCCGCGGCTCCAAGGCCGCCGTGGCAGGAGCGCCATCGCACCCACGATCAGGGCCGCCTCCAGGGAAAGCCAGGCCGACGTCGGTGCGTCCGCCACCACGCCCGAGAGCCACGATGGCGTCAAGAGCAGCCCATTGACAAGCACCCACCCGGACACGAGCCTGATCATCTTAATGAGTACCCTCATCAGCCGGAGTCCTACAGGCGCATCTTTCGCCCGATCGCCCCGGAACCGGTTTCCGGGACGAATTGCAGAGCGGCCAGCCAGCCCACGACGCCCGGATCGGGGCACACGCGGCCCCAACGATACTACCTGACCGAATGGCGCACAAAGCGGAACGAGGACTCTTCGAGCTCAGGCAGGGACGAGTTCTCTGCGTGACCAATGGGGCTCGAGGTGCGTGCGCCCTGGTCGCTGCGGTCGAATGTCTGGGCGTGGACGGGCTGGAACGGCTCCGCTCCCTCGGTGCACCCCTTCGTCTGGTCGTGACCCGCCATCGCGGTCGAGCGATGAGGATCGCCGAACACGAGGGTGAGGCGAACCTCAGCATCGGACTCGACGTCGGCGAAACTCCGGAGACGATTCTGGGACTGGCGACGGCACGAAGACCCGCCCAGTCCGGCTCTTCTCTCCGCTTCAACACGCGTCCGGCCAGCGCCACTGAATCGGCAGGGTTGGCGCTCACGCGATTCGCCCGTCTCCTTCCCGCTGTGGTGAGCGTGGAGGTGGATCGCGGTTCGCCGCTACTAGTGCGCTGGATCGAGGACGGGACGGTTCTCGACGTCTCGAACGAGGACGCAGAGCACGCGGCGGCCGGGTCCGGAATCGAGATCACCACCGTGGCCGAGGCGCCGGTTCCCTTGGCGGGCGCCGAGCACTCCCGTTTCGTATTCTTCCGAGAAGGCGGGGGCCTCCTGGAGCACGTGGCGGTACTGGTCGGACCTCGCGCAGGATGGCCCGATCCGGTGCCGGTACGCCTCCACTCGGCGTGCCTCACGGGAGACCTCTTCGGCAGCTTGCGCTGTGACTGTGGGGAGCAGCTCCGCGGGAGCCTAGAGCACTTCAAGAACCGGGGCGGAGGCGTGTTGGTATATCTAGCCCAAGAGGGCCGTGGGATCGGACTGGGTAACAAGATTCGCGCTTACAACCTCCAAGCCGATGGGCTGGACACGGTCGACGCTGACGGCGTGCTCGGCTTCGGTGCGGACGAGCGGCGTTACGATGCGGGGGTGGCGATCCTGAACCACCTCGACATCAAGCGGGTCGAACTCCTCACCAACAACCCCAACAAGGTGATGGCGGTGGAGGAGAGCGGCATCGAAGTCACGGAACGCATGCCCCTCTACGGTGGAATCAACCGCCACAATCTGCGCTACGTCCAGACCAAGGCGAAACGCTCGGGTCACTGGTTATGATGGACATGATTTCGCAGCCCGTTTCGGCGGATTAGCCGGCCGGCCATCCCGGTGGACGACACCACCCGTGTGAGCGGCTCTCGCACCCTAATCGGGCCCGCTGGCCGTGTCCGCATGGATGGCAAATTCCTAGAAGTCGATGGGCGTCGTATTTGGATCAAAGGAGTTGCCTACGGCACCTTCGCTCCAGACAGCGAGGGAGCACAATTCCCGTCGAAGGAGCGCATCGCACAGGATTTTACACTGATGGCGGCCGCCGGCATCAACACGGTGCGCACCTACACACCGCCGTCTTTGGCCCTGCTCGACGAAGCCCTTCGGCACGGTCTCAGCGTGATGGTCGGACTGGCGTGGCCGCAACACATCCCATTCCTCGACGACAGAAGGCTCACTCGACGCATTAAATCTGACGCCGTCACGACTGTGCGACGGCTTGCGGAGCACCCCGCGGCGCTCCTCTTTGCTCTCGGAAACGAAATCCCCGCGGGGATCGTCCGTTGGCACGGCCACAGAAGGATCGAGCGGTTCCTGCGCGAGTTCTACCAAGACGTGAAGGCCGTGGCACCCGCTAGCCTGTTGACGTATGTAAATTTCCCGCCGACTGAGCACCTCGAACTCGATGCGTTCGACGTCTTCGCCTACAACGTCTATCTCCACCGCGAGACCGAGCTCCGAGGCTATCTCGCACGCTTGCAGCATCTCGCGGGTATCCGACCGCTGCTCCTTGCGGAAGCCGGCGGGGACAGCTTGCGAGAGGGACTAAAGGGGCAAGCGTGCATCACGGCCACACATCTCCGGACTGCTTTTGCCGAAGGTGCCTGTGGTGCGGTGGCGTACGCCTGGACCGACGAGTGGTGGCGCGGCGGCCAGACGGTCGACGACTGGAACTTTGGCCTGGTCGATGAGGCGCGACACCGCAAACCGGCGCTCTCTGCAGTGCAAGAGGTCTTCGCCAGCGCTCCGTTCCCGTCCAGCGAGCGCGCTACGTGGCCGAAAGTCTCAGTGGTGGTCTGCGCGTATAACGCCGCGGACACCCTTGCCGACTGCCTGACGTCGCTCGATGAACTGACCTACCCCGACGTGGAGGTCATCGTCGTCGACGATGGGTCGCGCGATGCGACGGGGGACCTCGCTCGAGGGTATTCCGGCGTTCGTGTCATTGAGGTGCCGAACGGCGGCCTGAGTGCGGCGCGGAACGTCGGACTCGCCGCCGCGACCGGCGCGATCATCGCGTATACCGACGCCGATGTCCGTGTCGACCCCGATTGGCTGACCTACTTGGTGCAGCCGTTGCTCACCTCCGACGTCGCCGGCGTCGGAGGTCCGAACGTCGTGCCGGCAGACGACCCATGGGTGTCACAGTGTGTAGCGCGTGCCCCCGGAGAACCAATCCACGTCATGCTCGACGACCGGATCGCTGAGCACGTACCGGGCTGCAACATGGCGTTCAGAAGGGACGTGCTCTTGGCCGCCGATGGCTTCAATCCGGTCTATGTCCGTGCCGGCGACGACGTCGACATCTGCTGGCGACTGCAGGCCAAAAATCTGGACATCGGCTTCGCACCGTCGGCGCTGGTCTGGCACCATCGCCGAGCAAGCGTGCGAGCGTATTGGCGTCAGCAGGTCGGATATGGCGAGGGGGAGGCTTGGCTCGACGCGCATCATCCCGAGAAGTTTCTCGGCGGGCAAATGGTGTGGCGTGGGCGTATCTATGGCCCGCTTCCCTTCCAGGGCCCGGTGGCCGAGCGGCGAGTGAACACCGGGGTTTGGGGTACAGCGGCATTCCCGTCGATCTACAGCACGCAATCGCATCGGTGGCACTACCTGCCCCACTCGCCGGGGTGGATGGCCGCCTCGTTCGTTTTGCTCCTCATCGGGGTCTTTGGGCCGCTGGCAGGCATGGACGCCGCGTGGCTTCCTCTGATCGCCGGGATCCTCGGCGGGACCGTCACCTTTGCGCAGTGTGCCCGATGCGGTTGGCGTGCCAACCTCGACGGTCTGCCCGCTATCGGACGCTGGTCCATGCGACAGAGTAGCTTTTTGTATCGAGGCCTCATCGCGTGGCTCCACGTGCTCCAGCCGCTGGCCCGATTCAGAGGGCGCTTCCGCGGTCTGTCGCGGCCCCCGGCGGTGGCACTGAAGCACGTGACACGGCATCCTTGGAAGTCGCCGATGCCGACCTTGCGCGACGTCGTCGCGTCCGCGCGCCTCGTGACCCGCACCGGTACGGAGCGCTCGTTCTGGGGCGAGTCGTGGGCATCGCACACGACCCTGTTGACTGAACTCGTCGGGGTCCTGCGCGCCTCGCGGCCCACTCAGATCGTCGACGTCGACGCGGGATGGCGTCCCGACCGGGATTTCAGCTTGGCGATCGGCCGCTGGGGTTGGTTGCACGTGCGGACGCTCGTTGAGGAGCACGAACACGGAGCTTGTCTCTTCCGGATGCGAGCACGGCTGCGTCCCAGCTTCGTCGGTACCCTTCAGGGTGTGACGTTGGCGGTATTAATAGCCGGCGGCATGAGCGCGTCTATTTTCATCTACGATCTGTCGGTGACCGTCTTGGTCGCGGCGGTTTCCATAGCGGCGATCGGCGTCCGCGCCGCTTGGCAAGTGATGCGCGCCACGGCCGTGCTCGACCGGGCGGTCGCTCGGGTCAGCACGGCTGCCGGGCTGCTAAAATTGCCGGTCTCGACCACGGTCGAACCCATGGTCGAGCCGACGACTGAATCTACGGCTGAAACCATGGTCGAATTCGCCGTAGAACCCAGGGTCGAACCCACGCCCCGGCGATCCGCCGAGACGACGGTGTCCGATTTCATAGGTTGAAGGTGTTCCCGTGACCGTGATTGCCTGGACGCTCGGATTCCTCCAACCCTATCGAGGAAAGGCCGCCGCGATCCTTGCGCTGTCGATCCTAGAGATCGGCCTGGCGGTGCTGGCCCCCTGGCCGCTCAAAGTGATCGTGGACTATGTGCTGGGCGGTCTTCCGCTTCCGGCGTCGCTTGTAGCCATCACTCCCGCGGCAATCATTGGCAGTGCTCTGGCGTTCCTCATTGTCGTCGTCCTGGCCGGTCTCCTAGTCCAGATCGCCAACGAGGTGGTCCGTATGGTCCACACCCAGATGCAGGTGAAGGTGGCCCAGAGCGTCGTCTACACGCTCCGGGCCAAGCTCCTGGAGCACCTCCAGGCGCTTCCGCTGGGCCACCACGTCCTGACCCCGACAGCCGATTCGGTCTATCGGCTCGATGCCGACGCGCACTGTGTGGACGACTTGATTATCGGTGGTGTGTTTCCGTTGACTCTCGCTACGCTCAATCTGGGGGTCATGTTCGTGGTCCTGGTCTACGTGGACCCGACGCTCGCCCTGCTTTCGCTGGTGGTGGCGCCGTTTCTCTATGTGTGCCTCCGCTTCTACTCGCGCACTATGCTCGATCGCGCCGAGCGGGTGAAGGCGCTGGAGTCGACGTTGATCGAGCGCGCCTTCGAGATTCTGTCCTCGGTTGCGGCCGTGAAGAGCTTTACGCGGGAGCGCCACGAGCTGGCGCGCTTCTCGAGCTCTGGGGACGACACCATGCGTGCCCGGCTCACGCTGACGTGGCAGGAATCGCTCTTCTCCGTCGCAGTGACGACGATTACGATTTCCGGCACGGCTCTGGTCCTGATCGTGGGCGGACTCCACGTACTGAACGGCACGCTGACGCTCGGGAGCCTGCTCGTGGTCGTCGCCTATCTGGCGGCGGTCTATGACCCGATCTCGGCGATTGCACACTCAACCGGATCGCTGCAGCAAGCCGTCACGAGTGCTCGCCGTGTCCGCGAGATCTTCTCCCTCACCCCTGAGATCCTCGACGATCCCGATGGGATCGACGCATCGGGCACCGAGGGACACATCCGCTTCGATGAGGTGAGCTTCAAGTACGGTGACGAACGGGACGTACTCGACACCATCAGCTTCGAGGCCCGACCTGGAGAGATGGTCGCGCTGGTCGGTCTTACCGGCGCCGGTAAGACCACGATCGCCAGCTTGGTCCCAAGATTCTTCGAGCCCGCCTCCGGCCGCGTATTCATCGACGACATCAACGTGGTCCGCTACTCCTTGAAATCGCTTCGTGAGCAGATCGCGTTGGTCCCGCAGCAGCCGATACTGTTTACCGGCACGATCGCCGAAAATATCCGCTACGGGCGGCTCGACGCCTCAGACGCCGACGTCGAAGCGGCGGCGAGAGGCGCCAACCTTCACAATTTCGTGACCCGTCTGCCTCAGGGCTATGAGACCCCTGTCCATGAGGGGGGCGCGACGCTCTCAGGCGGCGAGCGCCAACGAATCGGTATCGCCCGTGCGCTCCTGAAGGTGGCTCCGATCTTGATTCTCGACGAACCCACCTCAGCGGTCGACGCGATCTCTGAAGGGGCGATCTTCGATACCCTACGGCGGCTTCGCGCCAGCCACACCATGCTCGTCATCGCCCACCGTCTATCCACGGTCCGCGACGCCTCGCGCATCCTCGTGCTGAACGATGGGCGATTGGTTGCCCAGGGACCCCATGACGAGTTGATCAAGACGTGCGGGCTCTATCGGCGGATGTGCGAGCGCCTGTCCGTCGGTAAATCGCTCGACGAACCGCGCACGGTGGACGAGCTTCTGCGGGCTACGTCATGAAGCGGGCCACCTCGTGAAGATCGTGCTGGCCGGTATCGTCGCTCGCTATCCCTTCGGTGGCGTCACTTGGTGTTCACTAATGTATCTGCTCGGCCTCCGGGGGCTCGGGCACGAGGTCCTCTACATCGAGGACACCGGCGAGTGTAACTACGACCCGGAGCGCGACGAGATCGCGACCGACCCCGGATACGGCACGCGCTACATCCATGAGGCGCTAGAGCCGTTCGGTCTCGGCGACCGTTGGAGCTTCGTCAACTACGACGGATCGTATCACGGTCTTTCGAAGGACGCCGTTTGCACCTACTGCGCGGAGGCCGACCTCTTCGTGAACCTCTCCGGAGGCTCCTGGTCTTGGCGTGACGAGTACGCGGCCATCCCGCGCCGAGTGTTCGTCGACTCGGACCCGGTGTTCACGCAGCTCGCGATCGCAAAAGGTGAAGAGTGGTACGTGGAGTTCTTTCGGGGGTTCGACCATCTGTTCACCTTCGGGGCGAACATTGGTACGCCAGCCTGCGACGTGCCGACGAGCGGCCTCGTGTGGCACCCGACTTGGCAGCCCGTCGTCACTGAGCTCTGGCACACCGACGAACTGCCGGCCGGTGAGAGCTTCACCACCGTGATGACCTGGAAGAACGAAAGCTTCACGGACGTCGACGGCAACAAGGATCGGGAGTTCATCCGGTTCATCGAGCTACCGTCCCGTACGCCCTCGCGATTCGAGATCGCGGTGAACGGTCCGATGGAACTGCTCAGGGAACACGGCTGGTCACCGGTCGACGCGATGAGCGTTTCTAGATCGCTTTGGGATTACCGCGACTTCATCCGTGCATCGAAGGCGGAGTTCGGTGTCGCCAAGCACGCCTACGTGGCTAGGCATTCGGGTTGGTTCAGCGACCGGACCGCGTGCTACCTGGCGGCTGGGCGACCGGCGCTCGTGCAGGACACCGGGTGGAGCGCCCACCTCCCTTCGGGCACCGGTCTCATCGGTTTCTCGACCGTCGACGAGGCGCTCGATGGCCTCAAACGCGTGGAAAGCGAATACGCCCTCCATGCGAACCGCGCAACCGAGATCGCGCGGGAGTGTTTTGACGGTGCTCGTGTCCTGCCGCCGTTTCTGGAAAAGGCGTGCGGATGACACCGCGGTCAGTTGAACCGATGCGTATCGCGGTGGTCGGCCCGGTCGGTCAGGCGATACCGCCGCCCCGGTCTGGATCGGTAGAAACGGTCACCGCATTGCTCACCGACGGCCTGGTGGCCATGGGCCACGAGGCCACCCTCTTCGCGACCGGATCATCGACCACGACGGCCAGGCTCCACGCAAGCTTTCCACTGGGTTATCACGAGGACACTTCGCTGTGGCCGTGGGAGCTCTGCGAGCTGTTCAACCTCGCCGCTGCCGTCGAGCGGGCCGCCGAATTCGACGTCATTCACTATCAGGCGGAGTACGCTCCGATGTCGCTAGCGTTCACCCGGATTTCTCGCACGCCGGTATTGCTCACCCTGCACCACGCGCCGACGCCGCCCGAAGTCGCGCTCTGGTCGCGCTATCCGGAGGCGCCCTTCGTAGCCATCTCGGCCGCGCAAAAGCAGCTTCTCGCCGGACTCAACGTCGTCGGGACGATTCATCACGCAGTGGATACCGCCACGTTCATTCTCCACCCTGAACCCGAAGACTACCTCGTTTTTCTTGGGCGCTTTACCGAAGGCAAGGGGGTAGTGCAGGCGATCGAGATAGCCCGACGGGCCGGTGTGCGTCTCGTACTCGCGGCGGCGGAGAATGACTACTATGCCAACGTCATCGCACCGATGGTCGACGGCCAGCGAGTCGTCTACGCCGGCGAGGTAGACCTCGCCCAGAAGGTGACGCTACTCGGCGGGGCGCGAGCCCTGCTCTATCCCATGCAAGCGAGTGAGCCGTTTGGTCTCGTCATGGCGGAGGCCATGGCATGCGGCACACCCGTTGCCGCCTTTCGATGCGGCGCCGTCGACGAGCTCGTCGACGGCGGCATCACGGGCGGGATCTTCGACTCACTCGACGCCCTGGTCGACGGGCTTCCACTCGTCCTGGCGCTCGACCGGGGCATCGTACGAAATCGCGCCGTGGAGCGCTTCGGGCCCGACCGTATGGTCGCGTCCCACGTGGAGGTGTACTCGCGACTGGTCACGGAGCGTCAGCGTGCCGAGCGCACCCCCTGATATGTCACTGCCACTCGACGATCTGAGCGGGGCTTCGCTCCTGGCGGTCTTCGCACACCCCGACGACGAATCGCTGGCATGCGGGGGTCTGCTCGCCCGGTGCACCCAATCCGGTGTCCGGGTCTCGCTCCTATGCCTCACGCACGGCGAGCACGGCCCGGGGCAGGACGGCAAGCCCGGCGGACACGAGGGCCGGCGGCTTCGCGACACTCGAGCGGGTGAGCTGGACGCCGCCGCGCGGATTCTTGGTATTCGGGACGTCTTATTGCTCAACCACGAGGATGGGATGCTCCCCTGGATCGACCATGCGCAGCTCGAGGCGGACATCCTCGACGCCATCAGTCGGTTCCAACCACACGTCGTCGTCACATTCGACGAGGACGGCCTCTACTGGCATCCGGACCACATCGCGGTTCACGAACGAACCACCGCTGCGGTCGCACAGTTAGGCGCCGCCGGCCCTGCCCTGCATTATGTCAGTATGCCCGCAGGCAGAATGCGAGCCATCGTGGACGCCGCATCCAACGACCCCGAGCGGGCTGACCCGCGCCCGAGGCTCATCCTCGGCGTGGCCGATGCTGATGCGTTCGGATCGATGGCGCCCGCACCTACACTCGTCATGGAGGCCGGGGAGTTTGCGGACCGGAAGCTGGCCGCGTTACGGTGCCACCGTACGCAGTTCGAGGGGAGTGCACTGGAGTACGTCAGTGCACAAGACTCGGCGGCTCTCCTCGGGACCGAGCACTACCGACGCGCTGAGGTCGGCTCACGTGACGACGTCTTCATCGAACGCTTCGGGACCCTGATTAACAGCTGATTTGCATGCATGCGAGCCTGCTGGATATCCTGCGCTGTCCCTTTTGTGGAAACGCTGTTTCGATCGTCGAGAACGACGCGCTTGTTCGCGACGGAGGCCACATCGACGCGGGAGTGCTCGGGTGCGAGTGCTGCGCTTTTCCCATCATCGCCGGTATCCCCGTGATGAAGACCGACGAGACGACGCGGCATGCCCTGCACGCCCTCGAGGCGGACCGGGGCGATGCGGCGCTCTTCGGGCTGCTTGGCTTTTCTGACGATACAGTACGCTGCAAACGCTTTCGCACCCTCATGACTCAGGACACCGCGACATATCGCGACGCCCTCGAGCTTCTGTGTCACGACGCCGAGGGCACATACTTTCTCTATCGTTTCACGGACCCGACGTTTCTGACCGCGGAAGCGCTGTTACGGGCGATCGGCCAGCAAGACTGGCCCGTCCGAGGCCGAACTCTCGATCTTTGCGGTGGCTCGGGTCATCTGACCCAGGTCCTCACCGGTCTCCGCCCCCTCGGGGGGACTTTGGTCCCGGGCACGGTTCTCGCCGACGTGTACTTCTGGAAGCTGTGGCTCGCCCGACGGTTCACGGCGCCCGACTCCGAGACGGTCTGCTGCGACGCTAACCACCCGCTACCGTTTGCCCGAGGGACGTTCTCGACCGTGGTCCTCGCTGACGCGTTTCCGTATATCTGGCACAAGCGACTGTTGGCCGAGGAGATGATGAGGCTTGTGGGCTCGGAAGGCGTCGTGGTGATGCCGCACCTCCACAGCGCCCTCGGCGAAAACTTCTCAGCGGGCGACACTCTCACGCCAGCCGCGTACCACGCACTCTTTGCGCCACACCAGCCGCGCCTATTCAGCGATGAGCGGATCTTCAACGACGTGATCGAACACCGTGCGGTCGATCTGACGCACGACGTGTCGCCCGAGGAACTCGGTACCGAGCCGGTGCTCACGCTGGTCGCTAGCGCTCGAGCCGATCTGTTTCGTCGCTACGAGCTGACGGATGAGCACGACGTGACCGGCGAGCTGACGGTCAACCCTCTGTATCGGGTCGAGCGCCGTGGCGGATCGTCGATCTTGACGCTGACCTTTCCCACGCCCGAATACGAGGCTGAGTTCGGTGAGTGCCGCCGGTACTTGCCGGACCACATCACAGTGGAGGCAGACCTGACGGGTCCGATTCTGCGCGAGACGCTCGGGTCGGAATACGAGGAACTACGGGACCGACGAGTCGTCATGGATGCGCCGGTTGGGTATGGCTAAACACCTCGAACTCCTCCTCATCCTGGCATTACCGCTCGACCTCCGGTACGGCGTCGATCAATAGCTCCAACCCCTCTCTCAGAGCACGCCCACCGGCTCCGGCTCCGGTGTACTTACCGATGCGTACAACGACGAGGCCGTGGGCCGGAATAACCGTGGTACTCTGTCCTCCTGCACCCGACATGGCAAAGGTCCCCGCTGGGACGGGCAAGGAAAGATCTCGGTTCACCCACAGGAACGCACCCCCGTACGTAGGACGGCCATCCTCTACCCAGGCCGGTGCCGGCTGGGTACCGTACTCGACGTAGCCCTCGGGCAGAATTCGTTCTCCATTCCAGATCCCGTCCTGCAGATACAGGTTCCCAAGACGGGCCCAGTCCCGGGCAGACATGAAGGCGTAACCCTGCCCGAGGAAATTCCCGTACACGTCCGTCTGAAAATATGCGTCTCGGATCCCTATCCGATCAAACAAATGCCGTCGGGGGAAAGAGTGATAGTCCCCCCCTCGGCCCTCCACCCCGAGCCGAATCAGATAGCTGGCGAGTATCGGATCCGAGTTTCGATACCGGCCCACCGTATTGGGTTCCCATTGTTGTGGTCTGGTGGCCGCCCATTCGAATGAATTGTCGGTCGCGGTGTACAGGTAAAGATGATCCGGATAGCCGAGAGACGGATCGTAGTCTGGATCCTGGGGTGCACGGATTCGGATCCCGCTAGACATCCTCATGATGTCCCCGATGCGAATGGCCTGTCTGGGATCCCCCTCCGACTGCCACTCTGGAATCGGCGCTGGCTGCCAGAGGTCGTATGTGCCCTCTTGGATCAAGACACCCATGAGGGCGCCCGTCAGGCTCTTGGTCATCGACCATCCCTCGAGCGGTGAGTGGAGGTCGATCCCTTCCGCGTAACGCTCTCCAACGATCCGACCATCGTGCGTCACCACGAACGCTAACGTCCGTGCCTCCGGGGGCCCGAAACCAACTTCAATGGCTTCGTCCACCTTGGCCATGTCAAGGTCAGCCGGGAGCGGATCTTGGGACAACACGTCCCCCAGCGGCCAGGGTGTGGTCTCAGCGGGAGGGAGGGGACTCGGCACTTCGGAAGGCGTGAAGTGGACCGAATCCTCTCCGATCGCAAGCGCAACGCAGCCCTGGCTTCCATATTTCTTAGCTGCCCTGGTCACTCCATCCGGAAGCCTGAGGCTCACCAGCTGCCGTTCGAAGTCGACAATCGTATCAACGACATGGTGTCTCTGGTCGAAGGGAGCCGAGAACCCACCCACGTTCGCGGCCGCATCGGCCGGATCCAGCCCCGTGAGAAAGACCGCAGAACATAGAGTATTGGCGAAACCCGCAGTGTGGTGATGGAGCGCCTCTCCGGGTGGAACCTCGTACTCGGTATCGAGTTCCAGAGCCAAGCCTCTCGCAACGATCGGGGAAATCTCTACTTCGCTGTTCGCGATCTCGGAGGCGTCCGTACCGGGAGGGCCACCCGACTCCCCGCAAGACATGGGCACCAGCAAGAGCCCTAGAGAAAGGATCCGTGAAACGATTTGGTTCTTCATCTCATACCTCCGAAACCGGGACGGGAAGTTCTCAGAACCCTCGTTCGACTGGAACCTCACCATTGAACCATACTCAGTCCATCTATTGTCTGCTGGTGCATCCACACCTGGTTGGCAAAAATCCACCTTCTTGCCTCCCCGCCTGTACCGGTCCACCGTGGCGTAACAAGTCACTGTCCTGGAGACCGTATCGACGTTCCCATCCCTATCCCACGAGGGAGTAATGGCGCGTGCGCCCCCCGTGTTCAGGATATTCCTCTCGCTACTCCTCTTGAGCTTAGCGGCGCTTCCAGCCTCCGGCCAGGACACCCAGGAACTGATCTAGCGGGCACTACTGCCCCTGCTAGAGTCTCTTCGAAGCGAGGCCACGGTCGTCAATTAAGAGGAATCGGGTCAGCCCACTGCACTTCGCAAAGGGACCAACGATGTAGAGTGCAGGCTGTTCTCCTTCCCGCCGGGTTTTTATTGCGCTTAATGCCATCATCGATGACTTAGAAGCAATAGTTGATCAATACCCGCGTTCCTGGGTCAGAGCACGTCGATCGACGATATCGCCTAGATCGTTGGACACCGAGATGAAAGAAGGCCAGTTCGGCATTAACAACAGCGGGACCGAGCACCCACTCACAGGCCGGAACCCCAAGAGTGCAGAGCTCATTGTCGCGATCACCATTCCCGGAGCCCCTGGAGCCACGACAGGGTTACCGACAGAGGAGAACGACCATTAGCCTTAGCTGATGCGGGAGGAGACTGAGGTGGTTCACGTCATGATCCCGCAGAATTAACCCCGAGTTAGAAACGCGAGATCACAATGCGAAACCCGATGAAACCGCGGCGAACACCGGGATCCGCCCCGCCCCGAACAGCACTACGGACGTTCTGCTCCGTATCGCCAAAACCGCCACCACGCATCACCCACAGCGCATCGGTCTCCAGGCCCTCCCTGTCATCTGTCTCATCGTAGGGGTAGGGCTGATACGGACTCCGCGTCCACTCCCAGACATTCCCACTCATATCCGACAGCCCGAACGAACACTCCGAACAGTCAAAGCTTCCAACGGGGATCGTTCCGCTCCCGGCGTAGTTCGCCCGCTCGGGCGTGAATTCATCCCCCCATGGGAAAATACGCCCATCCATCCCACGCGCCGCTTTCTCCCACTCCGCCTCGCTCGGCAAACTGACCCGCCATCCATCAACTAGAAGTTGGCGCAGTTGTGGCGATGTCTCAGGCCCCTCTCTGAGCATCGCTTCGAGCCAACGGGAGTAGGCAAGCGCATCCGGCCAAGAGACGAATGCGACCGGGTGGTTAGGGGGAAGGTCGAGCATCTGGTCATCGACCCTGAATCCGGTCGCCTCGACAAACGCCCGGAACTGCGCCACGGTGACCTCGTACCGCCCGATGTAGAAGGTGGGCAGGTACACAGCCCCCTGTACCTGGCCAGGTGCCCAACGCTCACTGTCGAATGCCAGCGTATCTACGGACGGGTCACTCCCCATCAGGAACGGGCCCGCCAGGATCTCCACGAAGCCATGGAACTCCTCGTCAGGAAGAAACCATACTTCGGATCGAAACTGTGGAGGCTCCAAGACGCTGGCCTCGCTAGCGGCCGGCGGTGGAACTGCCTGGGCGGCTTCGGCCGCCGATACTGATCGTGACATCTGCATGTAGGTCCAAACTGCAATAAGGGGCAAGAGCGCGGTCAGGAGTGCTACGCCTAGATTCCCCTTCAATGGTGCCCGACGCCCCATGGTCAAGTTGAACCCGCTGCTCTGCCACAGGCGAAGGCCCAACCGTGCTCGCAGGCGCGAGCATAAAGGTAAGTCTCCGGCATCTCCATCAGATTACCTCCTCCTTCACGCAAGAGTAGCCTCAGGTCCAGAACCTTCGGCTCCGACCGGCTGACAATCGCCGGATCCAACAGATTCACGCAGCCCGCCTGGAACCGGAGTTCACACGCCCTCGAGAAATAGACCAGCGCGAGTTCAGAATCGGGCGGAATGACCTCCCCTTCGATGTAGTGCCTACCTAGTTCGTTGCAGGCCCAGGCGGAGTTATCACCACAGTAGGTCAATTCCAGTCGGACCAGCTGCTGGCATGCGTTTCGTAGGTCTTCTTTACAGGCTTGCTCCCAAAAAGGTAAGCTGTCTCCAGTGTGCTTACCGTCAGTCTTCCCCATGGCAGTCATGGCGCTGAAGAGCAGGATCCAAACACCCATATACGCGAGGTTCATACGCCTTTGATCCCAAGACAGACGCCAACGACCCACGATGGAGCTCACTCGGATTGAGTGAAACAGGTGATCGATCCACTGAATGCTCAGGTTTAAGAGCGGAACGGCGAGGAGCTTGTCGTAGTATGTTGGAGCCCCGAGGGCTCCGAGTAGGGCATATAGGACAAAGACTCCCACTCCATATCCCGCTCCAAATACGGCCTTTCCCAAGAGACTTCTAGGTGAGGTGGACGGATCGGTCACCAGAAGATGAAGTCCGAGAAACACCGCAGCGGGGATGTCGGAATCGACGAAGTAGGGAACTCCCTCCCAGGCGAAGTAGAGCCCACTCAGACCGAAGAGCACAGCCGCCGCGGTCCCTGCAACCAGTGTGATCGAAAAGAAATACATGACAACCAAGCCAAGCAAGAACAAGAACAGATAAATCCGGGGCGCCAGGGTCAGTGTCGATGCAATGTCCTGTCCCCAGGTCAGGTCACTCATGCCCGTGACGATCAAAACGAGTGAGAAAAGGCCCAATGAGAATGCGGAAGGGTTGAAGATGTGCTTACGCCTTCCCTCACGGTTCCAGCGTACGAACTCTTTCCCTAGAAACCCCACCGCAACCATCAGAAACTGCAGGTAGAACCAGTCGTCCCTGAACCACAGGAACAGGTTGGTGCTGAAGATGATCGGAAAGGGACCAAAGCCCAGGACGTAGCTCGCCCGTCGGGACCAAGCGAGAAGCATGTCGAAGGCGTAGGCGAAGGCCAGTTGAGCGACGAGGAGCAAAGCAAAGTCATATACGGGGCGCCAGTACCAACCCCAGTAGGCGAACACTGCAATCTGGACGAGCGCCTGCAAGTAATGCTGTGGGCGCAACTCGATGCGGAGTGACGGAACAACCGATCCACCTTTGAACCGTAGGAAAAGAGCGATCTGCCAAACCAGGAGCACAATGGCTGCGCCCCAGAACGACCCGGAGAGAATGGGATTGTCCTGCATACGAGGCAGAAACGACAGCACCACCAGAACCACCATCATCACCACTGGCAGAAAGAACCCTTTATGAGTCGAGGGTGTCACCGTAGATGTGCGCAGCGAATCTTGCTGCTTTTGCTCTCGGCGCTCTTTCTGCGCGCGCCCTCGGTGTGAAGATGACATGGATCCTCGTCCAGAGATGTCGCCTATTCGTGCGCCGGGATCACGTCTCGGATAACCCCGTTCGTCTCGGGTGTCTCTTAATCGGCCGATTCGGTGCTCTGGCTACCGCTTAGCGTTGAAGAATGTGGAAGCGATCCGAAAGGGTCAAATCCCTACTTGGTAAGACCGTCGCGCCCCCGGCCCACCCCGTTTGGTGGTCACCAGACCGCAGATCGGGATGGAGCGGGGGCACGTATCGGAAGGATATCACTTCGTCACCTCACTACGACCCAACCCATCAACCTAGTACATCGGGGGCCACCCTAAGCGATTGCGACCTCGGGTTTTATGGGGAGATACAGAACCCCCACCCGCATAGTGATATCCACGGCCACGATATTGACCACGTGATCTACCACACGACGCTTGATACCCCCGCCTTTGGTGCCCGCCGAGGGTATGCAGCGCACTACAAGAGCCTTCCCGAACGTGATCGACCGGGCCAATCAGATGACCCTCGCAGAACTAGCGGATAGAGTCCAGGGGAGGGATTTACCCGACCAGAAGCCCGGTCACGTACATGACCGCCAAACCTGCGAGCACACCGCCAGCAATAGCGGGTCGCCATACCCCTTCCCCACCTCTATTGAACATCCGGAAGAGAACTGCCACCACCTGTGCGATCGCACCAACACCAATAGAAATGAAGAGCGTCGCTAGAGTCGGTGTGAAGGCAAGCCCACCGATCCAGGCACCGATGATCGTCGGGATGCCGGCCAGCCCGCCCATTCCAGCCAGAGTCGTGAGCCGTGGCTGATCCTTCGCAACCGGTGCGACAATGGCAAGCCCTTCGGTGGTGTTATGAATCATGAACCCGGTCACGAGAAAGGCGGTCAACGCAGCCTCGCCGATCGCATAAGCCGCACCAACCGCGAGCCCCTCGCCAAGATTGTGGAGTCCGATACTGAGCGCGATGAACCAGGCTACGGACCGACGTCCATCAGCCCCCGATCGGACAGTACCAGCACCGCTGACAAGCTGAAGCACCAGGAACGCGCCGAGTGAGCCCAGCAAGACCAGCGCAGTGCCTTGGAAGGCGGCCGGCACCTCCCCCGCCGTCTCAAGCGCCTCAAAGAGGGCATCTACACCGAGAAAAATCAGTAGTCCCGCGGTCAGGGCAAGCATGACCTCGAACCGCTCCGGCAGAAGCCTCCGGATCAATGGCAGGAATAGCAGCCCGATGGCTACTGGAAGAACGCCCACGTAAATCCCGATCATCGTGAGCAAGCCCAGGCTCCCAGCGTCGGTTGTCGGTGTCTCGACCGCGAGTTCGATCTCCTGCTCGAAGGTCAGCCCAGTTGAGGTCAGTAATGTGACCAGGTGTGCCTCGTCCTGGACCCAGGGATAGGGGATCGTGATCGTCGCGCGACCGTAGCGATTCAGAGTTGTCGAAGGAGTCATCGTGAACTGCCGGAACGCCTCGTCCACAGTCACTTGTGCGATAGTCAACGGTTCCGGCCCGCCGTTGACGACGGCGAGGCTGATCGAGCCCCGTGCAAGTGACACGCGCTCGACGGTGAGCTCTTCCACCGGAGGAAACGTCCCTCGAAGCCGGTCGAGCAACCCCATCTGGGTTACCACGACCACGAGACCAGCAAGAAGCACTAGCGGAAGAGCTCCCCAGATCCAGCGACGTCCGATCATTCTGCTACCGCTGGCTCCGTCACGTTGAAGACGCCCATCCAGCCTAATTCGGCGAACTCCGCCTGGTGAGCATGGAACATAAAGTTTCCTGTGTCCTCGTACGTGAACTCTAGAATGTGTCGCTCTCCCTGACAGAACATCAGCGTGTCGGTGAATTCAGTCGAAGCTTGCGCTCCGGTCCGAAATACATTGAAGAAGTTGCCGTGAAGATGCATCGAGTTGATGAGGTCAAACTCAAGAACGTTGACCATGTAGAGCCTCTGCAGCTCACCCCTATGAACCGGAATAGGGTTGGAATGATATGCGAATGGTACCGTGTTGACGGCGTAGGTCTCATTCGAGGCGTCGAAGTTCGTGTCGAAGCCGTTCATGACCATCACCATTTCACGTGCAGGAGGCCGTGGCGTCTCGGGATCGACGATGAACGTCCCGTAGAGGCCCTTCGCAAGATGCCGCTTGAGAGGGAAAGCGTGACAGTGGTATAGATGGAGGCCAACGGGGCCCGCAGTGAACTCGTAGGTGTAGCTTTGTCCGGGCTCGACCACCTCATACACCCCATCCATGTCGGCCGGATGAATTCCGTGGAAGTGGGCGGTGTGTGGATGGCTGCCAGCATTCGAGAACCGAATCCGCATCACATCGCCCTCAGTCGCGCGAAGTGTTGGCCCAGGAACCTGGCTATTGAAGGTCCAGGCCGCGTATCTCACGCCTGGCGCTACCTCGATATCACGGTCGACCACTGTGAGTCGGTACTCACGAAGGGTCCGGCCATCTGGCAGCTTCGACGCCTTGCCGTAGTCGAAGTGCTCAAGGAAAGCCATCGGATCGATCGACGAGTCAGTCACCATCCCCTTGGTTCCTGCCAGCGAAGGATCGCCGGGGTTTAGCACCGGAAGGTGTTCCTCGGTGGCATTCAGCGCTTGCTTTCCCACGACGAGGCCGGCGGCACCTAGCGCGCTCCGCGTAAGGAGCTGGCGCCGGGACATCGAACGGTCATTCATACTGCTACCTCCCGCCCCAAGGGAAAAGACAAAAGCGACTGCGCCAACTCGAACCCGATCACCTGCGGTCGAGCGCCAGTATCCATGAGCCGTACGGTGACCGGTCCTCGGAAGGGCGTCGTTTCCAGCACCTCGAACCGAGCGCCAACTCGAAACCCGAGAGACCCGACGTAGCGGAGTCGTTTGGGGTCATCGTCGCTGACCAGTCGGACCTCCCCAAGTGTCCCCACCGCGACCTCGCTCATGGGCACCAACTCCTGTTGCTCCACTTCCCCTTCCTTAGTTGGGATCGGCGCACCATGAGGATCATATCTCGGATCATCGAGCACCTCAGCCATCCGCTCGATCAGCTGATCAGAGGCGGCATGCTCGAGGCGCTCGGCCTCCTCGTGCACCATGTCCCAATCCCACCCAAGAGCTTGAGCAAGGTAGGTTTCAAGGATCCGGTGCCGGCGAATGACCCGGAGCGCTGCTCGGCGTCCCTTGTCAGTCAAACTGACACCACGATAGGCTGCGCGTTCTACTAGCCCAATATCGGCAAGTCGCCGGACCATCCCGCTGACCGAAGCTGGTGAGACCCCCAACACTGCTGCGAGCGCACCAGTTTGCACGAACTCCCCCTCGTGCGCCAAGCCATAGATGGCTTTGAGATAGTCTTCGACAGACTGTGACATATTGGTCAGTGAGCCTCGCCTAATGATTATATTAGGTTAGCCTAAACTAGTTGGGATGAGACGGGGGAGTCAAGTAGATGGGGACCAGACAACGACGCTATACACCCACCTGGTCTGGTGGCCGACGATTTTCCAGCGCCTGTCGAAAATCAGACAGCCAAAAGGCTTGATAAGTTAATGCAACACCAGAATACATATGTCCTAAATTACTACTGCAACAGCTCTTACAAATCTTGACAGTGGATGTCACATCGCCCCGTGGAACTTTGGGGAGGATACGTACAAGGAGGGCACGGCTCCAGCACGTCAATCTCCCGGCCACGACTCCGTTGGGGAAACTGCGGGAGCGGGGCTACGAGGGGGGATCACAGGGTCAGACCTTTTGGAGACACGTTTTTTTTCTCGTTCATGTCCACTTCGTGCCCTACGGAAGAGCGAAGACCCACATGACGCCCGTTCCCTGTGGAATGTCAATACCGACCAACCCCGCATAAGAAGTCGTCTGCGCGATCCGACCCCCCGAACCCACCGCCACATACTGCCTCCCATCTACCTCGAAGGTGACCGGAGCTCCCGATATGTCCCCGTTTAGACGGGTTTCCCAGAGGACTTCCCCCGTATCGCCATCCAAGGCGAAAAACTCACGATTCGCAGTTCCGCCAAAGACGATGCCACCTGCCGTCACAAGTGCCGAGGCCGTCATCGCGGCCCCGCTGGGGGAACGATACTCCCATACTCTCTCTCCGGCTGCTGGATCGAACGCTACGAACTCCCCGACGTAATCGTACCCTGGTACAAGTTTCGGAGTGCCTCGCATCCCCACATATCTCTCACCTGGCTCATACTCCTCCGATCCGAAGACAACGTCCATGCAAGAGTTGTTTATGCCTAGGTAATACCAGTCAGTGATCGGACTATAGCTCGGCGACTGCACGTTCCTAGCCCCGTGGTAGTGTGGGCATACCTCGAAAACCCTGTCCGAGTCGACATCCTCTGGAGCTGGGATCAGCTCAGGGTTGAAGATGGGGCGTCCTTCATCCGTCCATTCGGTGATGAGATTGTCGTAAGCTGTGCGAAACGCTTGAATGAACTCACCCGTCACCCGGTCAAGAACGACGCCCCATCCGGTCTTGCTAGTGTGGATGAGTGCCCTGCGAGATTCTCCCCCAATGACCAGATCTACCAGCATACTTTCATAGGGTGTATCCATATCCCAGTTGTCTTCCGGAACAACCTGGAAGTACCACTTCATTTCGCCAGTATCAATGTCGAGCGCCAAAATAGAGTTTGTGTACAGTGCATCACCACGACCACGGAGGGTGGAGGCCCACGGCACTGGCTGGCCCGTGCCGACATAGATCAATCCCAGCTCTGGGTCATAGGTGACTGTATGCCAAGTACCCCCACCCAGGGGTGGCAAGGCGCTGTCGGCCCAGCTCTCCGAGCCGGGCTCGCCCGGAGCAGGAACCGTGTAGGTTTTCCAAATCAACCCGCCTGTTTCGGCATCGTGGGCGGAGATCGCACCCCGAGCCCTGCGGTCTCCTCCGTTGAATCCCAGGATTACCTTCCCGTCGGCGATCAAGGGAGGGTGGCTATGGCCCTGGCCCGTTTGGTAGTCACCCGTACTGACTTCCCACATCTGGATTCCTGTCCGGGCATCCAAAGCGACCAGGTGAGAGTCTGCGGTCCCCCAGTAAATATTATTGCCGTAAATGGATACGCCGCGATGGCGGGCATAGGCCTGAGAAATCTGGATGTCCTCCGGGTAGCTCCGCTCGTGAATCCAGACGACATCCCCGCTGGCAACGTCAAAGGCCAACACGCGACCGCTCCCTTCGGAGACGTACATGAGCCCGTTCGCCACGATCGGAGTCGGAACCCACCGACTATTATCCCTCATTGAGTAGGCCCAGACGAATTGCAGCTGGCCGACATTCGTCCGGTTGATCTCGTCCAGTGGACTGAAGCCGATCGCGTCAACTGTCCGACGGTAGTTCAGCCAGTCACCGTCTTCGGGAGTGAGTAGCCTTTGCTCTGTGATAGGCTCCCACTCCCGTGGTGTCGACTGTCCGAGCACGGTGGTCGCTGTTAGGACGTTGATCAGTATCGCCCATGAAACCAAGAGGAGCGCACGCCCCTGTCTGACCGCTCGCATCGTCAAATCCTCCTGTTGATTCTGGTTTCTTGGTGTTTGAAGCCACGGGATTGAGTCTCGGAACCCCGCACTGCATAGGGCCTGGACGGACAGGCTGGTTCGTGAGCAACAGTCGCTTCCGAGCATATGGCTCGACTCAGCTCCCGGTTTCCGAACAAACTTGTCCCCCCAGCCACTGCTGTTGGAAGCGATTGGGAGGTTGCCCTCTTCATCCCCATCAGGTCAACCCGTCGAATCAGATCTGCCATATGAGTCCGAGTCCGCTCGTCAGGCAACTGCCCCCCTCCGGTTCCCCTATCCCGTCATCGCAACTCTGCCAAGAATCCAGGTTCAGGCAGGCGACGGACTCGGTCATGGTATAGCCAGCTATCTCGGGGGAAGGTGTAGGTAGTCCAGTTTGAAGGGACCGGACTCTAGAGCCCTGGATCCCTCACATCGCCTGGGGCCACCCGGGCGATAGGCTCCTGAGTCATACCGGGGCGGAACGCCTCCCTTGTCAGAAGATCGTACGTGTCTC
>CAZJIM010000001.1:68465-109403 GCA_964546115.1 uncultured Gemmatimonadaceae bacterium | reverse complement strand
CCGACACGCGGAGCATGATTCCGCTGCTCTAGCCAGCTGAGCTACTCCGGCCAGGGGGAAAAGGCTATCCCGGGTCCCCATAGGTGTCAACCCGTAACCGCGGACCCTGACACTTAATAGTTTCCTTTGCGACTAGGCCAAAAAGGTATCAACGCTCAGCCGAAGACGCCCCGGCATCCTCCTCGGAATCGCCCGGGTGGTCTGCGAATCGGTAGAGCACCTCCCCGTCCCGGATCATCCCGAAGCGTTCGCGCGCTAGGGTCTCAAGCGTCTTCGGATCGTTCTCGAGCGCTTCGGCACGCACGGATAGCGAGTCAACCTCCGCCAATAGGCCAGCCAATGTGACCCGGGCCTCGTCAGTCTCGAGACGAGTCTTCCGCACCTCAAGGACGGAGTATTCCCCTCCAAAAACCGCGTAATAGGCTGCCACACCCAGTAGGAACAGAAAGATCAAGCGTTGCATCATATCCCACCCCTCCTCCCCAAAAACTACTCCAGCTCAGGAAGCGCTCAAAAGCGATCGGCCAGGATAGCAAGCCCTGGCCCCAAGCATTTCCTCAATCCTCAGGAGCTGGTTGTACTTTGCGACCCGATCGGTTCGCGAAGCGCTCCCGGTCTTAATTTGGCCTGCTTCCGTTGCGACGGCTAGGTCCGCTATGAAGACATCCTCCGTCTCACCTGATCGGTGAGATATGACAGAGTAATAACCGGAGGCACGCGCGACCTCGATAGCCTCAAGAGTTTCGGTAAGGGTCCCGATCTGATTCACCTTCACAAGAATGGCATTCGCCACGCCCTGGTCGATTCCCTGACGGAGTCGGTCGGGGTTAGTGACGAAGATGTCGTCACCAACGATCTGCACTTGATCCCCGATCGCCTCTGTGAGCACCCGCCATCCATCCCAATCGTTTTCGTCCAGCGGATCTTCCAAAGAGTAAATCGGATACCGCGCAATCCAATCCAGCCAGAACTCCACCATCCCGGCAGCGTCTCGGTGCTCGCCTGACGACCATTTGAACGAGTATTCACCTTCTTCGTAGAACTCCGACGCGGCTGCATCCAGGGCGAGAACGATATCCTCGCCAGGCCGGTAACCCGCCCGTTCAATGGCCCGGAGAACAACTTCGACAGCCTCATCGTTCCCGTTCAGGTTCGGGGCGAACCCGCCCTCATCCCCAACAGCTGTGCTTCCCCCACGTTCAATCAAGACCTCCTTGAGGCGGTGGAACACCTCGACGGCCATGCGAAGACCTTCCCCGAAGGTGTCCGCCCCCAAAGGCATCACCATGAACTCCTGTATGTCGACATTGTTGGACGCGTGAGACCCTCCGTTCAGGATATTCATCATCGGAACCGGAAGGAGCGTGGCACCTTCACCCCCCAAGGAACGGAACAGGGGTACACCCTGCGCCTCCGCCCGGGCTCGGGCAGTGGCCAGCGAGACCCCCAGCATCGCATTCGCACCCAATCGTCCCTTGTTCGGCGTACCATCCAACTTGATCAGGGCCCGGTCGAGGACCTCCTGATCTTCAGCGTCCTTCCCGACAAGCAACTCCCGGATTTCGCCGCCCAGATTCTCCACAGCCCTGAGCACACCTCGACCCATGTACCGAGATAGGTCGCCGTCCCGAAGCTCTACGGCCTCGTGTTCACCGGTGGAGGCGCCGCTCGGGACTGCCGCCCGACCCATCGCCCCACCTTTCAGCTCCACTTCCGCTTCCACCGTTGGGTTCCCGCGGGAATCCAGAATCTGTCTTCCCCGCACCGCCTGAATCTTGGTCTTGCTCACCCCTTCGTCTCCTCCGTGTTATCACGTGTGGATCCCTTGTACCCCAAGTCACTGGACCCAGCAAACCTCAATTCGGATTCGACAGGAACAATTTCTCCAGCCAACCCTGACTCCGCGTCCTCTTCCTCAATGAGTCCGGCCACGGCCCGCCGGCTCAACTCGCGCAGCCGATCCCGCTCTCCCTGCTCGCTGGTCCCCACCTCAATCGGCTCTCCCACCCTGATCCGAATCTCCCCTCCCCGAACTCTGAACGATCCCTTTGGCATGATAGCGCGGCTCCCTGAAATTCCAACTGGCACCACCGGAACCCGCGTCTTAATGGCTAGGATAAACGCTCCCTTCTTGAACGCATAGAGCCTCCCATCCGGCGAGCGCGTGCCCTCCGGAAAGAGGGCCATCGTGAGGGACTCCTCCCTAACCCGCTCCGCGGCCCTGTCGAGGGATTCGATCGCCCGCTTCCGGTCGCTACGATCGATCGAGATGTGCCCGCAAATCCGCCACGCACGACCAAAAATGGGGATTCGCGAAAGCTCTTCCTTGGCAACGAACCGAACTCTACCCGGTAGGTGAGCGGCCAAGGTGAAGACGTCGAACCAAGACTGATGGTTGGCCACCACCACGACCGGTTCGGACCAATCCACCCGATCCACATCAAAGACCTTAACGCGAACGCCCGCGATCTTCAGGACTAGTCGGGTCCACCGACGTGTCAGCCGATCACACCAGCAACCTCTGTCCGGTCGCCGGAACAACCTGTTCAGTACCACTCGGCTGGAGAAGAACCCGGTTAGGACAGCTCCAGCCACTAGGATCCAGATCGACCTGATCACAACTGCAGCCCTCTACCGAAATGATCGTATCCACCGCGGACAGGTTTGGTCTCAGTCCCAGAATCCCCCGACTTGAGCAGGACCCCAACTCCTTCGATCACGCGGCCCACACGAGTCAACCTAAGATCAAATCGCCTAACGAACCCATCTACTTGTCCATCAAAGAGACCTTGAGGCGCAGCGACCAGAAGCTCGAAGTCGTCACCTCCATGGAGAGCCAGATTCGGAGGGTCGATCCCTTCTGGAAGCTGGAGATCCGCGAGCCGCGAATGGAGGGGGAGGGCATCTGAATCGATGACAACTGCCACCTCCGATGCTGCCGCAATGTGCCCCGCATCGCCAGCCAAACCGTCCGAAAGGTCAATTCCTGCAGTAGCACCAGCTTTCACCAACCATCGGGCTTCATCGATCCTAGGCCGCGGCACCGCGAAGGCTTGGCGGAGCACGTCCGGTACGGTCTGGCCCGCCTCCCAGAGAGCCACTCCAGCAGCGGCGCCCCCGAGGGCGCCGGTAACCCAGACCTCATCGCCCACTTTGGCACCCGACCTGAGAAGAGGCTTTCGGACGTGCCCGATCGAAACGACGTCCACGATGAGCGGGCCTGGAGACCGAGTCAGATCCCCTCCTAGGAGCGTCATCCCGAACTCGCGGGCGAGGGACTTCACCCCTGTCATGATTTCTTGCGCGAGCGCGCCATCCCCTGGTACTCCAAGGGAGACCAGAATTCCGACGGGCTCCGCCCCCATTGCAGCGAGATCGCTCACTCCCGCTGCCGCGGTCCGATAACCAGCTTCAGTGGGTGAGATCCAGTCGAGACGAAAGTGAACTCCCTCAATCCCAAGGTCCGTGGAGAGAACCGTGTCATTCGTCAGAATAGCTGCATCGTCTCCGGGCCCCACCTCCACAGTTGTGTGCAAATCCGGAAGATCACGCAATATCGCCCAGAGTTGCTCGAACTCCCCTCCGGGGCCCAAGGCAAACCTCTCCCCTGTCTTAATAATCAATGGGCCGGATCCAGATCCAACGCCACAAACGGAAGGCCCAAATCGGAGACGCAGGTGAACGAATCACCAAAAGCGGCGCTCAGGTTATCGGCGATATCGGAAGGGAGGAGCGTCTCTCCGCGGCCGGTGAGCGCAGCAGCCCAACCCGTGAAATGGAGGGCCAACGACCCTGACTTCAGCGCATCAGTACCTCGCGCTAGAAACGCACCCGCCACGCCGGTGAGAACATCTCCAATGCCAGCCCGGGCTAAGTCGGACGAGCCGCTCCCGCTCAACCATACCGGTCCGATCCCAGCATTGGTGATCAGAGAGGGTTGGCCTTTCAAGAGGAGAGCTGCAGCCCACTGCTCGGCACCCCTTCGGCAGACTTGGACGGCGTTACCCTGGATCTCGGACGGATCCGCACCCAGCCGAGCCATTTCCCCCGGATGCGGGGTGAGCAGCCGCCGATTCGGCTCAGCGGTATCGGAGAACGCGGGCAACCGCCCGCCGCCGAGAAGGGTGAGCGCATCAGCATCGAGCACGACCCCACTGAGGCCCCTCACCCCCAAAAGTCCGTTCAGACGCTCCGCAGATTCCTCGTCCACCCCCATCCCCGGACCCGCCGCGATCGCATCGGACTCCTGGGCTGCACGACCCAGCGCCCCGGCATCCGAAGCGTCGACGAACAGAGCCTCCGGGACACTGCTCTGCAGAATCTCCCTGTTCTCCAGATGAGAAGCTATTCGCACATATCCGGCACCGGCTCGTAGCGCCCCCTTGACGGTCAGCACGGCAGCTCCCGCAAGCCCTGAGGATCCTGCGAGTATGAGAAGACGGCCCTCCGCTTTCTTGTGAGTAACCAACCGCCGACGCGGTCTGTGGGCCCGGGCCCACTCCGGCGTGATCAGGCGAGCTGAAATCTGACGTCCAACCATCGGAGGGAACCCGACTTCAAGCGCGACGATTCTTCCGGCTCTCTCTCGGCCGGGGAAGAGGAGCGTTCCCAGCTTCGGAGACCCGAAGGCAATCGTCAGATCCGCACGGACCGCATCTCCGGAGAGCGTTCCTGAGTCCGCATCCACTCCGGATGGGACATCAAGCGATACGATCGGCACGTCCAGCCTGTTCACTGCCCGAATAGCCCGGGCATGATGCTCCCGGGGTTCCCCACGAATACCGGTTCCCAGTAGCGCATCGATGAGGATTCCACCCCATTCCAACGCTGCAAGCAACCCTTCGTCGTCTTCCGGCGCTTGGTGTACTTGTACCGGCCAGCCGTGAAGGAGCGGATCCGGCGCGCACCGTCCTCCAACAAGGAGGACCTTCACCTCCCTTCCTTGAGCAACCAGCGAGCGGGCGAGCACGAGGCCATCCCCCCCGTTGTTCCCCGTGCCGACCACGACGAGAACCGGACCGTTACGGTATATGCGGTCGACGACCAGGGCGGCCCCTCGACCGGCGTTCTCCATGAGAACTTCGGACGAGATCCCCACTTTTTCGATCGCCCAACGGTCAAACTCCGCCGATTCGGTGCCCGTGGGCGCATAGACCTCCGCTCGGCCATAGCACCGGGGCAGGATCCGCTCGATGGGAGAATCGGATGTAAAGGGGCTCATTCGCGAGCATCAGGTGGAGGAATTCCCGGGCCGGACCAGCTTCCGCAATGGAGATATCGCGGATTATTTGTAGCTCTGCCCGATCGCTCTTCCGAAGGTGATCTCCCCATTGTCAATCCGGATGTTGAAACCGCACTCGGGGCTAGAACAGACCCAGGCCTTGTACCGGATGGAGGCGCCTTCACGCCCGTAGTCGGAGAGCGGGAGTAGAATTCCCACATCGCACTTCTGGCAGGAGGGAAACTGAAGATCCTGTTCCATGGTCGCTTCCTGTCAGCTCCGAGTCCTGGCAGTTTCCTGGAACCGCCGCCCGATACTATCCCCCAGCCCCCCAAGGATAGTTCCGGTCAAATGCCTCTTCGAAGTCGAACAAACCATGGAAGTCCTCAGGACTGTCCCCTTCCTGGGTAATGAGGATGCCAGCTTCTACAAGCGCGAACACAATATCGCCGATATCGGTTGTGCCATGGACGCCCCAATGCTCCAGAACGGTACGGGCCAGAGGCCCGAACTGATTGATTGCTAGAGTCCGGACACCGTGAGCCAGATCCGGCCCCGAAATGTGACGAGGGTGATCTAGTCCATTGATCACATGGTGCAAAGCAGACAAGACGAATAGATAAGCCTTCTCTTGGAAGCGGGGATTACGCTCCTTGAGGCGACCCAGGATCTCATCGGCGAATTGAACGTCAGTCATAGAGCCAAAGTTGGGCCTCGTGTGGCCGAAGCGCCAGGGCTCGCCCACTGATGGAGATCACCCACTGTCAGGCGGTACCGCCAAGGTCAGGATAGAGGGGGAAGGACCGGGTCAACTCCCACACGCTCGACCGAACTCGCACACGGAGATCCTCGTTCCTCCAATCTTCCAGTATGTCAGCAATCCAACCTCCGATCTCCCTCATCTCGCTCTCCCTCATTCCCCTCGAGGTAAGGGCAGGCGTCCCGATGCGAAGGCCTGAGGTGACGAACGGGGACCGTTTCTCTCCAGGAACCGTGTTCTTGTTCACCGTAATGCCGGCTTCCTCCAGAGCGTGCTCCGCGTCCTTCCCAGTGAGCTCACCGCGGTCCCGTAGGTCCAAAAGGATTAAGTGGTTGTCCGTCCCACCGGAAACGAGCTGAAACCCGCGCCCTAACAGATGCTCGCCCAGTGCACTGGCATTTCGCACTATCTGTTTGCTGTACTCCTTGAACGGGGGCTCAAGCGCTTCCTTTAGGGCAACAGCTTTGGCCGCGATGATGTGCATGAGAGGCCCCCCCTGCGTCCCGGGGAACACCGCTTTATCGATTGCCTTGCTGTGCTCCTCCGTCGAGAGGATCATCCCCGCTCTCGGGCCCCTGAGGGTCTTATGCGTTGTGGTCGTGACCACGTCCGAGTGCGGGATCGGACTCGGGTGGAGGTCCGCCGCAACGAGACCCGCGATGTGAGCCATATCTACCATGAGCAAGGCCCCGACCTCTCGTGCAATGTCCCCAAATGCCTTGAAGTCCAGGATCCGTGGGTATGCGCTCGCACCGGCAATAATCAGCTTCGGACGCTCCCTCCGCGCCTGTTCTCTAAGGGCGTCATAGTCTACTCGGCCATCTTCCTCCCTGACGCCGTACGCACCCACCTTGTACAGGATTCCGGAGGCATTCACCGGCGAGCCATGCGTGAGGTGTCCACCGTGGCTCAAGTTCATCCCTAGGATCTTATCGCCGGGTTCCAGGAAGGCCAGATAGACTGCCATGTTCGCTTGTGTACCCGAATGCGGTTGTACATTGGCATGTTCAGCACCGAACAATTTGCGAGCCCTGGCACGAGCTAGCTCCTCAACCTGATCCACAAACTCACACCCACCGTAGTAGCGCTTCGCGGGAAGCCCCTCGGCGTACTTATTGGTGAGGATCGTGCCAGCCGCCTCAAGGACAGCTCCGGAGACAAAGTTCTCAGATGCGATGAGCTCCAGCCCGTCGGCTTGTCTTCTAACCTCCTGCTTTACGGCCTCAAAGACCTCAGGGTCTGCATTCTCCAGATGGGCGTATGGCTCCGACATAGTACCGTAATGCCTCCTAACTCCTGGTCACTGTGATTGGGCCCAAACCTCTCGGGCGTCCGCTGTGGCGGACCAACGTGTCGGAAGATGGGGATGTGGGGTCGAAGATGGAACCGCTGCCCCCCACGTCTACAGTAGAGGCCCCTTGAGCCGTGTCAGGAGGCGGTCCCACGCCGCGCATGGGCAGCCCCGGCTTCCGCGCTGCTCTGCGCGAGGGAGTCGGCTGCGGTTGCCGACGTAGTACCCCTCACCTTGGGCCAGCTCGAACACCTTCAATCATCCTCCGCTGGCCGGATGGTTCGGAGGTCCTCTTCTAGGTACCCCCAGGCGAGCTTGGGATCGTGCTCGAAGATGAGCAGCCATTCCTGGTCACGAGCTTTTTGCCAGAGGTTCCTTTTCGTTTCTAGGGTCACGAGCGGCTCGAGATCGTAACCCATGATCCACGGTAGGGGCACATGCGCGGTGGTCGGGCACACGTCGGCTAGATAGCACGCAGTTTCACCGTCAGATTCAATGAGCACGCATTGGTGATGTGGAGTGTGTCCTGGCGTGCGGAGAAGCCGCACTCCCCCGGTGACGATTTCGTCACCCTCAGCGAGTTCCCACAGTTCAGCTTGGGTCACTGCATCCACGTTCCGGGCAACATAGCTCGCCCGGAGTCGCTCGTTCCTGCTCTTCGAAAACTCGAGTTCGCCTCTTTGAACCACATACCGCGCTCCCGGAAAGGATGGCTCTAGGCTTCCCTTGTGGCCCAGGAGAGTTCCTCCGCCCGCGTGGTCGAAGTGCAGATGAGTGAGTACCACTAAGTCGATGTCTTCTGGCTGGAACCCCGCCGCTCTAATCCCATCCTCAAGTCGGGTGGGGCTGCCCTCGTTCTCTACGCCATAAATCTCTTTGAATTTATCGTCTTCCTTATTTCCGACGCCGGTATCTACGAGTACGAGAGCTCCCGGAGCCTCGATTAACAGACAACGTAGCGCGAGAGGGATGCGATTCCGCGCGTCAGGGGGCATCCTACGCTCCCACAGAGGTTTTGGCACAACCCCGAACATCGCCCCTCCATCGAGACGCTGTAGACCCGCATCGAGCGCGTGGATGCAGATGCCACCCACCCTCCGACTAGGGGGCTCGGATAACCTGGGGGGAGATGGAAGGCCTAGCTCCGTCATGGATAGTACTCTCTGGATTGAATCCGCCTTCGTCCACGGTGCCGGAGCCGCTCACCTCCTAATGCCACCCGGAGAGAAACGAGGTCCGAGATTCCCTGAGTCTCAGCCTCCTTGAGAAGGTGTAGCAGAAGCTGCGCGGTTGCCAGTGCGTCTCCGAAGGCCCGATGGCGGCCCTCCACCTCGATCCCAAAGTGAGCAGTGAGCGAGTCCAGGCCGTAGCTCCGCAATCGAGGAAGGAGGAGCCGGCCCAACCTCACAGTACACAGTTGCTCAAGCTCGGGGATTTCTCCTCCTGCCGCCAACAATTCTTTTCGGATGACCCCCCAGTCGAATCCTATATTGTGGGCCACAAAGATACGGCCTTTGAGGCATTCGCAAACCTCGTCCGCTACTCCCTCGAAGTAGGGCGCCTTGGAGACCATCCGGTCGGTGATGCCCGTCAAGCCTCGGATCTGAGGTAAGATTCTTCGGCCCGGATTCACGAGGGTCCGGAAGGATGTGCCGATCGCACCATCATCTACGTTGACGATCGCTACCTCCGTGGCCCGATCACCCTGTCCACCTCGGCTCCCCGTCGTCTCCACATCGACAACGGCAAAGCTGAGTCTGGTGACCGAAATACCCGGGGACTTCAACCCCGGGATCAGACTCCAATAGCCTTCTTGATCGACGCAAAACCTGGGGTCCCGCTCGAGAAGGGCAAATATGGCCTTCGAGGCGACCCCAGGATTGCCGCGGAACTGGAACACACTCCGAGCCAAATCCAGCGTGTGGCTTGATCCCGAGTCCAGCCTCCGGGCGGCCATCTCCAGTAGCGACAACTGTGTGCCCATCGACCCTTCTACTGCTTCATCTTCAGCATGCGTCCGGCCTCCATCTGGAGCGCAAAGGTGAGCGCCTCTAGCTCCACCGTCAGTCGCACGGCGTTCACCCCTACTCCCGGAGGAACCTTGATTTCAACCGGAGCGAAATTGAGGATGCCCAGAACCCCTGCTCGGACCACGGCGTCAGTGACCTCCTGTGCTGACCGACCCGGGACTGTAAGGATCACGATCTCGACTGGATTTTCACGGAGAGAATCCTCAAGAACCTTTGCAGATTGGATCCTAAGTCCGCTCCAGCGAGTCCCGATCTTCTTGGGGTCGGAGTCGAAGACCGCGACGAACTCGAATCCGCGCGTCCGGAAATGCGGGTATTCGAAGAGCGCTGCTCCCATTCGGCCCGCCCCAACGAGTGCGACTTTCCACCGTTGAGACAGCCCTAGGATCACCCACAACTGCTTCTTCAGTGGTTCGACTGCATAGCCTAGTCCACGCTTACCAAACGAGCCGAAGAGAGAGAGATCCTTTCGGACTTGGACTGCGGTCGTACCGGCCCGATCGGCCAGCACCTGGCTAGAAACGGTCAGTTCCTCTTCGCGTTCCAGTCTCTCTAGGACGCGGAGGTAGATCGAGAGCCGTCGGATCGCGGACTCTGAGACCTTGCGCGAAGGAGAGGGCACTAAGCGCCTCGGGAAAACGGACTCGCTGGGTCTTTTTGAAAAGCCTCACAAAAGGTAGGCCTAAATGTTCACTCGAGTCAATCGGAAATCGCGCGAGCCATTGCCACGAAACCCGGTGGACCCACTGCCTCCGGCCGGTCTCTGCGCCCCGCGCCACTTGCAACCAGGACGCGATCGACTTCGTCCCGAGTCAGATGGAGGTCTGGATGATCCCGAAGGATCTTCCCCAGTTGCTTTCTCCTCCACTGAAAGACTGCCCGGGTGAGATCTCGCAACCGAACCTCTTCCTTCACCTCCAAACGGGTAGGCCAGAACGGTTTCAGGCGAACGACGGTCGAATCTACGCTGGGCCGAGGCCGAAAGGCTCCCGCGGGAACGCTTAAAACTCGCTCAACCCCCGCAATGGCTCTCACACCGATGGTAAGTGCCCCATACTCCTTACCTCCCGGCTCCGCAAGGATCCGGTCCGCTACCTCCTTTTGGATCATCAGAAGGATCTCTCGAGGGCGAGGCCTAGCAAGCAGATGAAAGAGGATCGGAGAGGTGAGATTATAGGGAATGTTCCCAATGACCTTCAGGTCAGCAGGGCACGAAGTGACTTCTGCGGGCGACACCAGGAGGATATTGCGGTGAATCACCTCGACTCTCGGGCATCCCCGGAATCGCCGCACAAGGTCGGTGGCTAGTTCGTCGTCCAGTTCAACGAGAACCAGTCGGCCTTTCTGCTCCTTGACGCACCTAACGAGTCCTTCGGTGAGCGCGCCCTTGCCCGGTCCAATCTCCATCACCGTCTCACCTGGTCCTACCCGGGCCTCTTCCACAATCCGGGCACCCACATCGCGATCCGCCAGGAAGTTCTGGCCCAGGGAGCGTTTCGGTCGCGGAGTCAGAAGTGATCCTGGCCGGAAGTACGGTCAAGCACTGAGAGTGACGAAGCCCCGTCTTGGTAAGGGGCTTCGATGAGGAACCGCGAAGCGTTCGCCGAAGGAAATAGTCGTGCGCTGTTACTACGAAATGCAAAGACGACAGAGTGGATGCGACAGCGCTCGAATGCGAGTGTACTTCCGGCCAGAACCACCATGATCACACCCTCAAGACGACAGCTGTCCGATCGTCTGTGGTCACGCCCCCACCTCGATCCAGCTTGAATAGGGAATCCACGACCTCAGAGACGGGGCGATCTCGAAGCCCTGCCACCTGTTCCACCACTTGCCTTTCACCGGCGGTCCTAGACCCTTCGACAAGGTCGTCGGACAGCCCGTCGGTAAACAGTAGGAGGAGGTCCCGTTCCCTGTTCCAGTCCACGGCTCGCTGATGATAGTCCACGTTCCCGGCGACCCCCATCGGCGGGTCCATGGCCTCCAAACGTTCTGCACACCCATCCCCACGAATCGCGAAGGCGTGGGGGTGGCCTGCGTTTGCATAGAGCAGCTCTCCACGAAGTGGGTCAACCACGCCATAGAATAGCGTGAGGTACATCTCGGTGCTCTCAAGTTCGTCCGTCAAGGAATTGCCCATCTCTTGCAGAACGTGAGCGGGGGACTCTGCTTGGGAGGCATAGATGGTGGCAGCGCTCATTGAGAGAGCCATGATTAGTGCCGCAGGGAAGCCATGGCTTGACACATCTCCGATCATGACACCATAGCGGTCCCCGGGGATCCGGAAGAACTGATAGAAGTCCCCACCCACCGACTCGGCTGGCTCCACGCGAGCGGCAACCCTTTCGGGGTCAAACCCGTCCGCCGTGGGCAAGAGCTTCATCTGGAGATCATGAGCGAGTTCCAACTCCCGAGTGACACGCTCTCGCTCGAGGCTCTCTCGAACTAACCTGTTGTTCTCCAACGCAGCGCCCACCTGGCTGGCGATCGCAGCGAGCAGCTTTTGATCAGAAACAGTGAAACGGCCACCGTGCTTCCGCCCGATCAGGTTCAGGACTCCCATGGTACGGGGGTCACTATCGGGTGGAGTATAGCGGATGGGGACGGAAAGAACGGGTTCCGTACCGGGGGGCAAGTCGTCCGGCCGGGGCCTGTCCCCCTCGTCACGATTCCCGGTCAGGATGAGAGAGCTTCCCTCGCGAAACACCTTGGCGGTCACGGCAGTCGGGTCATCCGCTGTGATGGGAGTTTCACGTCCCTCTTCTCCTACTGACGCAACTAGGTGCAAATACTTTCCACCGCTATCAAGCACCCACAGAGACCCCCTGCGAGCAGCCATCACATCACATACTTCGGTGAGGATGAGCCTTGAAGCATCGCCTAATTGGAATCGATTACGACCTAACCGCCAAGGGAGTCCGTCTGCGCGACAAGCTGTGGGTAGAGAGCCCAAAGTCTCTGAGATCGAGTACAGGAGATTGATCTCCTCATAGCGTTCCGACACTTCGTACGTGAAGAACCGGATCTCCTCGGAACAATCATAAAGGTGCTCGAGAGCGATTCGGATCACCGTGGACGCTGAGCGTACCGGCTCATTAGCCCCTCCACGAACCTCCAGGGTCATCTCGGGGCCGTCACGCGTCGGCACGGTTATGCAGAACGAGTCGGGGAGAGGCTCCCCTCCCTTTTCCCCTAAAGGGTACAGATGGGACAGGCCTTCCGTCGCACTCGGTCTCCACAGGTGGAGGTCCAGCAAAAAAGCACGACGGAACTCATCGAGGACATCAACGACCACCTCGGGAAGGATCTCCCGGGCAGCCTGGCCTGGAGTCATGCCGAAGCCTCGTTGGCAATCCTGTCTGAAGGGGAAAGGTACAGGATGAGCGTGACACAGTTGCCACAGTCGTTGAAGTGGACCTCATCCATCAGCTTGCGCATCAGAAACAGTCCCCGTCCTCGATCCTCGAGAAGGTTGCTGGGGACAGTTGGATCGGGCACGCCACGCGGGTCAAATCCGGGGCCTTCATCAGTGACGCGAGCGGTGACAGAACCGACTCGGAGGAAGACTTCCACGCGGACTCGCTTCGATGGATCCCGACCGTTCCCGTAGATCATCGCGTTGGAGAGTGCTTCCATGAGACTTACACGGAAATTCAACCGGAGCTTTCGCGCTACCTCCTCGCAGGTCGAACAACGGGATACAACGAAGTCGACCGTCTCCTCAATGCACCGGAGATCGTTGGGGAGTTCAAAAACAAGCTTCCGTTCCATAGAGCGGTCGGCTCAGAAAGCCGAAAGTCCCTCCTGTCGTGAGTCCGCAATTTGGAATAGGGTGTCCAGCTTCGTGAGCCCGAAGAGAATTCGAAGGTCTTCGTTCAGGGTCGAGACGCGCAATTCACCTCCCATCTCACGGATTTTCTTGGAGAGACTCACCAAGACACCAAGCCCCGATGAATCGATGTACCCGGTTTCGGTAAAGTCAACGAGGAACTTCCGCCCCCCCTTCTCCAGCTCGTCCAAGACCTTCTGTCTAAGTTCCTGTCGATTTCCTACGATGAGCTGGCCGTCGACATCAACCACGGTAACGTCCCCCTCCCCACTCACATTAAACGCCATGAAATCTCCGTCAGGCCCAGAAGCCAAATGCCGTCCCGCAGCTCCGGCATGAGTCACTGTCCGCCGAATTTTGCATAATTGCAGAAAAAAAAGGTACCCTGACTATCGTTGCCCTAGCAAGACGTACAATCCAGAATGGTGGTTGGTGGACCTATCGCCCATGCCGCAGCACCTACACCTCGGGTGAGTTAATCGGGTCAAACCGTTTAGTCAGTCGCGAGAGAACAGAAGGCGACACAAACGGCGAAACATCTCCTCCCAAGCGAGCGACTTCCCGCACGAGTGATGCGGAAAGAAAGGAGAGCCTGGCGTCCGGAGTAAGGAAGATGAACTCAAGGTTCGGATCGAGCTCCCGATTCATTTGTGCCATCTGAAACTCGTATTCGAAGTCGGAGACCGCTCGCAGCCCCCTGACGACGAGATCAACCCCGCGCTCTCGTGCGAAATCAACCAAGAGACCGCGAAACGACACGCACTCAATCCTGGCCTCCTCCGCAAAGACCTCCCCGAGCATCTCCAACCTTTCCTCAAGGCTGAACACCGGGGCTTTCATATCGGCAGAATCCTCTGCCACGGCAACCACCACGCGATCTGAAACCCGCAATGTTCGATGGGCAACGTCTTCATGTCCCAGCGTCACCGGGTCGAACGAGCCCGGATAGAGCGCAGTCACCTCGCGAGAACGCGTCATTGGGGATTCTCCCATATCGAGATAGTCGTATCGCCGTAGCGTCGTTGCCGAAGCCCGGAAACAGCGGGCATCGCCTCTCCCGAACGATGTTCCACCCACAACTCACGCGCAAATGGGTCGGCAACCATCCGGGCGAGTAGCGCCGGAGCGTACCCACCGTCGTAGGGGGGATCAGCCAGGGCGAGATCAAACTCTCCTACCGACTTCCGTTCCAAGAACTGCAGGACGTCCAAGCGGACGATCCGGGACCGCGGCTCTGCCCCAAGGGTCTCGACATTCTTCTCCAGCGACCGAAGGGAACCACGACCCCGCTCCACGAACACTACCTTCCTGGCGCCCCGGGAGAGTGCCTCCAATCCCAAAGCACCAGATCCCGCAAACAGGTCGAGAACCCTGGCGTCCAAGATTCTCCTGCCAAGCGCTGCCATCCATGCCTCGCGGACTCGGTCAGTCGTCGGTCGAACGGCCTTCCCTCGGGGCGCCCGGATCAAGCGACCGCCCCACTCCCCCGCGATAATCCTCATCCTCCTTCGACGTCGCCTGTTGGACGCAAATCCAGGAGCCTGGCCTGGAGGGTCCGTTTCCCCCGATACTCATTCTGTCTCAGCTGGAAGAGCGCGTCCATTCTACCAGTACCCACCGAAGTAGGGGGAATACGATCTGCAAGACCGAAGCCGATCGCCTCCAACTCGTGCGAGCCATCACCAAGCTGAAGCTTCAGGTGTCTCCCTCCGACCACCTTTGGTGCCCGGATTACCTTTAACCCTCTCGCCCAGAACACCGGGCGCGGATTTCCGATCCCGAATGGCCCCATATGCCTCAGGAGGCTGTGAAGGTCATCGTTTACCTCGGCCAAGACCAGTTCTTGATCTCCTCCAACCCTGGGCCGCGGGAATCGCCCCTCGAGTTGGTCGCGGACGCTCTCGTTGAATGCAGAGCGAAAGGAGGGGAGATCTTTTCGATCCAACTCCAAACCCGCAGCCTGGGAGTGCCCTCCAAAGCGCGTCAGATGCCGCCGTCCAGCCTCCACGGCCCGCAGCAGGTGGACACCGGGAATCGAACGGGCGCTCCCCCGGCCTCCATCTCCATCAAGTGCAACCAGCACTACCGGGCGATGGATCCGCTCGACCAACCTAGAAGCGACAATACCGATCACCCCGGGGTGCCAATTCTCTCCGGAAAGGACCACTCCGAAATCCCGCGCAGAGTCAAACTCGTCGGAGAGGTGCTTAAGAGCCTGGTCGAGTGTCGCTCGGTCCTCCTCTCTTCTCTCGTGGTTGGCACACTCAAGAATCTCCGACAGCCTGTGGGCCTCAGACGAATCAGCGGTAAGCAATAGCTGGAGGGCCAAATCCGCCTCCCCCATCCGCCCCGCAGCATTGATCCGGGGGCCCAGCATAAATCCCACGTCGCCTGCCTCCAATCTCGATTGGGTGTCGAGGCCAGCCACACGAATCAGAGCCCGGAGTCCAAGTTTCGTCGTATTGGCAAGATAGCGAAGGCCGAACCTGACCAGAATTCGGTTCTCCCCGGTGAGTGGAACAAGATCGGCTACGGTAGCCAAAGCTACCAGATCCAGGTGGGGCCAGAGTTCCTCCTGCGGAATATTCGCGCCCGACGCCAGGCCCTGGCAAAGCTTGAACACCACCCCGGTACCGCAGAGTTGAGGAGCCGGATAGGTGCAGTCGGACCGGTTTGGGTTGACGACCGCCAGGGCCGGCGGCAGACCTCCGAAGGGCAGGTGGTGATCCGTCACGATCACCTCTATTCCCTGTCTCTCTGCCTCTTTTACGGCCTCGTGTGCGCAGATCCCAGAGTCGCAGGTGACAATGAGCGAGGCCCCGGCCTCGACGGCAGCTCGGACCCCAGCGGATCCGAGATCGTATCCATCTCGTAGGCGATGCGGAAGGAATGGAACGACAGTTCCCCCCAGGCGCCTAACCCACAGAGTCAGGAGTGCCGCCGCACACGCCCCGTCCACATCGTAGTCTCCGTGGACCAAGATCGTCTCGCGGGCTTCGACAGCAGAGAGAATTCGCTCGACCGCCGGATCAAGGTCCTTCATATCACTCGGAGAGTGTAGATCTTCCAGCCGGGGACGGAGAAACTGTTTTGCTCGCCCGGGATCGGTAAGGTCCCGAACGGCAAGGATGCTGCATATAGAGGGGGGAAGGGACAGCTCTCGAACGAGACGCTGGATGATCTCAGGGTCGGGAAGGGTCGGTAGTCTCCACTCCGGAAAAGGCGGGGGGGGAAGGACCGCGTCTTCTGCGGGGCGTCCGGTCACTCCTGCTTGGCCTCCGAGTTCTCTCCGTCTTTACCCGTGCCCGTGCTCTCCTCATCCGCTACTTCAAGAGAGGCTTCCTCACCATCGGCGGGGGACTCGTCCAGAACCGTAGCTTCCTCTCCACCCTGATCGACCTGAGGAAGCTCCACCGGGATTTCGACCTCCTCTTCCAGTACGAGTTCCGGCTCGGTTGTGAGCATCACCCCACAGTTCTCACATCGGGTCATGCCTTCGTTGCGTCGAATTTCATTCTGGATTTGCAGTGGAATCACACCGAAGCAGTGACCGCATGCTCCGTCTTCCAAAAGGGGGGCCACAACTATTCCGCGTCCGGACTTATGGAAAGCATCATAGACCCGACGTTCTGCACTGTCCACGTGCTGGAGGATGTTCGTTCTACGTCCTTGGAACATCTCCATGCGCTGCGTGAAGTCCTGTCGGTGGGCGATAAGTTCCTCCTGCTGAGGTACGACTTTGGTCCTCGCCTCTTGAGCTGATGCTTCCAGCTCCTGTGAAGCGACCTCGGACTTGTAGATCTGTTCGATCAGTTGTAGAGCCTCTTGTTCGTCCCCCTCTATCGCCCGCTTGATCAGCTCAAGCTCGGTCTGAACTGCCGATTCCTCTCGTAGATTCGAGACACGGTTTAACCGCTGATTCATCTTCTTCGTTCGGGCTCGCTTGTCGTCAGCGGACCGCTCGAGTTGACGGGCATCCGCGTTCATCTGTGCCAACCGAATCGTTAGCTGGGACAGCTCAGATTCGAACGCGAGCGCATCCTCCTCCGTCTCGGCCAACCGATCGTCAAAAACTGCCAGAACGGCTTTGATCTCAAGAATTCTCTTGTCCAATTTCTGGACTTCCCTGAGGGAACCCATCGTAGTATTCGTCATCCCTTTACCCATTGTTGGCCTCTCCAATTCCCACGGGCCCTCCCCGCGGGAAAACGTTCCACCGCCCCCGGCGGATACGACTCAACTCATTCAGCTCTTTGAGTGCCTCTTGCCCCCCTTCCTCCGATTTCTCAGCTCGTCGGAGGTCTTCCATCAGTTTCTCATGCTTCTTCTGTAGGGCTCGGTCCTCGAGAACCGAGACGCAATCCAAGAACGCCTGTTCTGGATGTTCGATGTCCTGGGGATCTCCGAGAAGCTCTTCGAGAGTGTCGGATACTTTGGGTAAGAGACCGTCATCTGGACCCTCTAGATGAGGGTCCTGTACCAGTGCCTCGAAGATGGCCCGATACACCGGCTCGCAGAACTCCCCAGGGCCAATCCGCTCAAGAGCGCGGTCCAGCCGCCCGCGGGACCTGAGCAAGATCAGGAGTAGTTGTCGTTCTGCGCCAAGTCTCGACAGGTTGGGCCGTGGCCTTCCTCCCGAGTGCCCAGAACGTGTGTCCTGGCGGCCTGTTCCATGGGGCAGGGTTCGGCCTACACGCCCCAAAACATCCTGGCCCTTCACTACCTCCTCTTCCAGGGTTTCCCTACGGACACCTGTGCGCTCAGCCACCCTCGATGTATAGATATCGCGAAGTGTCGAGTCCTTGGTTGCCCTGAGGGTTGGCAAGAGCTTGTCGACGGCGATTCGCACCCGGTCGATGGATCCGAAGTACCCATTTTCATCCAGGAGTTGCAACTTTCGGTCTAACACATCGACAGCTGAATCTACATAACGCGCAAGCCCATCCTTCCCCTCGGCCCGGACCACCGTATCGGGGTCTTCACCGGCGGGCAAAGTCACAACCAAGGGGTGAACACCGTGAGCCAACAGGGCATCAGCCGCTTTGAAGGTGGCACGGATCCCGGCGTCATCAGAGTCGAAGAGGAGCAGCACGTTCTTGGCGTAACGTGCGAGAAGCTTAGCATGCTCGTCGGTCATGGCCGTGCCGAGGGTAGCCACCGTATGCGTGACCCCTGACGCGGCCAGCGCGACCACATCCATATAGCCCTCAACGACTAGGGCACACCCCTCGCGACGGATCGCGTTCCGATTCCATCCAAGCCCGTACAGGACCTGGCTCTTCCAGTAGATCGGCGACTCGGGAGAGTTCAGGTATTTTGGACGCCCCTTTCCCCCCTCGTCCAAGACCCGCCCTCCAAAGGCAACGATGCGGCTGACGACGGACTCGATAGGAAACACCAGTCGCCCCCGGAACCGATCGTAAGGCTCCTCTGAGCGCTCCGATGTGGTCAGCAACCCTATCTCGAGAAGCAAATCCTCCGAGAAGCCGTGCTTCGACGCGGCTCCCCTGAGGCCCTGCCAATCGTCGGGGGCCCACCCCACCCCAAACCGCTCCGCCGTCGCATCGTCAATCCCCCTGCCTTCCAGGTATTTGCGGGCGCGTTCCCCGTTAGCCAGATCGAGCAGCTGATCACGGAACCAGGCCTGTGCGAACGCGTTCGCTTCGTAATGCAGCCGAAAGGGCTCTTCACTGTCGGCTCCTGTCGAACTCACTTCCCGAATCTCGACGCCAAACCGCTCTCCCAGGTGTCTCACAGTATCCAGAAATTCCATCCCCGTCCGTTTCATTACGAACGCGAACAGATCACCCGACTCTCCGCATCCGAAGCACTTGTAGAATCCCTTGTCCGGCACAACATAAAATGACGGGGTCCGGTCGTCGTGGAAGGGGCACTTCCCCTTCCAATCCTTTCCCGAGCGAGTCAATTGGACGCTCTCCCTCACCACTTCGATCAGGTCGGCCCGGGCCCGTACCTCCTCAACTACCTCGTCTGTAATCACCGCACGTCTTCGCGTTTCATTTCAGTTCCCCGCTGGGCCTCAACTGAATGATATACTCATTCCCCATCAAGGTGGCGGTTCGCTCCACAATCCTCTCCAGCACCCGATCAAACTCAAGAATGGCAAGAGCATGCTTATTCATGGGATCCCCCTCGCCACCGAGACCGAAGAAGTCCGTCCGCTGGCAGCAGGTCATTTACCGCGCCAACTCCTCCCGGACGATTCGATTTGCTTCCTTCCCATCAAATCGCCCCCGAATCCGGGGCATGAGTCTTCCCATGACAGGTCCCATCTCCACAGAGCCCTCGGACACCAGCTCCCTGACGATGAAGCGGACCTCATCTTCGTCGAGCTGAAGAGGAAGAAATCTCGTAAGCACTTCTGCTTCTTTCTCTTCCTTATACGCCAACTCCTCCCGACCACCGGAGCGCATCTGCTCAGCCGACTCGCGGCGCTGTTTGATTCCGCGAGCGACGACCTCTTCCACCATCTGGTCATCCGCATCCCGACCGGCGCTAATTTCTCTATTTCGGATCTCGGATAGAATGGTCGAGAGTGCCACCGTCCGGAGCCGATCTCGCTCCTTTCGAGCCTGGTTGAGGGCGTCGCGGATCTCGCTCTGAAGGCTGGTAGCCACAACGTTCCTACTACGGGGGGAGGGTCCGAAGTGCTCTGGGTCAAACCTATTCGGGGCCGCCCGAGGGGTCAACGCAAGCGTTGGGCCGAAGAACAGTCATCCGGGCGGCCAAGACAACGGTCTCCCTCCCAGTAGGTGCAGGTGCAGATGATCGACACTTTGCCCTCCGTCCGCTCCGACGTTCGCGACAAGTCGGTAGCCGGCTTCCGCTAACCCCTGTCGCCGAGCAAGGTCCCTAGCGGCGAGCATCAGCCGTCCCATCAGGTCCCCGTCGTCCTCGTCAAGGTCGTCCAAAGAGGCGATGTGTTTTCTTGGGATCAGGAGCGTATGATGGGGTGATTGCGGGCTCAGATCCCTGAAGGCCAGGAGATCCGCTTCGTCGTGGACCACTGTTGCCGGGAGTTCCCCTCGGGCAATCTTACAGAAGATACAGACCTGCGATGATATGTCGTTCACGTATCCCCTCCCTTTTTCATGCTTCGGCTGGCCCCAGGCCTCAACTTGCGCTCGACCTAGGAGGGACAACTGGTCTCCCTTGCCCCATTGTGCCTCGCTTGCTATGGATGAGCCCGACCCTCCTTAGTTCCATCATCGCCCCTCTGGCTATCTCGCCCAGGTGCGTTCGGATCGTGGCCAGAATTCGGTCCGTATCTCCGTGGAAGCATCACATTATTAAGTCAGGACGGACTCACACTCCTCAACCCCACGTCCCAAAAGAAAGGCCCGCCGACACTTCGTCGGCAGGCCTCAGTATCTCAACCAGGAGCCAACAACCTGAGGATCAATCCGGAGTCATCTCCCAAGGATCAGGTCGAGCTGAAGGCCTCGCGCACCTTGGACCAGAATCCCCCAGCCTCATCCCCACGCTCATCAACCCGCTCGGGAGCTGGATCTTCGACCTCCCCCAATTGGGACAAAAGGCTTCGCTGCTCCGACGAGAGTTCCATGGGTGTCCAGACGCGGACTCGGACGATGAGTTCGCCCCGCCGCCCCCCATCGAGATCGGGGAAGCCACGTCCTCGTACTCTTACAACCTGTCCGCTCTGGATCCCGGCCGGAACCTCGATCGAGATCGACCCCTCTACGGTGGGCACCTTGATCTCAGCGCCAAGCGCCGCCTGGGCGAAGGTGATTATGACATCGACGATCAGGTGCTTACCATCGCGACGAAAACGCTCGTCTTCCTCCACTTCCAGTAGAATCATAACGTCGCCCCGGGGACCTCCTCGGGGACCCACGTTCCCCTTCCCGCGCAGGGTGATGTAATTCTCCGAGGTCACTCCCGCAGGCACTTCCACCTCGATCTCCTTCTGCTTGCGAGCCCGGCCCTCTCCGTGGCAAGTCGGACAGGGTGCCCGAATTACTCCACCCTCTCCACCGCAGGTTCGACAGGTTGCCACGGAGACGAACTGACCGAAGACGGATCGCTGGCCGATTCGCTCTTCTCCGCGCCCCTCACAGGTGGGGCAGGTCTCCGGACCCCGCTCGTCACCCGAACCGGTACCACCACACGTATCGCATGACTCAAGAACCGCGATCCGGATCCGCTTCGTGGCCCCACCAATGACCTGCTCAAGGGAAACGGGAAGACGAACTCGTAGCGCCTCTCCCGCCGCCGACCTCCGACTTCCCCCTCCTCGCCGACGCCCAAAGAGATCGTCGAAGCCTCCTGCCCCACCGAAGTCCCGCATGAAGATCTCGATGGCATCATGGAGATTTAATCCACCCTGAAACGGATCACCGGAACCCGTGCCCCGAACACCCTCCGGTCCGAAGCGGTCGTAGGCCGCGCGACGCTGCGGGTCCTTAAGGACCTCGTAGGCTTCTGACAGCTCCTTGAACCGGTCCTCAGCCTCGGGCACGCCACTATTGCGATCCGGATGGTGCTCCATGGCAAGCTTCCGGTATGCCTTTTTGATCTGCTCGGAATCGGCATCCCGAGACACACCGAGGATGTCATAATAGTCTGCCATCAAGAACCCGGTGGTTTAGTGCAGCGGAGTCGGATCCGAGTCCAGCCCGGACCGAGAGCACTCATGTTATTCGAGAATCCTGGTCACCAGCGCGGAGGTATGCTCTACGATAGCACAGACCTTCTCATAGGGCATTCTCGTGGGACCGATCACCCCGATCACTCCCTTGAGCCCACCTACCCGATATTCCGCTGTAACCAGAGCAAACTCAGACAACGCCTCGTCCTGATTTTCACCGCCGATGGTGATCTGGATTCCTTTTCTGTGCGAACGACTACCAAGGGCCGCGGCCAGCAAATCCGTCTGTTCAGTAAGCTCCATCAGCCCCTTCAGGCGCTCACCACTCGTGAACTCGGGCTGTGACGCAAGGACGCTGGCCCGTCCAAGATGAATCGTCGACCTTTCGGCCTCTGGCCAGCCGAACAGTTCCCCTCCCGAATGCATAAAAATGTTCAGGATCTCCTCTGCCGCGGGGTCGTCATCAGGTGCCGAATCCCGAATTCGGATCGCTACGGTGTTCCTGATCTCCTTGAGCGTCAGACCTGTCAGCCGTTCGTTCAAGAGTAGGGTAAGTGTCACCAGCGTGTCCTCCGGGACTTCAAAAGGAAGATCTACAAAGACTGTTCGGACCACTCCGCTCCTCACCCGAGCCACAAGAAGCACCTTCTTGGAGGATACTTTCACGAGTTCTAAGCGCTCCAGAACCGCACCCGCCAGGCGGGGCGCAGCCGCCACACCTAGTTCTTGTGAGAGCAGTCCGAGGACCCTGGTAGCACGCCGGACGAGTCGCTCGACGGCGGATGCACCACTGGGATCAAGCTCCATAGCCAGCTGACACTTCTCCTCTCTCGTGAGCGAAGCCGGCTGCATGAACTGTTCGACGAAAGCCCGATAGGCGAAGTCGGTGGGGACTCGACCGGCAGATGCGTGAGGATGGAAGAGGTACCCCTTGTCTTCCAGGCCGCTCATCGTATTGCGTACCGTTGCCGGGGAAACGCCTAGGTCGAAGCGACGCGTCACGCTACGACTTCCCGCAGGCTCAGCGGTTTCCACATACGTCCGGACGACCGCCTCGAGGACCTCCTGCTCCCGCGCAGAAAGATCTGAGATCAGGTGCTCGTTCATCACCTCCTCCAGTGTCCGGTCAATCATCACAAATTTGCCGGGCCAGCTCCGTGGATAGCTCGTCTAGCCTCAGCCACCCTTGTGGGGTAAGCCGGACCCTCAGCGGATCATCCACCGCCAGTCCCCTTTGTACCCAGGCGTCGGCAATCTTCCATGCCTGAGAGCCAAGATCGGCCCGCGGAATGCCCTCCGATCGGCGGAGTCGAAACCACAGGCGCTCTGGTGAATCCCCGCCGGCGCCTTTGATCGGGTCTTTTGCCTCAGGGAGCAACCCTTTTGTAACCGCAGTAGAGTATCCCCACCAGTCCCTCAGGTTCCAGATATGTCGTCCCGTCAGGTTGCTATGCGCTCCCGGTCCCAAGCCCAGCCATGACTGACCCTCCAAGACCGCAAGGGCGTGCTGAGACTGATGGCCCCGGCGGGCGAAGGCTGTCATTTCATAGGCCTCATATCCCGCCGCGTCGAGCACTCCACATAGGGCCAAATATTGGTCGGCGCGCCGATCGTCATCGGCCAATCGAACCTCTCCAGACCTCACCTTGGTTCCGATTGGGGTCCCCCGCTCGACAACCAACTCGTACAGGGACACATGGGGAACATCCATGGCGATCACCTCCTCAAGACTCCAGACGGGATCGGGGTCTACCTCCTCGGGAAGGCCAAACAGAAGGTCCACTCCCCAACTCGGAATACGCGACTCGCGGATGAGGCTGACTGCCGACCGGGCCTGAGAGGGACCGTGCAAGCGCCCCAGCCAGTCCAGGGCGGAGTCTCGCAGACTCTGCAAACCGATGTTGACCCGGTTTACACCCGCTTCTCTCCACACCTCCAGCAACTCAGAGTCCACGTCTTCTGGGTTGGCCTCAACCGTCCATTCCTCAACGCCTCCAAGTCGGTCAGCTCCTAAGATCGATATGATTCCCTGGACGGCCCCAATGCCGAAAACCGAGGGTGTGCCACCGCCGACAAGAAGCGTCTCCAGCTTGGAAAGTGACACTCCCTCAGCCTCCCTCAGGCGGAGTTCACAACTCAGCGCTTCGATCCATCCTTCGAGGTCTGGCGATCCCTCCGCAAAGACCGCGTAGTCGCAATAGGGGCAGTGCCGTCTACAAAAGGGAACATGGACGTAAAGGTGCTCAATGGCAGTCATCGGCGCGGGCACGTAAGGCTCCACCCCCCAATTCGGGCGATGTTTCCATTCAGATCCAACCGAGTGAGGGCTGCCAAAAGCTTTAGGAATACGAGTGCCCGACGCTCCTCAACCAAGACTAGAGCTCCTCGTCCACCAGATCCCACCAGGCCTCCTCACCACCCAACGATTGGTCGGCCACGCTCGGATCATCGCGTCTCTTCTCCTGAGTGGAATCCGGTCCCTCACGGATCTGCGGAGAAATCTCTTCCGGTTCGATCCTCTGCTCGTGGACCTTTGCCCAAAAGGATTCGAGGAGTGGTTTGAGACCCAAGCGACCGACAGACGAAATGAGGAACGTCCCCCACGCCTCTGGAGCTGAGATCGAAGGCGGCTCAGCTTCCGGACCAAGAAGGTCGGACTTCGTCAGGACTACGCAGTGCGGCCGCCGGATGAGTTCGTTCGAATAGCGCGACAACTCTTCCCTGAGTTGATTGAAAGCTCGCTCAGGCTCCGGATCATCAACGGGGACCAGGATCGCCAGGGTACGAGTTCGCTCGATGTGCTGGAGGAATTGGTGGCCCAGCCCCCGCCCTTCGTGGGCTCCCTCAATGATGCCGGGAATATCGGCGACGACGAAAGAGCGAAAGTCGGGCAGTTCAATTACGCCCAGATTCGGAGTGAGAGTCGTGAAAGGGTAGTCGGCTATCTTGGGACAAGCGGACGACACAGCAGAAAGGAAGGTGGACTTTCCCGCATTCGGCTTTCCGACAAGCCCCACATCCGCGATCAGCTTCAGTGTCAGCTCTACCGACCTACGGACCCCCTCTTCCCCGGGCTCCCAGTACCGGGGCGCCTGACGAGTCGAAGTTGCAAAGCGGGCGTTTCCGCGGCCGCCACGACCACCACCGGCTACTACCATCCGATCGGATGCCAGCAGTAGCTCTCCCAGCAGTTCTCCGGTGTCCACGTCCGTGACCAAAGTCCCGGGTGGAACTCTGAGTTCCGTGTCCTGACCGCTTTTTCCCGTCCGCTTGTTCCCTTCACCGTGCGCTCCACGAGCCGCCCGATACTCTGAGCGGTATCGAAAATCCAACAGAGTTGCGAGTTGAGGGTCGCATACGAAGACTATATCCCCCCCTTCCCCCCCGTCCCCTCCCGAAGGCCCTCCTCGGGGCCTTCCCGACTCACGTTGAAAGGCCTCGGCACCCGACCCTCCAGCACCACCCTCAACGGTAATGGTCACCCTATCAATAAACATTTTCTACCTCTCTTCCCTACCACAGCCCGACCAACTAGGAGCGATTCCTGCCGTGGCTCCAACACGCCTATGCCCGCTCCACGACTGCGAGTGACATGGATTCGTCCACAGACTCAGGACTCCGCCCTACCTCCGCGGGAGATACACCCACGGTAAGGCCATCTCGCCGGTGGAAGTAGCGCTAGATCAGCGTATCCAGAACCGCAAAAAAGACCCACGATAAAGAGCTCACAAAGGGGAGCGGCACCCCCTCTCGACCGAGCATTTTGCCGTAGCCCTCGACAATTATCCAGCAGTCCATGTCCGGATGAACACCGGCTAGGCTCCTGCGAAGATCCCCGTGCCGAGCACCGTATACCTTATGACAGACCCCCTTGCCCGCTTGGGCCACAGGTCAGGTCTTTCACCTCTAGAGAGCGGCGTGGATCGACCCGACAGCTCGCTCTAGAGATTAAGCCCGTTCAGAGCAACTGGAAAGCCGAGAAAAAGATACACTTACAGAAGATCTCCCTCGCCTTAGTCCGGATCGCACCGCACTTAGGCTTCCCCCCTTTTCTCACTCTTGATTGGCTCTGGATCCCCCGCGGAAAGAACTCCGATCAGGCGAATCAGAGCAAGTGTTCCCACACTCATCAGCACTTCGAAACTTCGCGGGGGGCATCAGAGCACTGCCATGGGATGGTGCAGCCGAGTGATGAACCGTCTGGGAGCTGCATCAGGATGTTTCCAGGAGCTGGAATAAATCCGCCCTATGTGCGGCAGTAGCATCTGGATTTAGCGTCCGATCCCCGTCGCAAAAATAGCCCGCGACCGCGCTGTTGGAGACCAACTGGCACGGGAGAACAAGTCCTCCTGTGAGTCAGCCATCCGCAGGAGATTTAGTGCGGTCTGAAGGGGATTATCGTATGGGATCCTCCTTTGGAACTCCCCGAGCTCGCCCCAGCCCTGGAGCGCGATCTCCTGTTCAAGGTCGAGCCCTACGTACCGCGCTGCGCGTTCAAGAGTCTCACGCTCCATACTCAGGCCATGCTCCGCCTGGAGCTGGTCGAACAATTCGGCCAGTTCAGCCTCTCCTACCTCGAAGTCGATCCCCACGCCCTGGTTGTTCTGTAGGTATCTGACCGCGTAGTCGAAGCGACCAACATTGTACGCGGCACCCTCTTGGAAGAGAACCCTGACCGCCGCTTGCTCGTCCGTGAAGAGAGTGTCCACGGAGACAAGCACGTCGGGAACGATCCCGCCCCCACCATAGAGGTCACGTCCGGCTGTCGAGGTTACCGTCGGTCGACCAATGGTGTCCGGGGGGAAAGCATACTGTCCCATGACTGTAATCGCGAGATTCTCCTCCTCTCCAGAATCGGCAGGCTCGTCCCGATCCAACCGACTCGCCGGCCGCTCGATCGACCTCCCTAGCGGCGTATACCACCGGGCTGTCGTCAACTTCAGCACGTTGCCGCCAGTTAGGTTGAACAGGCTTTGGACGGAGCCTTTGCCAAAGGTACTCGCTCCGACGAGCAGGGCCCGGTCATAGTCCTGGAGCGCCCCAGCTACGATCTCTGAAGCGGAAGCGCTTCCTCGATCGACCAGAACCACGATCGGCATCCCCTCGTACCGGTCCGCCGTCGATCCACGGAGAATCCCGTTTGGCCCACCCTGCTCTCCCCGAGTTTCAACTACGCTGGCCCCCCGATCAAGAAACAGGTCAGTAACGCCGACACCTTGGTCGAGCACTCCTCCGGGATTCCCGCGGAGGTCCAGGACAATCGATGTGGCCCCTTCCTCTCGGAGTGAGTCAGCCGCTGCCCGAACCTCTCTAGTCGATACCTCACTGAAGAGGCGTAGCGGAATGTACGCTACCGACCCATCTAGAAGCATAGAGAAAGGAACCGACCGCAGCTGGACCCTCTCGCGAGTGAGAGTAAAGGCGATCGGAGCTTCAATCCCGGGCCGCTCAATCGTGACCTCCACCGAACTTCCCGGGGCGCCGCGCAAAACCTGGACAGCCTGCTGCGCCGACCAGCCCCGCGCCGATTCATCCCCCACGCCCACGATAAGGTCCCCTGCTCGGATGCCCGCCCGGGACCCAGGTGTACCTGGAAGGGGACTTATGACCGTAATGTAATCATCACGGTCCGCGATCTGCAGACCAACACCGCCATAATCCCCTTCGGTTTGGATCCGAAAGTCTTCGTATGCACTCGTGTTCAGGAGCGAGGTGTTTGGGTCGCCAAGCTGTTCGAGGATCCCGTCAATCGCATATTCGTAAAGGTCTTCGCGGTTCACTTCATCCACATAGCGGTCCGTAATATAGTCAACCACCTCGCCGAAAAGCCGGGCCTCTTGATCTCCATTCCTCCCTTGCGAGAGGCCCTGCTGGAGGAACCATCCCCCGATCACCAGGGCCAGCAAGAGAACGACGCTGGGTCCGATGGGAGTATGTCTCGATTCCATTTCACCTTCGCAGGATTAGGGGAAACTTCAGCGGTGGGCATGCAAACGAGGCCCGTTCTCAACCCCTTCCAGGGTCAAAGAGTTCCGGAAAACCAGACCTCAGAAACTCACGGACTGTGCGATGAACCTCCGCTTCGGAGAGGGAGGCATCCACTAACTCCACCGAACCATCCTCCTCAGCCAGCATCCGGTACGCCTTTCTCACAGACTCCAGGAAGTCGGCTCCCTCCCCTTCGATCCGGTCCTGCACCTTGCCGGCCATCTCCTGACGATTCCGCCCCATCGTGACGGGGAGGTCGAAGACTAGCGTCAGATCGGGGTGAACCCCCCCCGTCGCAAAGGCATTTAGCTCCCGAACTCGGTCCAAGCCCAATCCTCGGCCCAGGCCTTGATAGGCTAAACTGGAGAGTTCGAATCGATCCGCGACCATCACTTCGCCCCTCCCGAGCGCCGGCTCAACCACCTGGCGCACGAATGTGGCTCTCGCAGCAAGCATCAAGAGCAACTCTGTCTCCGGGACGATCTCGAGCCCATCAGATTCGAGGAGTACCTCGCGAACGGCTTCGCCTAGTAGGGTTCCCCCAGGCTCGCGAGCCAACTGGTGCGGAATTCCTAGTTCTTCCAGCCAATGAGAGATCAGGCTAGCCTGCGTAGTCTTTCCGGCGCCCTCCACCCCTTCCAGGACGAGGAAGAAACCTCGCTCCATCACTCTCCTGCAATCTCGTGCTGGGCCAAGGGATAATCATTCATAGCCATAATAATCCAAACCCAGGTGGGTCAATGGCTCCTCACCACCGAGCCAACGAAGGGTGTTCTTCAACTTCCGGTGTTGTATGAAAAGATCGTGCTCTGGATATAGCCCCTCAGCGGTCTGTGGACTCTTGAAATAGAAAGAGAGCCACTCTTGGATCCCCGAAAGTCCCGCTCTCGAAGCCAGATCCAAAAAGAGCGCAAGGTCAAGTACGATGGGAGCAGCTAGAATGGAATCGCGGCAAAGAAAGTCGACTTTGACCTGCATGGTGTAGCCCATCCACCCAACGATATCAATGTTGTCCCATCCCTCCTTGTTGTCTCCACGAGGTGGGTAGTAATTGATCCGAACCTTGTGATACAGGTCCCCGTAAAGTTCCGGGTACATGTCGGGCTGGAGGAGGTGCTCTAGAACGCCCAGCTTCGACTCCTCCTTGGTCTTGAACGAATCAGGGTCATCGAGCACAGCACCATCTCGGTTCCCCAGAATGTTCGTGGAGAACCACCCTTCGATCCCCAGCATCCGGGCTTTCAGCCCCGGAGCAAGAATCGTTTTCATCAACGTCTGACCCGTCTTGAAGTCCTTTCCGGCGATTGGTACTCCGAACTCCTCAGCAGTTTTCTCTAGGGCGGGAACATCCACTGAGAGGTTGGGAGCTCCATTCGCGTAGGGGACGCCTTCCATGATTGCGGCATAGGCGTAGATCATGCTCGGTGCGATCGCCGGATCATTCGCCTCCATCGCGGCCTCGAAGGCTTTCAGTGACTCATGCGCCGGCCCAGGGCGTAGGAACACCTCCGTTGAACCGCACCAAATCATGACCACACGGTCACACGCCTTCTCTCGCTTGAACCGCTGAATATCACTCCGGAGCTGCTCCGCCAACTCCATCTTGTTACGGCCGGTCTTCACGTTCGTCCCATCCAGCCGGCGGACATACTCTTGATCGAATACGGCCGGCATGGGCTCTATCCCCTCGAGGAAGTCTCGAATGGGATCAAGGTGTTTGGCTGTGAGCACATTTGCCTTCACCGCGCTCTGGTACCCATTGTCTGGAATCGGATCCCAGGAGCCGAACACTAGGTCCTCCAGCGCAGTCAACGGAAGAAAATCCCTGACCAATGGCGTCCGCAACTCCGTTCTCTTCCCTAGCCGAATCGTGTTCATCTGGGTCAGAGAACCCAGTGGCTTGGCCAGATCCCTCCGGGCCGCCTCCACCCCTGCGACGAACGTGGTCGAGACGGCCCCTAATCCTGGCAGGAGAACTCCGAGGCGGCCGTTCCCAGCCCTAATCCGAGGTCGATCACTCACTCAATGCTCTCCCTCTCGTTGTGGGCCTCACGTGATTTCTGGACCGAATCAAGTGGGACCCCCGTTGCATGTTGATAGACCCATACGATCCGCTGGATCGCCGTGAGGATCGCTGTAACGGCTAGGACAATAAGGATCACCTTCAACACCAGTCCCTGCCACATAAGCCCGGTTAACAGACATCCCCCGCCGAGGAGGACGACACGCTCAGCTCGCTGCATTAGACCCACCGAACAATCGAGACCAAGCGCCTCAGCCTTTGCTCTCGTATAGCTGACCATCAGGGATCCGCCCATGGCCAGCGCAATCACGTAAACCATCCAGACATCGGCAAGGTCCCTTCCGTACTGGTTGTACAGCGAAAGCAAACCGAGAAAGACGACAATCTCGCTGATACGGTCAAGTGTCGAGTCGTAGAACGATCCGAACTTTGAAGCGAGTTCGCTCGCTCGGGCCACCTGCCCGTCGAAGATATCGACGATCCCTCCAAGCAATACGAACAGGCCGGCCCAGCGGACGTGATCAAAGTGGAAGAGTATTCCTGCCGTCACCGTCACCCCAAAACCCACTGTCGTAACCGCGTTTGGATGCACCCGCCATCGAACCATCGCCTCGACTACCGGATTGATCAGCCGGTAAACTACATCCTTGAAAATCTTGAGGGACGGCATGTACGGCTCCGATCAGGACGGGAGGATGATCCGGTTTGACGCCCCTTCTTGGATCCCCTTCGCGATGATGTCGTTCACGCGCTGAAGGACCTTGTCGAAGTTGGTCTGGGAGGCCACAAGTCGCTGATATGCAGACCTGGTCTGGAGGTCCTCAGCAAGACTTTCGTATTTTTTACGTGACGTCTCATCTGGTTCCTTCCCACTCCGCAGCCGAACCACAAGCTCGGACTCCAGCTTCTCCAGCTTATTTCTCAGCTCAACCAACTCGCGATCGTCATTCACCGCTGCTGCAGCCTGCTTCAGAGTCTGATACTCGTCCGTGCGGCCCAGGTTCTGCCCCAAATTCTTCGCCATTCCATCAATGCTAGACATCTTACTGAGACCTCACAGTCAGGCTAATTCTGTCGTCACGAGCTTCTCCCGCGACGATCCTATCGAGACCGGACTGGCCCTCACCCCACCAGGTGGCAAGCACCAGTCGCTCAACCCGACCGAAGTCTCGCAAAACCACTGGAGGATCGAACCCGACCGTGCTGCGAATCCGCTCTGTGACGGCGGGAGCCTGGCCCGCCCCGACCTCAAGGGCGAGAAGCCCTCCTTTCGTCAGGGCGGTCGGTGCTCGGGACACGAGATCGTTAAGCACCGCTAGTCCTCCCTCCGCCGCAACGAGCGCAGACCGCGGTTCCCAGACCCGCACCTCAGCCTCCAGGCTCTCGAAGTCCTCCTCCGTAACGTACGGAGGATTGGAAACCAATACGTGAAATTGCTCACCGGGGCGTAGCGGATCGAGGGACTCGCCAATGCGAAACTCGACCTTTCCTTCTAACCCATGAACTCCCGCGTTTGCTTGCGCAACCTCCACCGCTCCAGCAGACGAGTCAGTCGCGACCACAAGACCAAAGGGGCCCTCATGGGCAAGAGATAGCGCGATCGCTCCGCTGCCGGTACCCACGTCAAGTGCCCGAAGGCTCTGCCGACCCCATCCCCCAACTTGCTCCAGTATAGCTTCCACCAGTTCTTCGGTTTCCGGACGCGGGATGAGCACCCTGGAATCAGTCAGCAACTCCAAGTCCCGAAACGAGGTTCGTCCGAGAATGTACTGGAGCGGCTTCCGCCGTGCTCGCTCGCGCAGGAGCGGCTTGAACCGGGCAAGTTCATCCGGCGGCACAGGCCGGTCGAAGTCAAGATAGAGCTGAAGCCGATCCATACCGAGTATATGGGCGAGAAGGTGTTCGACATCCAGCCTCGCCCCTGTAATCCCTTTCCCCTCCAGATACCCCGAACTCCAGGTGACCAGGTGTAGAATAGTCCAGGGCATCCCATCTAGTGGCGGATCGGACCAGAGGGACGGTCCCGAACGGGTCTGGCTCACACGTCCTCCAAAAAACGCTCTTCCTCGTAAGCTAGCTGCAGGGCCTCAAGCAACTCCATCAGCTCGCCATCCAAAACCGCCTCCATCTGATGGAGAGTGAGGGAGATCCGGTGATCACTGATGCGGTTCTGAGGGAAGTTGTATGTTCTGATTTTTGCCGACCGGTCACCTGTCCCGACCTGCGCCTTCCGCTCCCGGGCTCGCTCAGCCTCGCTCTCCGCAATCTTGTGGGCAAGTAGCCGGCTGCGGAGCACCTTCAGCGCCTTCGCCTTGTTCTTGTGCTGAGACTTCTCATCCTGGCAACTCACGACGAGCCCCGTCGGAAGGTGGGTAATGCGGACTGCAGAGTCTGTTGTGTTCACAGATTGTCCCCCGGGCCCCGAAGACCGGAAGACGTCGATACGAAGTTCCCCGAGGTCGATCTTGATATCTACCTCCTCAGCCTCTGGCAGCACTGCCACCGTTGCAGCAGAGGTGTGAATCCTCCCCTGGCTTTCGGTTTCAGGGACCCTCTGTACCCTGTGCACACCGGACTCGAACCGAAGCATCCCGTAAGCGCCCGGGCCACGAACGATAATGATCGCCTCCTTCACCGACCCACGAATGCCCTCAGAGAGATCCAGAAGCTCAACGCTGAAGCCTTGTCGCTCAGCGAACCTCTGGTACATCCTAAGCAATTCAGCAGCGAAGAGACCGGCCTCGTCACCCCCTGTGCCCGCTCTGATCTCGACTACCGCGTCCCGCTCCTGGAGAGGGTCTTTGGGGATGAGCAGACGGCGGGCCGTACCCGTGATTTCCTCGATCCGACGGCCCAGAAACTCCGCCTCCTCCCTGGCCAGTGCACGGATATCCTCATCCCCCTGACTTTGAGCCAACTCCCGAGCACCTTCCAGTTCGTGAATTGCCTCCCCTAGCTCACCAGCCAATTTTGCAACGGGCTTCAGCTGAGCGTGTTCCCGACCGAGTTCTCTCAGGAGTCCCGGATCACTGACCGCTTCAGGATCGGTGAGCCGTAGGTTCACAGCCTCAAGCCGAAGCACGGCGTCCTTGAGACGCCTGACCAGTCGCTCATCTACTAGCAAGACCTTCATCAGGGAAACGGAGGGAAGGGAAGGAGAGAAGAGGGCGGGGGCAACGAAAACGACTTCCCTGCCTCCGACGTCACGACCCGTCGTTCTGCTTGTACTTCCGGTTAAATCGCTCGACGCGGCCGGCGGTGTCTACAAGCTTCTGTTTGCCTGTATAGAACGGGTGGCAGACAGCGCAGATTTCAACGCTTAGTTGACCCTTCGTAGACCGTGTCTCAACGATGTTCCCGCAGGAGCAGACGATCTGGGCCGCCCGATACTCGGGGTGTATTCCCTGCTTCATGGCACTTCTCCGGACGACAGAACGCACGGCGACACCTGTTTGGCCCCGCCATTGATAACAAGCAGTTAAATATAGAAACCGCGTCAAAAGGCTTCAACCCGGACCCTCAACCGTACCGGGACCAGTCATCTGAAAGTACCCCCCACGTGCGATGGCATAGAGGGTCGCTCCATCCCTTTTTGCTTCCTTCTGGGAAACAGGAGAATAACAAGAAACAAAAGACCCGCGAATCCCCCTGCATCCCCATAGAGCACATAGCCTGTCGTAATCGGGGAAACCAACGGCAATACAGTGCTCATTCCCTCTTCTCCCACAGGACGTATCACCGAGATGCGACCATCGGGATCAATGCCCAACAGTTCACCTCCGAGCGATGATCGCACGGCACCCATGCGAGTCTCCACCACTCGGAGGATCAGATGGGCTCGATGTTGTGCATGAGCAGCCGACTCTATCCCGGGGAGTGAAGGTCTAAACCAACCGTCATTCGTGGGGTTCACCAGTAGCTCTGCACCGTCTTTTCTGAGCCTCCGCACATCCCTTCCGAACGCCGACTCGAAGCATACGGCCACACCCAGGCCAAGGCCCCCGATTTGGAGAATGCCCCTCCGCGGACCGGGAAGCAGACCAGGACGTTCCACACCGGGGACCAGACGGGTCTTGCCGTGGACGAGCCGGGTGGCACCATCGGGTTCGACAAGCATAATGGCGTTATGAGGCGCCTCGGAGTTACTTCTTCCCGGAATGTTATCGTCGAAAACATGTGCGCCGACAAGGATGGGCAAACCCAACTCTCGGGCGATGCCCCGCATTTGATTTTCGACTCCCATATTCCAACTCTCGTAAAACGGCGCCTCCGGAAGAATGGCTATCACGGGGCGGTCAGCCCCAACGGCCGCTATGGTTTCCCCCGAGTCTTGGCTGAAGGGGGCCAGGATTCTTACCAATGCCTCGGCCAACCGCTGATCACGAAGGGCCGGCTCTATCAGCGCGTTGCGCGGGACATCAATCTGGGCTACCAGCACTGGAGGGAGCCTGCTCATAGGAAGACTCTGGTCCCGAACTACCCCGACAACAGCTGGCCCTAAAGCTATGATGAGTGTGGCGATGGCGCCGAGCCCGGCCCACCTCCGCGTTGGGCAGAGGAGAGATCCGACCACCCCCCCGTTTACAAGAGCGATCCAAAGACTAAGGCCTCTAACCCCGACCCACTCGGCTGGCCCGGCAAGCACCGGCACTGCAGCCAAAGATAGCCCCAGAGGCGTCCATGGAAACGCAAACGGTCCAGCGTACGCCAGAAACACCTCTGTCGTCACCCAGACTGCAGGAACCGCGAGAATCGGTGTCCGTGCCCTTCGTCCTATGAGGTAGTGAAGAACGATGGCCTGGACGCCACCCGTTGCGGCAAGAATAGTGATCGAGAGGGATCCGAACAGAGCCCCGAAGGGCATCAATCCATGGACTGTAAAGGGCACCCAGTGAAGTAAAACCCCATAGAAAATCGCGCCGAACCACAGACCCCCTGCGACGACCTCCCGGTACTCTAGGCTGGGCCTCGAGAGTGCTAGGGCCAGCGGTACCAGCGCCCCGAATGCAAGAGGCCAGAGGTCGAAGGGGGGGAGTGCGAGGGCAGCCAAGGCCCCCGACAGTGCCCCGGCAACTCGAATGCTCATCCACGCTACTCCAGGGAAGTTTGCTGACGACCGAGGCTGCGAGACTCGACTTTACCCTTCACCCACAGCCGGTAAGCCGAACATGAACTGCCCACCCACCCGAAACTGGAAGTAACTGAGGTCCTCAAGTAGCTCGTACCGGGCCTCACCGATAACCCGAAAACGCTGATGAAGTGGAACTTCCAACCCTCCGTGAACGTTCACCCCCGCCCGTACCGAGTCCAGGAGATCGTCTATGAAGGTGTCATCAATCGCAGCTCCACCACCCCGGAGAACATGCGCACTAGCGCCTAACCCAGCATAGGTCAGGAGGCCGAGCGGCACACGCCAGAGGAAGTGAAGATCTCCGTGGAAGGCCACGTCGGACCAGGTGATCTCTCCCAATTCCACGTTGGCTGGGCCTCCGGTTTCGTCACTGATGAGAGCCTCTAGCTTGGACTCGAGTTCACCAACTTCACTTTCAGCTAAAGTAGAGGACCAGTGATTGAATCCGGCCACGACTCTCACCCCGGGGCCGAGAAGCCCCAGATCGAATCGCCCTCCAAACGACGACGTAGACTCTATGTGCGATGACGAAACAGAGCCCCTATCCAACATCATGCCCCGAAAGGAAAGATTCTCGTAATCGAAATCAACAAGACCCTGAGCTCCCGCGGAAGCTGGAGCTATCAGAAAGAGGACCAGGGCAACCACTGCTGGAATCGTTACCACAACGACTCTCAGAAGCGAAAGTGTCACGATGACTCCTTCAGTCGCATTACGGCTAAGATTCATTGAATGATTTTCGCCGCCTCTCGCGCAGCCTGTAGCGTCAACTCCAACTCCCTCTCACCATGCCGAATCGACAGGAAACTCGCTTCGAATGCCGAAGGTGCGAGGAAGACGCCCCTCTTCAACATCTCTCCGTGGAAAAGGCCAAATCGAGAGGTATCCGAATTCTCGGCATCCTCAAGTGATTGCACCGGACCCGGGTGGAAGAAGATCCCCCACATCGAGCCCACCACCCGGCCGCAGGCGGGAATCCCTGAAGCGGAGAGCGCATCCAAGAGGCCATTGACCAACCGGGAACCATATTTTTCCAGACGCTCGAAGGGATCATACTCCTCAAGCCACGCGAGTTGAGCGTTTCCCGCCGCAGTGGCCAGGGGATTGCCGGAGAGTGTTCCCGCTTGATAGACGGGTCCCACGGGAGCAACACACTCCATGATCTCCTTCCGCCCGCCGAAAGCCCCCACTGGGAGGCCACCACCGATCACCTTGCCCATGACTGTCAGATCGGGGATTACCCCGTAACGCCCCTGGGCTCCCCCGAGGCCCACCCTGAACCCGGTCATCACCTCATCGAATACAAGGAGGGCTCCATGGCGCTCCGTAATCTCTCTCAGCCCATCAAGGAACCCCGGTTCGGGAGGTATCAATCCGGCGTTCCCCATCACTGGCTCGACAAAGACGGCAGCGAACTCGTCTCCCTGGCGAGCGAACAGGTCCCTCGAAGCATCCAGGTCGTTGAATGAAAGGAGGGCTGTGTCCCTAACGGCCTCGTGGGGAACTCCAGGGGAGTTGGGAAGCCCGAGTGTGGCGACTCCGCTCCCCGCGGATACTAAGAACGAATCCGCATGCCCATGATAGCATCCAGCGAACTTGAGGAAACGAGAGCGCCTAGTGAAAGCTCTAGCCACTCTCAGCGCGCTCATCGTGGCTTCTGTTCCTGAGTTGACGAGCCGCACCATCTCCACACCGGCGACCAGCCTGATAAGGCGCTCAGCTAGCTCCACCTCAGCCGCAGTCGGGGCTCCGTAACTCGTGCCACGAGAAAGCTGAGCCTCCAACGCGTCGATCACAGCGGGGTGGCTATGGCCCAGAACGAGAGGTCCCCAGGAAAGCACGAAATCCACGTAGCGGTGGCCCTCGGTGTCCACGAGGTACGCCCCTTCCCCGCGCTCGACGAAGAATGGAGTACCGCCCACAGACCTAAAGGAACGCACGGGCGAGTTGACACCGCCTGGAATCACTGCGCGCGCCCGCTCCCATATCCTCTCAAGGGACCGACCGATGTCCCGATCCGCGGAGGTCCCTCTCATCTCGTCTTCCTCAAGAAACCACCTGGGCAATCAAGTCGTAGTCGAGGGTGTCGACGATCTCCACTTCCACGAAGCTCCCTGGGTCCGGCGTGCCACCACCCCTCACGTGTGTCAGACCGTCGATCTCAGCAGCCTGCCCTCTGATCCGGCCCTCAGCGAAATGCTCCTGCTCAGTGTCAATCAAGCGATCCACAAGGAGTGTTTCACGGTGTCCAACTAGGTCGTCGTTATGCTCAAACGAGATCTCCCGCTGCAGATCCATCAGCGTCTCGAGCCGATCGCTCTTTTCCTGTTCGGAGAGGTGTCCGCCCATCTCTGCTGCAGGGGTACCCTCCTCGAGCGAGTACGGAAAAGCCCCTACACGCTCGAACCGGATCTCCGCAAGAAGATCAAGCATCTCTTGGAACTCAGCTTCTGTCTCACCCGGAAACCCAACGATCACAGTTGTACGAAGCACAAGGTCGGGGATCGCCGATCGTAACCAAGACACCTTCTCTCGGATGGTGCTCTGCCGCTCTGGGCGCCTCATCCTCTTGAGCATTGAATCGCTGCCATGCTGGATCGGCACGTCCAAATAGGGAAGAAGCCTCGGTTTCGACTCCAGCAGTGCAACCAACTCCTGGGTGATACCAGAAGGATACAGGTAGAACAGGCGAATCCAGGGCACATCGGTGCTTTGCAGGAGAGCCTGCAGCAGATCCGGCAACAGCGGGGTTATCTCGGGAGTCCCCCGCTGTCCAGCCGCCTGGACAGCGCTCCTCCGAAAGTCTTGTCCGTACCAGGTAGTGTCCTGAGAAATGATGTTCAGCTCCCTCACCCCGCGTAGTTCGAGCTCTTGTGCCTCTCGCACGAGTTCCTGGATCGGGGCAGAGCGATGAAGCCCGCGCATATGAGGTATGGCACAGAACGCGCACGTGTGATCACACCCCTCGGAGATCTTCAGGTGGGAAGTGTGGGGAGTATCAGTTGAGAGGATCCGAAGGGGGAGTTCCATATTCGGAACCGAAGCCCATTGGCCTTGAAGGACACGACGACTCCTCAGTTCGGGGATGAGTCTGTCCATCTCCGTCAGCCCGAGGAAAAGGTCTACCTCTGGAATCTCGACAGTTAATTCCCTCTTGTAACGCTGCACCAAGCAGCCCACCGCCACGACGGCGCTCACTCTTCTCTGCTCCTTCAGCGCACAGGCCTCAAGGATAACCTCGATAGACTCCTCCTTCGCAGCTTCAATGAACCCACAGGTGTTTACGATGAGGAGATCGGCCCCTTCGATCTCAGAGGAAACCCTTGCCCCGTGGCCCACTAGCGCGGCCATCATCCGTTCAGAGTCGACTGTGTTCTTGTCACAACCCAGCGTGATCAATCCGATCTTAGGCCCATCACTCGAGCCAACAGGTCTGATGTGGTGTTCGACCGGAGAAACCTCGGGGCTCACATCGGGGCGCACCGGTTGAGCAGCAACGGGGAAAACGGGGAGCGACCGAGTCCTCGCGTGATCGGTCATCGAGTGATCACCTGGACTCCAGGCAGAGGATCGAAGCGGAACCGATCCGGCGCAATGGCTGGGTTAAGTCTAATATTCGTCAGGTCCAGGGTCCGAATCGACTCCGACTCCTCCAGGATCTCGATTCTCCGGATCAGGATATCCTCCGCCCCAATCCAGATACGGGCTTGAACGTATGGCGATCGAACCCGGGGCCGCAGACTCAGGCGGTACATGTCCTGTCCGTCGATCCGGTCATGGCCTTCGAGCGTGGCCGAATAGCGCTCGCCGGGGTCAGATAGGAACTCACGGTGCAGGTCGAACCTTCCCTCCGAGCCGGCAAGTGGAGATCGGAATACCTGGCCTTCGTCCGTGCTTGGGAAGTACACCCAGAGGTCGTTACCGTCGGCAACGACCCGGTCTCCCAGGGGATTGGTGAATCGCATATCGAAGTTATCTGGTCGTAGCTGGCACAACTCCCCTCGGCTTTCTACGGTCTCCCGAAGGAGCGTCACCTCAATTGTCTGGTTGAAGTCCGCGCAGAATCCTCTGAGGGAAGCGTACCGCTCAGCGGCACTCTCCAGGACTGAGACGGCCTCTTGTCCAGACACCCTCGACGGAGTCCCTCCCAAAATGAGGAAGACCGATAATACTGTTCGGTGGTGGATCACGTGTCCGATCATGCTCGGGTGTACCCGGTCCCCTGTCGAAACGTTCGGGCAGGCGGAGAGACCAACTCCTCAACCAATAGGATGTAGCCTGGGGCTATGCGGCATTCGTACACACTGTTTGACATCATACTCTCATTGGCGGTAGCGAACTGCGGTGGATCGTCACCCTGACCACCCATCCAAAAGGAAGGCAACCTAGGGCCATTCACTCCAGGAGGTTCAGTGAATCTCACCACGTCCGAGTACGCACCGGAACTGGGAATTTACTTTCACCGAATGTCGACGCTCTCGAAGGGTCTCTACTACCTGGATCACCCCGCAGACAGCGAACAGGAAGCGGTGTCCGGATCAACACTAAGCGTCCACTACACCGGGTATCATCCGGACGGATCGGTGTTCGACAACAGCCGTGAGAGGGCCCCCTTTCCGCTTCTTCTTGAGAAGGCACAAGTCACCTCGGAATGGGATCCGGGAATCGTCGGCAACTAGGTCGGTAGACTGCGAACCCTCGTCATCCCTCCACACCTTGCCTACGGAACTCAGGGCCCCGGCGGGGTGATCCCACCGAACGCCCCCGTTCTGATCTTCGAGGTGGAGTTTCTAGAGGTTGGCTGAGTCATTCCTGAAGTCGTCGGATCAACGGAGACCTAGGGAACCTCTATTCAGAGGTTCCCTAGGTCTCCGTACCTGACATCATCCGATCCAGTTGATCCGAGCTCATGAGCACTTCCCGAGGCTTTGAGCCGTCTGGAGGGCCGAGCACACCAGCCTCATGCAGCTGATCGACGATCCGGGCCGCTCTGCCGTAACCGATTCGAAGCTTTCTTTGGAGGAGTGAGGTCGAGCCTTGGCCACTCCGGATGCAGAGTTCCCCAGCCTCACGGAAATTCTCGTCCCAGTCCCCACCGAACGTATCATCGTGGCTCCCCGACTCTTCGGCCTCTCTGGCTCGGACGAACTCTAGGATATTATCCTCGCCATCTAGATCATCCCCCTCCTCCCCTTCCTCAAGTTTCCTCTCTTTTAAGTCCCGATACCAATCAATCAGCCGCCCTGTCTCATCAGTGGATATGAAGGACCCCTGCATTCGGATTGAGCAACTCTCCCCGGGGGGAAGAAAGAGCATGTCACCGTTCCCTAGCAGTGCATCGGCCCCGCTCTGATCCATAATGGTTCGTGAGTCTGTCTTGGAGGCGACCCGGAAGGCGATTCGGCACGGGAAGTTCGCCTTGATGAGCCCCGTAATGACGTTTACGGAGGGTCGTTGCGTAGCCACGATCAGGTGGAGTCCAATCGCTCGGGCCTTCTGCGCGAGCAGGGTGAGCGGCTTTTCGATCTCACTTTGGACGCTCATCATTAGATCGGCGAGTTCATCCACCACTAGGACAACAAAGGGGAGTATCCCATCCTTGTAGACCCATCGATCCGGATCTCCCTCTTCCCCCTTGGGCTCTACCCGACGTAACGGCGTCCCCTTTCGAACGCGGCGGTTGAACTCACCGATCGAGCGGACCCCGTTCTCCGAGAGGAGCCCATATCTTTGGTTCATCTCGAGCATCGTCCACTTCAGCACCCCTGCCGCGTCTTTCGGATCCGTTACCACAGGATGCCGAAGGTGCGGAAGATCGGCGTAGGTGGTGAGCTCCACCATTTTGGGGTCTATCAGTAGCAACCGAAGTGTCTCAGGGGTGTGCCGATAGACCAGAGAAGTGATGATTGCGTTCAGGCAGACCGACTTCCCCGACCCAGTGGCCCCCGCGATAAGGCAGTGGGGCATCTTCGTCAGATCCGCGACATAAGGCTCTCCGTGGAGGTCCTTGCCCAGGGCAAGTGGAAGATCGGCTCG
>CAZJIM010000001.1:56761-68455 GCA_964546115.1 uncultured Gemmatimonadaceae bacterium | reverse complement strand
CCCTACTATCCAGGATCTCTCTCACCTGTACCGTTACTGGGACTGGATTTGGGATCTCCACTCCGACCGCACCTTTACCTGGAATAGGGGCAACAATCCGTACCGTACGGGCCCGCATCGCGAGCGCCAGATCTCGATCTAAATTGGCGATTGTGTTGACCTTCACCCCAGGAGCGGGGACCACCTCGAACTGGGTTACCACAGGACCAGTCGTCCGTCCTCCTAGCTCGCTTTCCACATTGAAGGTGCGGAGCTTCTCTACCAGGACCTGACCCAGGGCGTCCAGATCACGCTGCATCTCATCCAGATGCTCACCAGTTCCTGGGGTAAGCAGGCCCATCGGAGGCAGCTCGTCGCCCAAGAGTTCGATCAGATCCCGAGGGTCCGGAAGAGATGCGTCCGGATTCCTCTCTTGGCCCTCGGTCATGGGCGCCCCTCCCCCTCCCCCTCCCCCTACTTGCTCAATAGAGTCATTGCTCTCTCCACCTCTGACGTCAGGCTCCACATGCACATCCCCCGGCTTAACCTCCACTCCCGCCGGATCACCATCTCCGCTCTGGACCTCTCTATTTTTCAGCCAATCGACCAGTCCCTGCCACATAACCACCATCCCCTCCAGCGTCCATCTCAACGGCCGCTGAAGGGGATTCCAGCCAAGCGTCGCCAAAGAGAGGAGTACGAAAAGCACGGCCAAGATGAAGCTGGCCCCGAATGGCCCCGCGGCCGCAACCAAGGTGCGCCCAATCACACTCCCGAGCCATCCGGACGCCGTACCATTGGGGAAAGCGAGGTGCCCCACAGCTGGAACAAGGGCCAGAAGCCCTCCGCCCAGGACCGCCAGTTTGGCAGCTCTCTCTCTCTCAATCCACCCGCCGAAGTAGACCCCAGCAAGGCCAACCATAAATGGAAGAAGTCCTGCAGCCGACCCGAAAATATAGACGGTGCCCCTCCGGATGAGGCCACCCAGAAGACCCATAATATTCCCCGACTCGAACCAGTTGGCACCGAGCGCACCTAGCACCTCAATCGGAGTCAACGCCAGCAATATCAGAAGGGCAAAGGCAATGAGCCCAACTCCAACGATCTCGCGCGTCTGGTCAGGCTTTAACATGAGAAGTCCAACTGGAGAGGGTAGTGAGGAATAGCGGTCACCCCTCCTCTGGAAGACTGATCATCCGATCATGCATTTCAGGGACCAACTGGTAGCGGTCAACGTCGGCACACCGCTCAAGATCGGCCTCCAAACCTATCTCCACCAGTGCAGCCCCCGCCGCGGTTTCTCTCAGTAGGTCCGCGGCGACGTTGTGTGCCTTGACGAGAGCTAGTACAGACTTTGAAGCGTCATCCAGCCGCCAGTTATTCGACGGACGGTCATCTCCCTCGCCGGATAGACCCTGTAAGATCAACCCAGCGCAGAGGCCATCGTCCAAGGAAAACCTGCCCTCCTTCCCGGCGCATACGAAGACGACCCTCTCCGAATCGGACACCGCCTCGCCTACCGCGGAGAGGTTCAAAAAAGAAGCAGCCAACACTCTGTCCGCACCCTCAGCTGCCAGAAACGCCCTCGTACCATTCGTCGTGCTCATCACAAGTTGCTTTCCCGAAACCCGGTCTGTCGTGAACTCCCGGGGAGAATTCCCTAGGTCGAACCCCTCAATCCTCAGCCCCTTCCGTTCCCCGCAGAGCAGTGTATCCTCTCTCCCCAGGGAATTCACAAGCCGGATAGCTTCCTCGCTGGAGAGAGTCGGATAGACGGCTCGCGCTCCGGAAGCAAGCGCCTCGACAATCGTTGACGTAGCTCTGATCACGTCTATGACCACCGCAGTACCATCGGCAATCTGAGCAGCATCCGCCTCATGGGCGGAGAGATAGGTTTCGACCCTCACGTCAGTAGCGTACCCCAGGAGGAGGAGAAGGCTGGCTTCATGCTACTGGCTAGCCTGGCACGATCGGTCATGCTTCAGCCCGCTCGTCCAGGAACCGCTCAATAAAGTGCGTGTCGATTTCACCGCGCTTAAAAGACTCGTCTTGGACGATCTCCAATAATAATTGGATGGTCGTGGACACGCCCTCGATCACAAAGGAGTCCAGCGCGTACCGGGAACGTACCAGAGCCTCCTCCCGGGTGTTGCCGCTCACGATCAACTTGGCGAGAAGAGAATCGTAATGTGGTGGTATGTGATATCCTGTATACACATGGGTGTCCAGTCGGATTCCAGGACCGCCAGGAGGATGGAAGGTCGTGATCTGCCCTGGTGACGGCAGGAAATTCCGGCTGGGGTTCTCAGCATTGACACGAAACTCGAATGCGTGTCCCTGAGGAACCACTGGCTCCACGGGAAAGGACAGATGCCTCCCTGCGGCTATGAGAATCTGTTCCTTCACCAAGTCGAAACCGGTGGTGACTTCGGTAACGGGGTGCTCCACCTGAATCCGCGTATTCATCTCTATGAAATAGTACGAACCCTCTCCCTCTAGGAGGAACTCTACCGTGCCTGCACCGACGTAACCAATAGCCCCTGCAGCTCTCGCGGCTACCTCACCCATTTCGGCTCGGAGCTCAGGACTGACGGCCGGTGAAGGTGCTTCTTCGACCAGCTTTTGGTGACGCCGCTGAACCGAACAATCTCTCTCCCCGAGGTGCACAACTCGCCCGTGTTTATCCCCGAAAACCTGGATCTCGACGTGCTTGGCCTGCTCAACATACCGCTCTAGGTACACCGCAGAATCTCCAAATGCCAACTGAGCCTCATTACGCGCCGCCTGCACGAACCCGTGAAAGACCTCGGGATTAGATGCCACCCGCATCCCCTTTCCTCCCCCACCTGCAGAAGCCTTGATCATGACCGGGAACCCGATTTCCTCAGCTATCTCCAGAGCGTTGTCTTCATCCCTGACCTCTCCTTCCGACCCGGGTACCACGGGCACTCCAATATCCGTCATGATACGGCGTGCGGTGGCCTTGTCTCCCATCGTTCGGATCTGTTCGGCCGATGGACCGATAAAGGTGATGCCAGAGAGCTCACAGATCTCGGCAAATTCAGCGTTTTCAGCTAAGAAGCCATAGCCGGGATGGATCGCCTCTGCACCAGTGATTTCAGCCGCTGCGATGATCCTGGAAATGTTCAGATAAGACTCGGAAGGTGGGGCAGGTCCGATGCAGACTTCCTCATCAGCAAACCGAACATGGAGGGACTCCGCATCCACATCCGAGTAGATAGCGACGGTCGGGATGCTCAGCTCCTGGCACGCTCGGATCACCCTAAGGGCAATCTCTCCCCGGTTCGCAATGAGAACCTTCTTAAACACCGTGGCTTCGGGGCGCGGGGGGCGTCAGGAGGGTTGGACTCGGAACAGGACTTGTCCATACTCGACCGGTTCACCATCCCCAATGCAAATCTCCCGGATGACTCCTTCCATCTCGGCCTCTAGCTCGTTCATGAGCTTCATGGCCTCGATGATACAGAGTAGGTCTCCCGGTGAGATCTGCATTCCAACCTTGGCGAACGGGGCCGAATCAGGCGAAGGTGCACGGTAGAACGTCCCTACCATAGGCGACGTGATTTCCAGAAGAGTCTCACTTCTTCCCTCCCTGGCTTCGGACTCTTCGGCCTGGTCGCTTAAGTCCGGAAGAGACCCGTCCACCAGAACAGCGTCTTCCCCCACCGTGGGGAACCCCAATAAATCCTCACTGGACCCGATCGGAGGACTCCTAGAGATCCATACTTGAGTCCCACCGTGCTCGATCTTGACGTGGTCAAGGCCACTTTCATCGAGAGTTCGGATCAGCTTCTCGATGAACTTGAGATTGATCATTAGACACGTTCCAGGTACTTGTGCTCGCGACGATCTACCTTAATGACGTCACCCTGCTCTATAAACAGAGGCACTTGAATTTCCGCACCTGTTTCCAGTGTCGCAGGCTTACTTGCACCTTGGGCCGTGTCCCCCCTTACTCCTGGGTCCGTTTGTGCCACTACTAACTCCACAAAATCCGGAAGCTCTACTGCAATAACCTTTCCGTCGTGTACCAACCCTTCGCACCCCATGTTCTCTTTCAGATACTTGAGCTGAGCTTTACCAATGAGATCACCCGAAATAGGAATCATCTCGAAGCTCTCCTGATCCATGAAGTGGTAGAACTGCCCATCCGTGTAGCTGTAGTTAACCGGCCGCCGGAGAAGGCGCACTCCAGTAACTTTCTCTCCAGCCCGGAAGGTCTTTTCGACCACCTGGCCAGTGAGGACATTTTTAAGCTTGGTCCGCACAAACGCACCGCCCTTACCGGGCTTCACGTGCTGAAAGTAGCTGATTGACCAGAGTCCTGAATCTGTCTCCAGGACCATCCCGTTTCTGAAATCCGCGGTCGATGCCATGCCGTCGGTCAAAGTGTGTGGAGGAGTTAGACGTCCGGGAGCAACCTAACGAGCCCTTGCAGACCGAGAAGATAGCTCTGGAGCCCAAATCCAAACACCACCCCTGCCGCAACCGGGGCAAGGTAGGATCGGCGCCGGAAGCTCTCTCGCCCAGCCGTATTGGAAAGGTGCACCTCGACAAAAGGACATCCAACACCGACCAGGGCATCCCTTAGAACCACCGAGGTGTGAGTGAGGCCTCCGGGGTTTATCAAGAATCCATCGACCCTGCCCGCAGCCTCTGACACGAAGTTAATGATCTCGCCCTCGTGGTTGGATTGGATCGTTTCGAGGGTTACAGCGAGCTCTACAGCGAGCACTCCCAGAGCTTCGTTGACGGTCTCGAGAGAGTCCGACCCGTAGACCTCAGGTTCCCGTTTCCCGAGCAGCTGCAGGTTCGGACCATGAATGACAGCTATTCTCATGATTGCAAGCTCTTCAGCCAAAGACGGAAGTCGTCAAGTCCTTCTTCCGGCACCTGACCCGAGTCGCCCGAATCCGCAGCTGGATGGCTGTGGTCCTCAGGGGGCTGGCTCGTCTCCCCAAAGGTCTCATCCGATTCGGTCTCAAACCCGACGTCAGCCGAGCTGACCTCTGTTTTAGATTGGTTGGTGCCAGGAGCCAGCGATTCGATTGAAACGGCTCCGGGAACCCATGCCAGGAGGTCGTCGAAGTATGCTGTGATCGGGTGGGGGTCGCCAGGTTGGGCCTTCAAGGGAGGGGCAGACTCCACTTCTAGCGGTGCTCGAAGCTCAGCGAGCAAGGCCTCAAGCTCAACGTCGTCAGGATCTCTTTCGTAGAGGTACTCGTAGACTTCGACAGCCTTCTGATGAAACCCCTGGCTGGCATAAATATCACCCATTGTCCGCGTAAGAATGGAGCCCCCCGAGTCGGAGATTTCAGGCTCCTCTACAGAGGTCGTCTCTAACTCCCAGCCCAAGCCTAACTCAAGATCGTCTACACGTCGCCTGGCTTCGACATGTCCGGGATCCAACCTCAGCGCCATCTTCAGATCCTTCAGTGCCCCCTCGCGATCACCCTCCGAAACCGCTGCGTCGGCCCGGTCGATCAGCGCCAATATGTTCCCACCATCCAGGTCCAGAACTCGGTCCAGATGCTCCCGGGCCGCCACCAGATCCCCTCGGTCGCACTCGACCCGGGCCGCCACCAGGTGGCCCGTCGCAAAGTCAGGATGCCTCCCGAGGCCGTCCTGCACGAGCGATTGGGCTTCCTCCAGCTCCCCCTTTCTCCGGTAGGCGTCAGCAAGTGGAGCAAATGCCCGTCCTTCTGGATCCCGCCCTGACCAAAAGCAGGTCCTAAGAATACGGATCTCCTCATTGAGCGCTTCTGACAAGCGGGATCTCTCCTGAGCCTTAGCTGTAGGAGGTGAGCGGGGTAATCAGTGAAAAACGCAATTTATAAAAGATATTGGAACCTTCAAAATAGTGTCAACGCGGCCTCACCTCAAACGACCGCGAAATGCTTGAGAGACCCTCACAATCCGGTTACGTTTGGCCCACTCAGCCACCCACTGGTCGGGAAATCATCTTGATCCCCCAGTGACGCAGTGGAGCAGGGGTCGGGAATCACCCGACCTCTTTTGGCAGGAAGATTTGCTGAAGGAGTTCGTCGTATGCTGATGCGGCAGATGCGACAGAATACGAAGATCATCATGCTCGTGACGGCATTGGCGTTCGTCGCACTGATGGTGTTCCAGTGGGGAATGGACGCCTCCGGCCGCTCAGCTGCGGGGAACCTAGGAAGGGTCGGGGGCCGTGCCGTCTCCATACTCGAGTGGCAGAATGCCCGCCGGGTTCTCTACGAACAGATCTCCCAATCACAGGAACAGCCGATCACCTCGGCGCAGAACCGGGAGATCGACGATTTGGCGTGGGATGAGGTAGTTACTCAAATCCTCATCCAACGCGAGATCTCACGGAGGGATATACGAGTTACGGATGAGGAGGTGATGCAGGCTGCGAGACTGTCTCCGGCCCCAGAGTTCCAGTTCGACCCAGCCTTCCAGAACGATCAGGGACAGTTCGATATCGTACTTTACCAGCAGTTCCTCGGCCAAGCGGACCCATTCTTCCTTCAGCAGCTGGAGATCTACTACCGAAACCTCATACCACGTAATAAGCTGATCCGCCAAGTTACGTCCGGCATTTTCATTCCGGACGGTGAGCTCTGGGAGAGATGGCGGGAGCAGAACGAACGGGTGTCTGCCACATTTCTCTCAGTCTCTCCGGACGACCGAGTGGACAACGGCTTGGTTGAGGTCACGGAAGAAGAAGTGGACCGCTACTATCGGGACAACTCCGACGAATTTCAGGTGTCCGCTCGCGCCCAGGTGCTCTACGCATACATCGACAAGGCACCCACTGCAGCTGACTCAGCAGCCTCATTCTTCTACGCCCAGGAGATTCGTCAAGAGATCCTCGACGGAGCCGACTTCGACGAAATCGCCATCAGAGAGAGCATCGATGAAGCTTCTGCTCTCCAGGGCGGATCGCTCGGATCTTTCGGGAAAGGTCTGATGGTTCCGGCATTCGATTCGCTTGCGTTCTCGCTGCCTGTGGGCGAGCTGAGTGAGCCCTTGAGGACGAGTTTCGGCTACCATCTTGTCGAGGTACTCTCTCGTGATGAAGACGCTGACGAGATTGAAGCGCGCCACATCCTCCTGCCTATCGAGCGTACAGACGTGGCTGAAGTCGGTCTCCTCACGAGGGCAGACTCACTCGAGACGCTCTCGCAGAACCGGCCTCTCCGTGAGGCGGCTGAGGCGTTCGGCCTCAGCGTAATGGAGGCTGAGATCTCCGAAGACTTTGCGGTTCTCCCTGGAGTGGGGATCGCCGCAGAAGGTCAGGACTGGATCTTCGTAGATGAAGAGGGATCTGGAGCGATCAGCCCTGTCTTCGAAACAGATGACGCATTCTACATCGTAGAGTTGTTGGACGAGTCTCCGGCTGGAACGCTCAGTTTGGAGCAGGTCGCGGTCGAGATTAGGGAGAACCTCCAGACCCAGAGGAAAACTGAGCTCACAATGGAGGAAGCCCGCACATGGGGAGAAGAACTCCGAGGTGGTGCAGCATCCCTCGAGAGCATCGCAGAGCGGCTAGGGGTATCGGTACAGATGACTGGACCATTCACTCGCCAGGAGTTCGTCCCCGGTCTTGGACAGTTAAGTACCGCGACCGGGGTCACCTTCGGTACACAGGTGGGTGATATCGCCGGGCCAGTAACCGCCCTGGGAAGGGTGCTCCTGGTCCGCATCGACGAAAAGACCGAGGCCGATCGCGAGGAGTGGGAGCTCCAAAAGCAAGTCCAAAGATCCCAATTAACCGCCGCGATTCAGCAGGACCGGCTTGAGCAATGGGTAGATGGGCTCCGAGCAACAACAAGGATTCTTGACAACCGCGTGGACTACTTCCGGAGGGCTGAGGAGCAAGCTGCCCAGGGACTCCAGAGCCCGATGTTCTTCTGACCTTTTTTACTTCTAGTGGGCGGAAGTCCAATCCTAGCCGAAGGAGTCTGAACACTTATGGAGGGCGAGGCGTAGGAGTGCCTCCTGAGGCCCAAGAATGCCCTGAGGACGTTGCGGAGGGCTAACAATGGGTCATCACTAGTTTGCGGAACTAGAACAGTCTTTCTTACGTCCCCACGCGGATTAGCGTTCTGGCTCTGTCTCTAGAATCCCGTTCAATGACGGTGGTGTGTGTCGACTGGCATGAGTGCAGGCCGCGGGCTAACGATGACGGGCGGCATCCCGCAGTGAGATTTACCCCAGTTTTGACCCACAAGTGAGCACTTAGGCTTAATGGCCATATCTACAACAAAGCTACACAATCTTGTAAGTGATTGTGTAGCTTCATCGTGGCCAATCGTACCGCCAGGGAATCGAAACCCTAACTTACTGGCTCGTCGTCAGACGACGCGGTTCTCCGTCCGCTTCCCCATTCTGCTCCTCTCGCGGTTCCGGGGCCCTGCTCACCTTGGGCTGGTCATCGGGGATCTTCAGTTCCCCTTCGATATCCCGAATTGAGCTCTTGAACTCACGAATACCCTTCCCGAGAGAGGACCCAATCTCAGGAAGTCTCTTAGCTCCAAACAATAGGAGAACGACCAGGAAGATCAGCATGATCTCCCACATTCCTAATCCGCCAAACATAATATCAAACCTCCTTTGGCGAACAAAAGTTCAGCCTTACCAGGTTCACAGGAATTAGATCCAGGAGCGGGCCACAAAAGCCACTATTCCGACTCCGACAAGTGTGAGAACGTTCAACATCAGGACAAGCGGCCCAAGTGTGATTGCTACCGCAGCTAGGTCCAGTTCAAACGGACCCACCGACGCCGCGACTGAGGTGATCAGGAAGTCCCGCGCCGCACTCTCCGGCAAGAACGCCTCGGACAGCTTCGTCAGAAGGCCACCCAGAAAGAGCCCTAGGACCAATGTCCAAATGACACGAGACACGGAACGGCGACGCCTATCTAGAAGCGTACTCACACCTGACCCCACCACATCCGGAGGCATCCTTCCTGACCGTATACCGCACCCTTTATAAGGTAACCAGACCGGCTAGACGTGACTAACCCCTTCCTCTCTCCACATCTACGCGTCCCTATCATCGCTTCCGCTCGATCGCATAGCGTATCGACTCCCGGAGTGCGTCCATGGCCTTGTCCGCTACAGGAATCTTGTCGAGAGCCGAGTTGGCATCCTGCGCAAACTCTTCCGCCTTCCCCCGCGCGTACTCGAGACCTCCAACTCTTCGAACTGCATCGACGATCCCCTCAATCTCGTCGTCGGACGGTTCTAATCTCATGAAGAACCGCTGGATCCGAACCCGGTCATCTGGCTCCACATGACGCATCGCCTCGATAAGCGGCAGCGTGACTTTGCGCTCCCTCAGGTCGTGCCCAACGGGCTTACCAGTCGACTCCTCACTTCCCTCGTAGTCAAGTAGATCGTCAGCGATCTGGAACGCCATTCCCAACGCATACCCGAAGTGACGGAAGGCCTCTCTGTATTCCTTCACCCCGACCAGGCCACCCATATCGCAGGCCGCCGACATAAGGGACGCCGTCTTACACGCCATGAGGCGGTAGCAATCTTCCTCACTGAACTCTAGAGCGTCGTAGGAGACTAATTGTCTCATTTCCCCAACACTCATCTCGTTCGACGCTCGAGCCAGAGAGTGCACGGCCTCAAGCCTGCCGATTCGCGTAAGCTCCAGTATCGATCGTGAATAGAGGAAATCCCCGGTGATAATCGCAACCTGGTGGTTCCACAGATAGTTCACCGTCGGCAGTCCTCGGCGCAGCACCGAGTGGTCGACTGCATCATCATGGACGAGAGTCGCAAGATGGACCAACTCCACCACCGCCGCTAGCGCGACCGCATCCTCATGAGATCGGCCGCCAACCTCACTTGCGAGCAGCAGAAGCGTGGGCCGGAAGAGCTTTCCACGCATTTTCATGAGGTAGTCGTTCACCTCTTTATGTATCTCAAAATCAGACAGGATGATTCTACGGATCTCATCAACCACGCTGTCCAGATTGTCCCTCACGGGCTCTTGTATCCGCGCGAGTTCAGCGGCGTAATGAACCGATATGGATTGAGTGTTGGACATTGCTGCAGGTCAGCGAAGGGACTTTAGCCGCTTAGGCACGTATTTGAAGTTCATATACAGAGCGACGATCTTCCCGTAGAACTCCCCGGCTGTATCCGAGTTCCCCATAACCTCATGAGCCTATCCGAGGTAATAGTACACCCCCAGGAGATCATACCCCACTGCCGTAGGGGGCTCCAGCCCCCACTCAAGCATACTGATATGCGACCCCGGGCTTATCCTTCTCCAAGAAGCACTGCCCTAACATCTCCAACATAGTAAAACTCCCCGGTTCTGCACGTAGGACCCGCTGAAATTCGGTGATCACCCCGTGCAGGAGCCCCATCTCTCCCCGCCCGCCACCCCAAAAGCCATAGTAGGACCTCCCGTCCTGAACTCAAGACGTTCTCCGCAATCTTCTCTTTGAACCGGGAGAGCATCCGAGCGACATCCGCCTCCTCGTCTCCCGTTAGCTCCTCAGTCAGGACTATCCAGCGATTCGTTTTCTCCCCCGCAAATCAAAGCGCCATCATGCCGAGGTCGACCGTAGTCGCCCCGGCAGCCCCCGGCTCGTCTTCATCCTAGGCAGACTTCATTCCGGACGACCCCCGGGTGAGCATCAAGACCTCCGGCGGTCCATCGCTGAGCGCCTCATTTGCGCGGAGGTTAGCAGAATCAAGTTCCAATACCTGCTTGAAGACCGGCTGTACCTTCAGTGACTCTCCTTCTTCAGTGAGTCAGCGGTTATTACGTCTCGTTCCAAGGCTTGAATCCAGCCAAGCTTGATCTTAGCTGCTCCACAGCCTGGTGGAACTCCCGCGGTATGCGGTCGCCCGACTCCCGGACGAGAGCGAGAAGTTCATCCGCTTGTCGGGCTGCCCGCTGTACCACATGAGCAGTCAATCGAGCGGACAGGACACGTGAAGGGTACGGGTCCAGCAGGGAAAGCCGATCCACTCCCGCTTCCAAGATCAATTCGTCCGGTACCAACCCCAACACCTCAGTGCTCACGACTCGTCCACCCATGGCCCGAACGCGGTTCTCGACATCCTGAAACACCGGGAACGGCTTACGGTTGCAGACATCCTCCAAGTTCATAGCCACCTGAAGGCTACCCTTGGAGACAAGAGTCATGGCCAACGCTCGCAGTCCCACGGTCCCCCCATCCCTCTCACGTAATTCCGCCGCCAGTCGACGAACCTCTTCCTCCGTAAGCCCTTCCACCTCCACGTTCCACGCCAGGAGGAGTGGACGTGCACCGACACAAGTCACTCCAGCTGTGGGGTGAACTCCGGGATGCGGCCAACCCTCAGGAAGAATGTCTGGCACCCGGTCACTGGGGAAGCCTCGAACCAGGGACTCGAAGCCACCCGCCCGAAGGCTTGCCAAGCTCTTGCCCGGGGGTTGCGAGGCCTCCGAATAAAAGAAGACGGGCAGGCCAACTTCTCTGGCGAGGCGGTCTCCCACCCGCCACGCCGAGGCCTGTGCCTCTTCCATCGTCAAGCCAGCCAGAGGGACAAAAGGGAGGACATCTAGCGCCCCAACTCGTGGGTGCACGCCGTCATGCTGTCGAAGGTCGATCTCTTCAACCGCTATCCGGGCTACCTCTTGAGTTGCAGGAGATGGCCGACCGGAACCTCCCAACCAACCTCAAGGAACGAGATATG
>CAZJIM010000001.1:0-56751 GCA_964546115.1 uncultured Gemmatimonadaceae bacterium | reverse complement strand
ATCCTCCACGGCTTCGGGAGGCCCTACGAACGTGAGTACAGCCCGGTTGTGGTCTGGATCAGCCGACGCGTCCAGAACTTCTGCTCCCAACCTGGACGCAGCTCGGACCAAGCGATCGACGAGCGCGTGGTTCCGCCCCGCGCTCAGGTTCGGCACCGCCTGCAGAACGGGCACCATGGGCGGCAAGGTAGCGCGGCTCCTACACCGAAACAAGCAAGGTGCCGCTAGGGTTTTCGCGGGACCAGATCAAACATCTGCCCCGGGCTTTGAGCGGCTCAGTGATCAAACTCGGGTTATCTGGCTGCAACTAGTAGACCCCATCAAATATCAAGATAGCTCCGCCCTGCACGAAACCGAGATGGATCCCTCGGAACCCTCGGCCCTGGAGTTCGACAACCTCATGCTCTATGGCGGCATCGTAGAGGGGAATCTCGCAATTCGTCCGGTACTTTCTTGATGTCGCGATCGGGTCCTCTCGCAATAAACTACAGAGTTGCCTCGCGGACTACTATGAGCGTGCGGAACCCTGACTTTATCTCGTCCCTAGGCCCAGAGAGAACCCGAACCGAAACGTCATGAGATTCGCTTCGCTCTGGTTGGTGAGAAGCGTGATGCTTCCGTCCGGATGGTCGACGATGTCGCCCTTAGTCAGAAAATTGGTAATCCCGTTCTGATGCCGCTCCAGGCCGAGGTCGAGTGAGATAGGGTGCTCCCCACCGCTCAGCCCGACCCGAACACCACCACCCATCTTCCACGCCATGACCCCGTCTGAATAATTCGTGGTAGAAAACCTCGCGTCTTCCTCCCCCCCGTCCGCTCCACGTAGACGAGACACGGTCGCAAAGTATGAGAAGCCCATCGTCCCATACACATAAGGCTCGAGCCTCTCAGTCATGAGCACGAATTCGGGACCAATCCCTCCGTAGAAGATGGTGTTATCCGTCGTGAACCCGAGGCCGATCCGGCAACCGATCGGGACCGGGGCGCAGAACTCACGCTGCTCATGGCCGTAGACTAGGAAACCCAAGTCACCCCTGAGCCTCAGGCGGCCTTCTGCGGCCATCCCAAATCCGCCTTGAAATTGGCCGCCAAAGCCCTGATCGAAGAAGGCTCCGAGCTCGCCCAAGGGGTCCGCGAAGGCGAAGCTGATACCAACAGAGACGCGCGGTCCTGACTGCTGTTGGGCCTCGGGGCCCAGCTTCAAGGCAGATTTGGGGTCCGTTCCAGCATCGACCAATAAACTCTGCGCCTCTCCTGCCGCAGGACTCAATAGCACGAGCACAGCAATTAGAGAAAGAAGCGTGGTTGAATTGCTCATGGCTGGTCGATCCGTGTCCAGGTTCTGAGCCTCCGGCTTAGGGGGTTGATAGAAGCTCCAACTCCTGCCAACAAGTTCGAATCAGACACCATACTACACGGCAGCGAATCGGAGAGTGCCCCCCCACCCAATAGCAGTGCAGAGCTCGTGTCGTCTCAATGACAGTCCATCGGCCTCGTATAAGAGCGCGATCTTGTGCTACTGTGGGCGTCAGGACGCACTGGAACGTCCCCGATAAAGGACATGCTCAGGAGGGAGCGACACAGGGCGACCGCAAATCAGAAACGACCACGATTTGCGTCGAGACTTCTTTGCCGGTAGTCGAACCGAAGGTCCTCGTTCGCCCTGAGCGCCACTTCGAATTGAAAAGACCAGTTTCCCGTAGCCGTCTGTACGAAGCCAAACCTGGCCTCCCACTCATGGAGGTCCCGGCGAAGGTTAACCACGTGATCATTAAAGCGGCGAGCCTCCACGTCATAGGACGTCGCCCACTCCACGGTCCAATTATCGGACGGTGCGAAAGAGAGACCGCTCTGAATCATCTGCGCCCGTAGCCGACTTCCACGCTTCGAATCCCGTGGCCGATTCAGCGAGTAGTTGAACTCCATTTCCAGGCTTTCCAGGGGAGGCCGTATGTCAGACGGGTCATCTCCGGGGATCACCCTGTCCGAGTTGAAGCCGCTGATTTGATCCAGCGACGAATCAGGGACGCCCCGCAAAGCCGGTTCAACGACTTCCGACTCGGGTTGTGGTGCTGGCTCCGCTTCCTGATCGGCCCCCATCATGCTAAGCAGGCTGCCAAGCGCCCGAAAAATCCCAGACTCGTTGTCAAGGGAAAATCCAAGCGACAGCTGCGAAAGGTGAGGGCTGAACTCTCGAGGCCCGCCCTCCTTCCGCGCAGAGTCATCGAAGAGCTGGTGGGCAAACGAGAGTTTCAGACCTCTCAAATAGTCGGAAACTACTCTGTTCGTAAGCGTGAGCGTTTTGAAGCCATCGATAAAATTGCCGGTTGAGTCCGCCTCGATAAGATCGTAGCTGATGGCGTTGGTCTGTAGCCCAAGAAGTACGATGTTCTCCGACGGCGGCGGACGTTGTAACTCCCCCCCGTTCGTGCTGGACACCGCTACTTCTAAACTATCGCTCGCTCCCGCCTCGACTTCCTCCGGACTCCTCTTTGCCTCCCACGTCTGATTCAATCCGATTGTGAAGGAATTCTGAGCGCGTGCGGAGGTCGGTCCAAACACTCGGGACTGTAGTTCCGTCGGTAACACCTCCGGAGCATAGGACCAACCCGCCGTCGGGGTGAGTTTGTGGCGGACCGCCTCGAACCTACTAAATCCAGGGTAGAAACCGTAGATATCGGTCTGGAGGCTCACTCCCGAACGAATTCGTTTCTGGCCCGCGACAAACTCTCGTGCTTCTGGAATCGAGTCGACACTAAGCATCGAACCCTCAATGCTCACGCTTGGGGTCAGAGTGGTCGACCCGATCAGACCTTGTTGAAAGGAGAGGCCCCCCGACCAAGACGCGGTACCGGAATGGAAGTCACCCGTACCCTGCAGTAGTTCGAGCCCATCCACTTCTTCTTCTGAGAGAAAGAAGTGTCCCGGAACATTCTGGAACACCGTCTCTCGTGTGGTAAAACTCCCTCTGAGAGACAGATCGCCCAGACTCATGCCTCCGCGGGCCGAACCGCCCGTTTGAACCTCCGATCCAGAGCCGAAACCAAACGTGTTCTCCGGTTGCAATTCTCGCTCCGACATACGCCTGTTCCAATTCATGGAACCGTTTACCGAGAGGTTGTTGTACCACCGTGCGCTCTCGGCCGGTGCACCAAAGAAGGTCAGCGTGGAGAGTGAGAAGCTCCCCGAGGGAAGAGTCGTTTCCGTTCGCTCCTCGTTCAGGTACTGCTTTCGGCTCGAGCCCACGGTGAGTTGGCCCCAATCGAACCTGCGATTCAGGTTTGCATCCGAATCCACTGTCGATACCATTTCCCTCGGATCGAACGAGTGCTGTCGAACGAAGCTGGAACTGGAGATATAGCGTCCAGATGCCCTGACCGAAGTCCGCTGCGAGATGTCCCAACGGTGGTTGGTATCCAGCCCCAGTTCCTTCCTCCCCGTATCTCTCCAGTATCGCTTGACGTTCAGGGAACCATTGAGGAACCGTCGAGCCCATTGATAGCGGGTCCCGCCCTCCAGCGCGACGTAGTTATTCGACCACCAGTCCAGCGCCATACTCATGTCGGAGTATTCGCTCATCGCCCAATAGTAGCCCAGGTTCGAGACGCGCCGATTGTATCCCGAGGAGGTCCGAACGATGTCGTTCACGGAAAACCCTGGGGTCAAGATCCCACTCGCACGACCGGACCCGAGGTTCTGCGCCATAAACGGAAGCCAGAAGATGGGGACGTCGTCGATGTACATCCGCACGGAACGAGCAACCAGAACCTGCCCTCCGATCACCTTGAGATCGTTGGCCTCAAAGTAGGAATGGGGGTCAGGTAGATCGCAGGTTGTAAATCGAGCAGAACTCCCGAAGAGCCGATCCTGCTCCACCGAATCGAGGTCGCCCCGGACAATCCACTGCGCTCCCGCTCCCTGCGAGTACGTAGTCTCAGCCTCTAACGCCGTCCCTCGCCCTTCCACTAGGTCGTAGATGAGCAGTTCGCTTTGCAGCGGATCCCCAGTGCTGGGTGTGAAGTCAGACCGTCCACTCGTTCGTACTCGGCCCTGGACGTCCTCATAAGTGATTGAACTATCGGCCTCCAGAAGGACACCTTGGCCCGAGAAAAGAGCACGGGACTCCGAGGTTCCCCAAAGGACGAGCCGGCGGCTTTCGGTATAGAAGTCCGCCCGGCTCCCCTGATAGCTTGCGGCACTGAAGCCCTCGATCCGAACGAGCGCCTCCATGATCGAGTCCGCTCCCACCGGAAGTTGAGGAGGGGCCTCCGGGGACGATCCCGTTGCTATGCCACTCTGCTCTACGGGCTGGTCTTGTCCAATCTCTACCGAGGCTGAATCGAGGTCGAGCTCCGCATCGTTGGCGACCTGGTCCCGGACCCTATCCAGCACCAGCGCTCGAACCGAGTCGGGACGGCTCATCCTCCCGGGGTCGAAAGCCTGAGCAAGCAGCGATGGGTGACCCGGTAACACTGCACCCACCAAGACCAGCAAGCCCCCTAGGGCAAGGGCCCTAGGAAGGAGGTGAATCACGGCCCATCCGCCCCAACAACACCTGACGGTGGCTCTTCGGAAACGTCGAGGGTGTTGGAGTCCAAGGCCTCCTCCCTTTTGCGATAGATCGCAGCGGAAATCAGGATGCTCACCTCATAGAGGATCACCATCGGACCCATCATGAGGAGAGTCGACGCGATGTCACCAGGTGTGAGTAGAGAGGCCAGAATGGTGATACCGACGAATGAGTGGCGACGTGTACGGCGTAGGAAGGCCGGCGTGACAATCCCCAGTACGGAGAGGATCATGATCACAATAGGAAGCTCGAAGACGGTGCCGAATGCAAGGAGAATCCGGGTTACGAACCCCAGGTATTCTCCGACCTCGATAGTGGGAGCGAGGAACTCCTGCTGGAACCCACCCAGAAAGATGAGCGCCAACGGCAGCACCAAGAAATAGGCCATGGCCACACCCATGCAGAAGAGCACGAGCCCGAAGTACAGGCTCGGCACGATGACCCGCCGCTCCTCTCGCTTGAGTCCCGGGGAGAGAAAGGACCATATTTGGTACACCACGATGGGCAAGGCCAGCAGAATCCCAACCACGAGAGAGAGCTTGAGCGTGATGAAGAACGGGGTGGCGGGACTGAAGTAAGCGAGCTGCCCTTCTTCCAGGAGATTGCGGATCGGCCTGATGAGGATCTCCATAATCCCGAAATACTGCACCAAGAGGAAACCCACGATTGTCCCGACCGCGACCGCGATCAATACGTAGAAGATGCGCCATCGCAGTTCCTCGAGATGATCGAGGAAGGGCATCTCTCCCACAGAGTTTGATCTCTTGCGAAGCATCAGGACCTATCCGAAGGGAAGTTACGGCTGCTGTTTGAACTGCTGCTCCTAGCGTCCGCGCTCCTTCATCGCGTGGACGAACTCCTGGAACTCGTCCTCGTCCTGAAAATCCCGATAAACAGACGCAAACCGAACATAGGCCACCCGGTCAAGCGGTTTGAGACGATCCATGATCATCTCACCGATCAATGCGCTGGGGATCTCGACACCGGCTTGTTGGGACAGGATATCTTCCACCTGGTCAACGATAGCCTCGATCTGAGACAGCGAGACCGGACGCTTCGCGCACGCAGTCTGCATCGCCCGCACGAGCTTATCGCGATCAAATTCTTCGGAACTGCCTCCTCTCTTCAGAACCTGGACCGGACGTTCTTCGACGTATTCGTAGGTTGTGAACCGTGACCCGCACCCCATGCACTCCCGACGCCTCCTGACCGCTCGACCCCCACGGCTGGTCCGTGTATCAACGACCCGGTTTTCGTTGGAATCGCACTGCGAGCAGCGCATAAGCCGAGTCAGGAAAAGAGGGGAGGGATAGGCTGTTTGACGAGAGAGTCACGGCGGAGCAGCAGCCCACCGCTGAGCCAGGGACGCCGACTACTGGAGATTTCGAAGAGCGTCCCGAGCCAGATCGGCGGCTCCCGAGTCGGGCCATGTGTTAACGACTCGCTCGAAGTACTCCTCTGCATCGTCTGGATTCCCAAGCTCAAGGTGGAGGGTTCCAACCCGATACAGTGCATCGGGAACGCGCTGTGCTGTCGGATGAAACTCCGGGATTTCGAGGAACGCTTCGATCGCAATATCGGTGTCTCCCTCCCGGTGTAGGATGTCTGCCAGATAGTAGCGCGCCTCAGGAACGAGTTCGTGGGAGCCGAATTGATCCACGACCTGCTGAAAGCCAATCCGCGCAGCGCTTAGAGTTCCCCTCCCGAGTTGTGTCACAGCCGCATCGTACAGCTCAAGAGCCTGGTCCCCCCCGCCACCACTGCCGGCCTCCCGACCGAAGACTCCCGGTGGCCCAAACGTCCTCTGTGTACGATCGCGCTCCATCTGGTCCCGGAGGCTGGCTACTTGCTGCTGAGAGAGCCCCGTCAGCTCCTGAATGGTAAGGAGCTGATCTTCGATACTCGTCATACGACGAGCGGTTTCTGCCCTACCATCTTGGAGGCTCCGTCCCACCACCGAAATCGAATCCTGGTGAGCCCACTGTGACTCCTGCAGCTCTTGGAGCAGGGCCTGCTGCTGGGAGTACAGTTCGCGAATTTCGTCCTGGAGATCCCGCACATCGGCCTTGGTGGCACAGCCTGCCACAGAGCCAACAAGCACAAGTGCGAGGGTCAGTGACGGAACACCCCAAGCAGCGTCACGCGAGCGATCAGATGGGGATCGGTCCAACGAGAAGAAAGGAAACGTGACGCTCATGGCCCAGAGGTTCTCCTTTGGCTACCCAACCCCCACCGCCGCAGGAACCAGAGCAACCCTGCAGCGACCAGGTTAGCCTACACCGGCCAGGAGACACAGGGTCCACCCGGCCCGGCGTTACTGAGCGCCGAGACACGCACAAACTAAGATCCAGCCACTCCCGGCGGACGCGTCCCTACTGCCCCGCTGGGTTGATTGAACCACCACCCGAGGTGATCACAAATTCCACCCGACGATTCTGAGCCCACGCAGCCTCGTTGCTTGCCATGGAGAGCGGCCGTTCTTCACCGAAGGAGGTGGTCTCGAACCCACCGGCCGAAAGCATCTGCTGGGTAAAGAAGTCGAGGACACTCTGTGCTCGACGATTCCCAAGCGCCTGATTGTACTCCACCGATCCCCTCTCATCAGCGTGTCCCTCAAGGCGAATCCTCACCTGCGGACTCGCGCGGAGGACCGCCACCTTCTGTCGGAGCACGGCCGCGGCATCCGACCTGATCTCCGACTCATCATAGTCGAACTGAACGCGCTGCTCCAAGATGGCACGGGCCGCTGCGATCGCCCTCTCTCTCTCGGCCGCCGCCCGAGCTTCCGCCTCACGGGCGGCTCTCACTGAATCCTCGTACGCCCTGAGCGAGTCCAGATCCGGCCCAGCCGCCATTGGTTCAGGTGCGGGGGGGGGCGGATCCATGGGAGGCTCACCGCCACAAGCCGCCAGCGTCAGCCCTCCGAGCACCACCGACACAACGAAAAGTCTGCGATACATCATCAATACTCCAGTAGCAGAAAGGTTGATTGGTACAATATGCCAATGCACTCGGTCCCACACATACATAATTGTCCGGCCAACATCCATTTGGCCTCACCTACAGCCGTTGTCACTCCGGGGTCAAAGCTACTTGCCATATACCTAAAAACTCCTTGTCGCGCAATGCCCCGAGGGCAGATAACCCCGTCTCTTAGCAGCCCTCATCGACTCAAGGACGGAGCGGAGGCGACCAAGCTGGAGGGTTGGGACGGATACCGGAGACCAGCGTGCGAGTGTTTCCGGTAAACAGATCCGTGATGAACAACCCATATCCGTATGCTCTCTCGCCGACATGGACGAGATGCCGACCATCTGGCGCCCAGCTCGGATCCTCGTTCACCCCACCGAAGGTAATCTGAGAGGTCCGCCTCACGCGGTTTCGTCCATCCAACTCGGCAATGAGAATCTGATGGGCCCCCCTGCGTTGGACTCTTCCGTGATAGGCCACCCGATTTCCGATCGGAGACCAGTCGGGAGAAGTATAGTACCCGGGCGTGCTGTAGACATAGGGAGAAACAATTTCAGCCCGACCCGACCCGTCTGTTGCCATCATGTAAATCTGTGGGGTTCCAACCCCGAGCCGGTTGGAGTTGAACGCAAGACTCCGGCCGTCCGGGGAGAAAGTCGGGGAAATATCTGCGCTCCGACCCTCGGTGAGGCTCTCAAAGCAACACTCCATCGCTATGTTGTACCGGTAGATTCCGCTTGAGCGCCCGCTATTGACCGCAAAGTAAAGCAGTTCCCCATCGGGGTGATAGGCTGGCGAAATATAATCTCCGGGCCGCGGCGCCGGCACTGGCTTCTCCTCTCCCGTCAGTAGATTCAGCTCGTAGATCCTCGGCAGCCCCTCATCCTTGTACGAAGTGTACGCCACACGTGTCCCGCTGGGAGACCACTGCGGAGTCAAAGAGATCGGCACTCCGAACTCCCCACCCCGATGACTCGTAAGGCGCCGGAGGTTCTCCCCATCCGAGTCGATTATCCAAAGATCCTGGCTGCCATCCTCCATCCTTCTAGAGAACACGATCCGCGTCGCCGCTATTCCCGGTTCATCAAGTACCCACCTCACGATAGAGTCTGACACCACATGGGCCGCCATTCTGAACTCGGCGGATTCAGGATCCGCAACTGTGAAACGCCCACGGTTCGCCACTTCTCGATAGACGACGTCATGAAGTTCAAGGATCAGAACGGCAGTTGGGCCAACTCCCTCCACCCGGCCAGTAATGAGCCAGGTTGCACCAATCTCGTCCCAAAGCGCGTAGTCCACCTCATCTCTTACCAGCGCGGAAGGAATCGCATCCACGACACTAAAGCGATCAGAGTATCGGAGGTCTCGAGCAATGATGTTCTCAACCTGTGATGCCTGAGATTGACCCCCAGTTTGACCGGTAAAGGGCTGAATCGCCAACGTGGGAAGGGATCTTGTCTCGTAGGACAGCCCAAGACTCACCCCCGGGAAACGCTCTTCCACATCCTGAGCGGAGACGTCCGAGATCACTCCGGACACAAGCCAGCCGAAAGCCAGCAGCACGCAGGTGGTAGGATGGGTTCGTGCCAATCGCATAACTATCGGGCTCATCGCGGACTCATGACATCCATAAACCACCGGGTCAAAGGGTGTTGCAGACCCATGCCTCGTTTCATCTCCTCACCGAGGGCACAAGAGCATCCACTCTACAACGGTTGGAATGTGAACTGAACGGGGAGTGCATCATAGGGAAGATCCTCCGGGAGAGGTCCGAGACGTCCCCCTCCGGCACATGCTACGGCACCAAATGCCTCGATGTCGAAGGCACCACTTGTCGATGGTGAGTAGATCTGGATGGAAGCGTCCGGGATGCCTCCGTCACTGCCGATCTCAAATCGGATCACAGTCGTCCAGTTCCCTCCACCATTCCAGCGGAAGCACCTGTTGATCTCTCTCACGATCTGGTCGTAATACTGGGGATAGTCCCTCCGTAGTCCCTCCATTCTCACGGCCATTTCCTGCGTGGATGCGGTTTCGATGGCCACATCAGGCTGGGCGACCACATCAGGCTGTGGTGGTTCCGGCTCAGGTTCGGGCTCAGGTTCAGGCTCAGGTTCAGGCTCCTCCGGTGGCTCAGGGTCGGGTTCCGGGACTTCTGGCTCAGGCTCGGGTTCTGGAGTCGGGGGTGGAAGGTTCGGAGTCTCTACGATCGGCGGAGTCTCCATTGCCTCTAGCTCTGCCTCCGTGATCAGCTGCATCTGATACGTCACGTACTCAATAGTGTCATCAACTGCCCGATTTCCCCACCACGCTGCGAGCAAGAGGAAGCTGTGTAGACTGGCAGACAGAAGGACCGGGGCCCTGCCCGGCCGGCTCGGATTTCGGCTCCAGTTCATCATAGTGCTCCTGAGGCTCTCCTACCCCCCTGCCGGTTCCAAAGGTCTCGTGGCCTGCTTCTTCCGTCGCACTTCTGAGTCACACATCCCTCAACCTCACCGGCGTGGAAGTTCCCGAGCCACCAGACGCCACGGCACACCCGCCTCGCGCGTAACCTCTGCGACAATCCCAATGACAGGGAGAATCCTGCCGTAGATTGCCGCAGAGTCCCCCCGAATGAACACTTCAGAGGGAGCTGCTGCGGAGAACAGCTGCGGAAACACCTCAGCAAACTCCCCGATTCCGATGGGTGTTTCCCCCAACACCACGCTTCCATCCGCAACGATGTTCAGGATAAATGGATTCTCTGCAGGGACGAGCGGCTGCACCTGGGCTTCCGGCAGTCGCACCTCTATTCCACCCTGCATAATTGGCGCAGTGATAATGAAGATCACAAGGAGAGTGAACGCAACGTCGATCAGAGAAGTGACATTGATTTCCGCATTCATCTCCAGATCCCCTCGGCCTGATCCCCGACTTCCTCGGATGCTCAAACCCGCCCCTCTCGCGCCAGTGTCCCAATGAACTCAGACGAGAACCCTTCCAGCTCTCCCAAGATGAGATTCAGCCGCGCGACAAAAAAGTTGTAGAAGATTACCGCCGGGATCGCGACGGCCAAGCCAGCGACAGTCGTAATCAACGCCTCTGCCACGCCGGGAGCAACCGCGCTGATGTCGCTGGAACCAGTGTTCACGATCCCCAGAAAAGCGTTCATGATCCCCCACACGGTGCCCATGAGCCCGAGAAGGGGCGAAACCGAGCCAAAGATCGCCAGCCAGGTGAGACCTACCGCGAGTTCATCCCGTTCCTCGGCTTCCTCTTTCTCCATCACGAGACGAAGGACCTCGAGTTGGGTGAGAGAGAGTCCGTCCCCTACGCCCGATCCTTCTTTCAATGCGCCAGGCTGCAGTTCGCTGAAGAAGTTCATCCCCTGTCGGAAAACCCTTCCATACGGAGAGTCGGGAAGGGTCAGGATAGCACGGTAGGCGTCCTCCATCCTCTGTGAGTGCTCTACCGCCTCGAGAAATTGATCCCCCTGTTTCCTGACTCCTATGAACTGCCGCCACTTCCAGAAAATGAGGATCCATGAAGCGATCGAGAAGAAGGCGAGCAGGAGGAGTACGGCCTTGGTCGGGAACGTCGCACCCCAGACCAGATCCCAAGCATTCTGTGGCACCGCTCGCCCTGCTTGCATCAGCATCTGGATCATATTGGCACCCCACTAGATGCCCGATCCTGATCTGCAATCCAACCAAAAGTCGTGGCCAACCCCTCCTCAAGACCTACTTCCGCATTCCATCCACGACCTCGGATCCGAGAGATGTCCAGCGTGCTGTGCTGAAGCTCACCGGGGCGAGGGGGCTCAAAACTACGCCCGGAGTGGACACCAGACACCTTCTCGAGAGCATCGGCCAGACAATTCACACTCGTCGCCACCCCGGTCCCGATGTTGAAAGCAAGATCGTCCAGATCACCCCCCCCCTCAAGCGAAAGATCGGACACAAACAAGTTCGCCCTCACAACGTCACCAACATAGACGTAGTCACGGGTTTGCTCCCCATCACCAAAGACATGAAGTGCTTCCCTGGCTAGCAGGCAGCTGGAAAAGATCGCTACCACGCCAGCCTCACCCTCAGAGTCTTGCCGTGGGCCGTAGACGTTGGAGTACCTCAGCGCAATGTACTGCAATCCATGGACCTCCCTGTAATAGTGAAGATACAGCTCGCCGGACAGCTTGCTGACCCCGTACGGCGACAAGGGGAGCTTGGGCACTGTCTCAGGAGTCGGAATCACCTTCGGCTCCCCATAGACGACCCCACCCGACGAGATATAGATGACACGGCATGCGCCGCACCTTCGGGCCCCCTCAAGAACGTTGAGGAGCCCGGAGACGTTGGTTTTCGCATCTCTCCGGGGGTCCGCGACGGATATCCTCACATCGCTCTGCGCTGCATGGTGGTTCACCAAGTCGAAGCCAACCTCAGAGAACAGATCGCCCATCCCAGGATCCTCGATCGACATTTCGATGAAGGTGGCCTCTACAGGAAGGTTATCCCTCTTCCCGGTGGAGAGGTCATCCACGATCCAAACCCGGTCTCCACGAGCAAGATAGCCATCTGCAACATGGCGTCCGATGAACCCCGCACCACCTGTCACCAAGACCTTCTTGGCGGCATCATGCCCCCGGTGGGTGCATGATTCCTCTTGGGTACCGATCATTGCTCGCTCGTCCCCTCCTTGGGATCCTCTCCTTCACCCGTCACGTTGTGCTCCCCGGAGACCTCCGGCCCTAGATCACCCCGGTCCTCAATCCCATAGAGGAAGCGAACAGCTTCCACCAACTTCGGGCCAGATCCCTCGGCCATCCCCTTGCGAAGGCGAACAGTCGGATCGTGCAGAAGCTTGTTCTGCAAACGGCGGGAGAACTCTTCCACGCGAGCGCGGTCTTCCTCCGTCATATGATTCAATCCACGGAACAGCCGCTCCAGCTCAGCCTCCCGAGAGGCCTCTGCCTTCTTCCTTATAGTCTGGATCACAGGAACTACTTCCAACGAAGCGTACCAAGCACCAAACTCCTCGCAGTGGGTCCGGAGGATCCTCTCGGCTTCCGGCACCGCTCCTTCCCTTAACTGGACGTGCTCTTCGACAATGGTGCGGAGGTCGTCCACATTGTAGAGAAAGACTTCCGATTCGTCACCCACCGATGGGTCCACGTCACGGGGTATTGCAATGTCGATAATGAGGAGGGGTCGCCGGCGAGGCTCCACGAAGGATTCTCTCAGAATCGTCCGGGTTAACACAGGGTGTGGAGCGGCCGTCGAGCTTAGGATGATATCCACCGTCGACAGGGTATCGGCGATCCGCTCAAACGGGACAGCATGGCCGTGGTGCTTTCGTGCCAGAGTCACTGCTCGATCGTACGTCCGGTTCGCGACTGCCACACTCTGCACACCTTCTCGTGCAAGCGCCTCATAGATTAGTTCACCAGTGATCCCCGCTCCGACGATTAGCACTCGCTTCCCCCGAAGGGAGCCGAAAATCTTCCCCGCCAGTTCGACCGCTACGGAAGCCACTGAGGCCGAGCCTTCACCGATAGACGTTTCGGACCGTACCTGCCCCCCAACTGACAGCGCTTCCTGAAACAACCGGTTGAGGACTGGCCCCACCAGGGGTGGCGCCGTGGATGAGCCCGCCGCTTGCTGGTAGGCGTCCTTAACCTGTCCTTGAATCTCAGCCTCCCCGGTAACCATAGCATCGAGGCCAGCCGTCACTTGGAACAGGTGATGGACCGCGCTCTCCCCCCACTTCTCGAACATGTAACTTTCGAGACCGCCCTCGATCCTGTGGGCCTTATTTACGAAGAGCCGCTCCACTGCCCGCAGAGCCCTTTCGTCAGTTGCAGGGAAGAGGTAGACCTCAGTCCGGTTACAGGTCGAAAGAAGAACGGCTTCTTCAACTCCCTCTTCTTCACGAAGGTAAAGAAGGGCACGCGAAGCCTCATCAGATCCGTATGCGAGTTGCTCTCGGACCTCAACGGGAGCTGTATCGTGGCTCACGCCCACAACTACCAAAGGCATACTCACCGCTCCCCTACCCATCCGGCACTCACAGGAAAAGGCCCGTCCCCCCGGCGGTGATCCGCAAGGCAAGATAGGTTCCGATCACGATACCGAACCCGATAACGGCAGCGAGCGCACTTCGATATTCGCTCCGGCCCCTACCACGACGCGCGGCAAAGATGCCGAGAAATACCACCCAGCTCAGCACCGCCCAAATCACCTTCGGATCATCGATTTCTAGCGATCCGCGGTTTTGCACCGTCCACGCCCACCCAACCCCGAGTGCGAGGCTCAGGGCAACAAAACCCATAGAGAGCCCGATCCGCCCGACCTTCTCCAGCGTGGCCAAGGCGGGTATAAAACGGAAGAGCCTTCCGAGCCGTTTCACCTTTAGTTCGTGGTACTGCAGGAGGTAGAGAAGGCCGGCCGCAAACGCGATTGCTAAACCCTGCAAACCGAAAAAGGCGAGCGCGACGTGAAGGACAAAGCCCGCACCCTGAAAATCAAAGTCGAGCGGAGAAGGTTCGATCCCCAGGACCAGAGCCGCGCCCTGAAGCAGCAGAACGAAGGGAAGGAGACCAAGAGCAATCCGCGCTACCTCCTTCAAAGGCAGCACGGCCACAAGCGCCAATCCGCCAACAAACGCCAGAGAGGAGAGCGCGGCCCCCAGCCCTCCCAGTGGAAGTTCACCGTAGGTCACCCAAAAATCCACGAGTGCCATCGCATGCAGTGCAACCGCGACCGCAGTGAGGCCTGAGGCAACAAAAACGGTGTGCCCCGGGGAACCCCGAAGAAGGAGGTAGACCCAGGGGACAAATGCGCCGATGTAGAAGACGAACGCGGCGAGATGGATCACGCGTACCGTTGCTTGCGGTGGACTGCGCCCATCAGGGACGGGCGAATCCGGCGGTGCTTAATCAAGGCATCTTTCGGTCGACCATCACCCGAAGACCCGGACGCACGGTGCGTGAAGACTCCACGGAAACTCATCGTACGGCTCCAACATCATCTTGGAGGTCGCACCGCAATACTCTCTCGTGATTCCGCTCAGGCTCTCCCCAAACCAGACCGTATGCGTACAGTCTGCGTCCGTTGGTATCTGAACCTCAGACAGCGTGGGAAGAAGTCCGAACGCGAGAACCATGCTCCCCTTGCGAATCATGATAGCTCCCTCAACTTCCCGTGCCTGCGACCAGCTGATCTCAGAAATGGCGGGCAGTGGACTGGTCAAGCACCACCTCTCGGACTCAGCGTCGAACCTGTCCCTCTTATACCCGTAAGAAGATAACCGGCGGTCGCAAAGAGGGCCAACACATTGACGTCATATGTTTACCACTCGTCGCCATCATACACTCCTAGCAAATTCTCGTGCCCAGTAAGAGATGATCACATCGGCGCCAGCCCTACGGATTGAGGTCAGTGCCTCTCGCATTGCCCCCTCTTCGAGCCACCCACGCTCGATCGCAGCCATGATCGCAGCGTATTCGCCCGACACGTGGTAGGCGGCTACGGGAGCACCAGCCTCCTCTTTCACCCGACGGATCACGTCGAGGTACGCCAGGGCGGGCTTCACCATGAGGATGTCCGCACCTTCCTCGAGATCCGCAAGAACCTCTCGAAGCGCTTCGTTGCCATTCGCCGGATCCATCTGGTACGCCGAACGATCCCCGAACGATGGGGTTGAGTCAACCGCATCCCGGAACGGCCCGTAGAACTCCGAAGCATACTTGACCGAATAGCTCATGATCGGGGTCTCATGGAACCCGGAGCCATCCAGAGCTTCCCTGATGGCACCCACCCGACCATCCATCATGTCGGACGGCGCCACCATATCAGCACCAGCCTCCGCGTGGCTGACAGCAGTTCTGGCTAGGAGCTCAAGTGTGGGATCGTTCAGGATCTTGCCATCCTCGACCACACCGCAGTGTCCGTGAGAGGTGTACTCACAGAGACACACATCAGTGACTACAAGCAAATCCGGAGCTTCCGACTTGAGTGCGCGGATGCTGCGTTGCACGATGCCGTCCGCTGACCAGGCCCAGCTTCCCTGCTCGTCCTTAGCCTCGGAGATTCCGAAGAGCATGACCCCACCCAGTCCGAGTTCGTAGGCATCTCTAGCATCGTGGACAGCCTCGTCGACCGATGTTCGAAAGACTCCCGGCATGGATTGAACCGCGCGGCGCATCCCCTCACCGGGCTCGACGAACAGGGGCAAAATGAGACGCTGCGAGGACAGTCGCGTCTCCCGCACCAACCTGCGAACAGCGGCGTTGCCCCGCAGGCGGCGACCTCGGTACACTGGATAGCGCATCTCCCCTTCCCCTCCGATTCAGCGTTGCCGCCGCATGTGTTGACTCCCATCGCTGTCGTCTATCTCCGGCATCCCGCCACCACCACCGGACGCCAGCGTCAGCTGGAGGACCCTGGCATCCTCCCTCGGTTGATCGTAATAGTGCCTCTGCACCCCCACCTGATGAAACCCCCTTCCCACATACAGAACCAACGCGGCCTCATTGGAAGCACGGACCTCCAGAAACACTGAGGTGACCCCCGCGCCCGAGGCCTCGTCAATCAGTCGATCAAGAAGCGCCCCAGCAACTCCCTGACCTCGAAAGGCAGGGTCTACAGCAAGGTTCGCCAACTCAGCCTCCTCGGCAGCGCGCCAGAGTATCCCATGCCCGACAATGCGGAAAGACTTAGTCGAGACGGTCGACCCACCCACTTCCTCTCTAATCCAGTCCAATTCGGCAACGAGGAGATACACCCCGGGCCGACCGATGAGAGATCGGAATACTCCCGGATTCCAGGGAACGGAAAAACAGGTGGCTTCAACCTGCGCGATCCGATCGAGATCCTCGATCCTTGCCGGTCGGATCCTCACCCTGCCATCTGATCTCCGGGCTGGCAACTGGCTTTGGCGTGCTGTAGAGGAACCCGACCCAGAACTCCCAAGAGGTTTCATGCATGCATCCCACGGGACACTGCAGGCCTCACCGCTGACGAAGCCCTGAGGTACTCAGGCTCCCACTGACTTCGTCCACTCACGGGCTCCTCGCCCACACTTAGACGGTGGACTCGGAGCAGTCCCTCAGCAGTCGGGAGCCCCGCGGGAAATGGGAGTACGACATGACCGGCATCGGCGATGACTGCAGCGTGACGGAGAGCGGCGCTCCCACAGAACAAGGAGCTTTCGGGAATCCAGGCTCCAAGGACATCTGAGAGCGTGCAGGCAGTGGGCTCAATGAGCGTCTCGATCCGGTCTGAGAGGAGCCCATAGCAGGCCGCGTATACCCGGTCGGACCCTGCGTCAAGAAGAACGTAACGAGGCCAGGCAACCGCCGCATCGGAAAGCTCAGAAGAGATAACGCCCTGATGATTCGAGAGTGATTCGGGCATCTTGACACCCAGAGAAGCTGCCCCGGTTGCCAACGAGGAAAAATGCCAAAGCGGGACGCCTAGCGCCTTCGCAAGGCCCCTCGCCGTGGCCGCTGCAATACGGAGACCTGTGAAGGATCCGGGTCCGCGACCCACAAGCAGACCCTCAATATCCTCCCGTTTCACACCGGCTTCTTCCAGCGTCGTTGCGATCTGAGGGATAAGTGCGGACGCATGCTCTCCCCTCTGGAGGAGCCATCCACGTCCCAGGACATCCCGACCACACGCCACAGCCACCGATCCCACCGCGGAGGAGGTTTCAAGAGCCAAAAGCACCGGTTTGTCACTCAAGGCACGCTATCCAGTGACACAGGGAACCCCGGCAAGTGTGGCGGAACTCCTACCCGATGAACTTGGACCGTGCGCACGAGCGAGCCAGACTCTGAAGCTGAGAGGTGAATGTCCCACCGGTCCTGAGGGAGGTTCTCTCCAGCACGATCCGGCCATTCCACCAAAACGATTTCGGGTCCCTGTCCCAGCTCCTCCCACCCCAGCTCCCACAGTTCATCAGAGTGCCGAAGGCGAAAAAGGTCCAAGTGGACTACCTCGACCTCATCGCGGGCCGAATATCTAAAGAGTAGGTTGAAAGTGGGAGAGGGAATCGCAACTTCCACTCCGGCACCACGGGCAATCGCGCGCGCCAAGACCGATTTTCCGGCTCCCAGCTGACCTCGTAGTCCGAGGAAGATCGGGACGCCGACCTCTTGCCCTATCCGGGTCCCCCACCGCACCAACTCCCGCTCAGACAGGATCATCCGGTCAGCCCACTCATAAGAGACTGGCCCGCAGGTCGAACAGCTCGTCCCGCAGGAGAGCCGCTCGTTCAAAGTCGAACTCGGTCGCGGCCGTATCCATCTCCGTCTCAAGTGCTCGGAGCAACTCCTCTACATTCACTTCATCCTGGTATGATCGAACTGTATCCGCCACTCGGGGAGTCGGAATCGCACGAGCATCCGCAACACGAGTCGAGAACTCGATTTGCTGAACGCTCTTGCGTATCGTTTCTGGCGTGATTTCGTGGACCCGGTTGAACTCGATCTGGAGTTCCCGTCTTCGTTCGGTCTCCTCTAGGCATCTGCGCATGGAATCGGTCAGCCGGTCAGCGTAGAGAATCGCCCGGCCCTTCACGTTCCGGGCAGCCCGACCGATCGTCTGGATTAGCGAGCGGAAGTCACGGAGGAAACCCTCCTTGTCAGCATCTAGAATAGCGACGAGGGACACTTCAGGAAGGTCGAGACCCTCCCGTAACAAGTTGATCCCCACCAACACATCGAACCGCCCTAGTCGCAACCCGCGGAGAATCTCCACTCTTTCGATGGTGGCAATGTCCGAGTGCAAATATCTCACGCGGACCCCAACACTCTGCAGGTACTCGGACAGATCCTCTGCCATCCGCTTCGTCAGCGTTGTTACGAGTACCCGTTCACTGCGCCTCTCGCGCTCCCGAATCTCAGACAAGAGGTCGTCCACCTGCCCCTTTACAGGACGAACCACCACTTCCGGATCGACAAGGCCAGTCGGGCGAATGATCTGCTCAACCACCACGCCACTCGACAGTTTCAATTCTCGATCTCCGGGAGTGGCCGATACAAACAGCGCCCGAGGAATCAGATTCTCCCACTCTTCGTAGGTGAGAGGACGATTATCGAGGGCGGAAGGGAGTCGAAATCCATGCTCGACAAGGGTCTCCTTCCGAGATTGATCCCCCCGGTACATACCCTGGATTTGAGGGAGTGTCTGATGGGACTCATCCACGATGACGACGAAATTCTCAGGGAAGTAGTCGAGCAGGCAGGATGGACGCTCTCCTGCCGCCCGCCCGCCCATGAACCGGGAGTAGTTCTCAATCCCAGGACAGGTGCCAATCTCCAACATCATCTCAAGGTCGAATTCCGTTCGGGACTCGATCCTCTGGGCCTCCAAGAGCAGGCTATTGCCTTGGAAGTGCTGGACTTGCCGGGTAAGTTCCTGACGGATCAGAGGCACTGCCTCCTCTATGGTGCACCGGTCGGTCACGTAGTGAGACGCAGGGTAGATCGCGGTTCGGGTCAGCGACGTTACGATTTCACCAGTCAAGGGATCGAAACGGGTAATCCGCTCCACCTCATCCCCCCAGAACTCTATCCGGATCGCCTGTTCGTCATACGCTGGCAGGACCTCCACCGTGTCCCCTCTGACACGGAACGTACCCCGTTCAAACGCTATGTCATTCCGACGGTATTGGATATCGACGAGTGACCGAAGGAACTCATTTCGACCGACCTCATCCCCGATCTTGGCCTCGAACATCAGGGAACGGTAATCGATGGGGTTTCCCAGCCCGTAGATACACGAGACGGAAGCTACGACGACGACGTCCTCTCGCTCGAACAGCGATGAAGTCGCTCTTAGCCGGAGTCGATCGATATCCTCATTGATCGAGGAGTCCTTCTCGATATAAGTGTCAGTTGCCGGTACGTACGCCTCCGGTTGATAGTAGTCGTAATAGGAGACGAAGTACTCGACTGCATTGCGCGGAAATAGCTGCTTGAGTTCACCGTAGAGCTGTGCGGCAAGGGTTTTGTTGTGACACATCACAAGGGCCGGACGCCCATAGTTCGCAACGACATGTGCAATCGTAAACGTCTTCCCGGTACCCGTCGCGCCCAGAAGAGTCTGGAATCGATCCCCCCGAGACAGGCCTTGGGAGAGTTCCTTGATCGCGTTCGGCTGGTCCCCTTTGGGGTCGTACGGGGCTTCGATCCTGAATTCAGGCATCGGGTCAAAAAGCCCACATCAGTGGGCCTCGAAGCTCACCAGCTCTGAGTCCCCGAACGACTCTCTGCGCTCGACCGCGAGCACTCCCTTCACCTGGCTCACCCCCTTCATGACCTTCTTGAGATGGCCTAGGTGGCGGACCTCCACTACAAACTCGCCCAGCATACCCGCGTCGACTCCGCGGATGTCGGCATGCTGGATATTGGTGTCCGTATCTGCGATCGCCCGCGCGATGTCCGAGAGGAGTCCCCGTCGATCCGTGCCGCGCGTGTAGAGCTTCACCAGGAACCGTTCGCTCTCCTGGGCAGTCCATTCGATCTCAATTCTTCGCTCTGGATCCTGCGAAAGGTTCAGTACGTTCGGACAGTCTTTACGATGGATGGACACGCCACGTCCGATCGTGATATAGCCGATCACATCATCACCCGGAACCGGCTGGCAGCACTTAGAATAACGGACCATGAGGCTGTCTAGGCCCTGGATTTTCACCCCCGGTTGGGATTTTCTCAGGCGAGCAGCGAGACGGCGGAAAGGGGACGAGGGAGGCGGATCGAATTCCAGCGGAGTGCCGTCTGGGTAAAGCTCCTTCATCACTGCAGAAGGGCCAATGTCCCCACAACCGAGCGCGACCAGCACATTCTCCCACTTCCCCAGGTCGAGCTGCTGAGCAGTGCGCTGGAGATTCCTGTCCGGAGGGAGCGTCAAGTGGCGCTTCTTGAGTTCCCGCTCAAGAAACTCCTGACCCAACTTCACGGACTGTTCGCTCTCTTCCTGGCGAATCCAGTGGCGGATGCGCTGTCGTGCCCGGGCCGTCTTTACGAACGCCAACCAATCCCGGGATGGGGTCTGACTAGGAGAAGTGATAATCTCCACCGTATCCCCGTTCCTCAGTTCCCTGGAGAGGGCTGCGATTCGGCCGTTCACCTTCGTCCCTCCACATCTCAGGCCGACGTCAGTATGGACGGCGAAGGCAAAGTCGAGGGGTGTCGCTCCGATCGGTAACTGTTTTACCTCCCCCTTGGGCGTGAACACGAAGATCTCGCCGAGAAACAAGTCCATCTTGAGGAACTCCATGAACTCTTCTGGTTCAGAAGCGTGCTGTTGCCACTCCAGGACCTGTCGGAACCATGAGAGCGCCTCGTCAACCTCATCGGTCTCTGTCTCTTCCTCCTTATAGCGCCAGTGTGCAGCGATCCCGTATTCGGCCGTACGGTGCATTTCCTGGGTACGGATCTGCACTTCATATCTGCGTCCCCCCGGGCCAAAGACCGTCGTATGGATCGACCGATACATATTCGACTTGGGAGTAGCCAGATAGTCGTGGAACCGCTCCTGGATCGGGGTCCAGGAAGAGTGGATGAGGCCAAGAGTTGCATAACAGTTCTGGACCGTGTCCGTGATGACCCTCATCGCCATGAGGTCGTAGATCTCTTCGTACGGCTTGCCCCTGCGCTCGATCTTATGGTGGATGGACCAGAGGTGCTTAGGACGCCCCATGACCTCAGCGGGAATGTCCGCTTCTCGCAGAAGCTCCTCAAGGGGCTGTCGGAATTCAGCAATCTGCCGCTCGCGCTCCTTCCGTCCGGCCTGCACATGCCCACGTAACTCCCTGTATTTGTCAGGCTCGAGGAATTTAAAAGAGAGATCTTCTAGCTCCCACTTGACCTGAGCAATCCCGAGACGGTGTGCCAATGGCGCGTAGATCTCACGCGTTTCGAGGGCAATCCTCAAACGCTTGTCGCCAGGCAGATACTCAAGCGTCCGCATGTTGTGGAGTCGGTCGGCCAACTTGATAAGGATGACCCGAGCGTCGTCGGCCATAGAGAGAAGTAGCTTCCGGTAGTTTTCTGCTTGCCGCTCAGTATGGGAGCCGAATCGTACCTTCCCAATCTTTGTGACCCCGTCCACGATCGAGGCCACTTCAGAACCAAACCGCTCTCGGATGTCGGCGACCGAATAGAGGGTGTCCTCTACGATGTCGTGAATGAGCCCTGCCACTATCGAGGCGCTATCCAGTTGAAGTTGGCCCAGGATTTTGGCCACCTCCACCGAGTGACTCACGAAGGTCTCACCCGACGCTCGCTTCTGCCCTCGGTGGGCTTCCTCCGCTACCTCATAGGCCCCACGGATCGTTCCCGTGTCCAACCGGTCAGCATACGGCTCCAGCACCCGCGCGAGGTCTCGCGGGATCCCAAGAATCGTACCTCTCTCCGGGGAAGCGGTTTCGGTCGGCAGATTCATGGAGGGAAGTCTGCTCGGGTGGCTGAGATCAGGGAACCTTTGTGATACCCCTAAAGCTCAAGGGGGCTCCGGTGTTACGCTACGATCCACTCCGGGTAGCACTCGCCCAACCGCCATTCGTAACAATCATGTGATTAAGCACTGCGATCCCTGAGGAGGACTCTGACAGCACGGATGAAGTCGTACAGATCGACGCCGAGGATACCGGAGAGGTCTCGGCTATGTCTATTGAGCCGAGAACGTGAAGATTGTCGTGGTCTGAAACGGTGTGCCCGGTCGCACGATCGGCGACGGAAAATTCTCGTGGTTAATGGCGTCGGGATAGGTCTGAGTTTCTAAGCAGAAGCCGACTGAGTTGCCCGTGTAGAGTTGCACGGCGGGTCGATCCGTTCGCACTTCCATGACGCGGCCACTTTTCACTTCCCGAACGCGGGCCACAAGAACAACACCTTTTCCACCGGCATTGAAGACAAAGTTGTGATCGTAGAAGTTCTCGATGGGCTCGTGAATCTGATCGGTACGCGCGCCGATGAATTCTGGGGTCGTAAAATCCAATGGTGTGTTCTTCACCGACAAGACGTCACCAGTCGGAATGAGTTCGCTATCGGTGAGCGTATAACGATCAGCGTTCAACCACAGTTCGTGCGTTGACAGATCACCGTCACCTCCTAAGTCGAAATAGGCATGGTTGGTCATGTTGATGATGGTAGGCCGGTCGGTGGTCGCTGTGTAGTCCAGTCGTAACTCATTGTCATCTGTAAGCGTATAGGTCACCGTCGCTGTTACATTGCCAGGATAGCCGTCCTCGCCATCGACACTGAGATGCGTCAATCTGACTCCAACTTCGCTCTCGGTGACCGGGAGCGCCTCCGCATCCCAGACCACCTTCGCAAATCCTCTATCACCGCCATGAATATGGTGCTTGCCGCGGTGGTTGACCGTGAGGCGATACTCAACGTCATCGATCGAGAATCCTGCGTTGCCGATTCGATTTGCAACTCTGCCGATGACCGCCGCAGCGGGAAATGGGTCGAGATACGGCTCGAGCGTGTCGGAACCATAGACCACATTGATCGTGTTCCCATCTCGGTCTGGAGTCTGAATCTCTATGACAATCGCGCCGTACGAGATGATCCTTACGGTCATCCCATTGGCGTTTCGCAGGGCGAACTGCTTCACAACCATTCCATCCGGCATGTGCCCGAAAACGGTTTCCTCCAATCGTTCATTCGACACCTGAGCCGAGGAAAGACCGGGGAAACACAGTGCGGCAAGGAGCACGAAGAGGTAGAGCTTCATTGGTTCTAGTCCTCCAGCCCAGCAGTTGTGTCGCGAAACGACTGCCTAAGCTTACGAACCACCCCTCCACGGAAGATGAAACCGCTGCGGGCCATCTCCATGGTGTCCACGCTATCGGTTATCCGCTCCAACGGTGGCTTGATCGGACACAAGTTTCCGCTGGAGAGCCATAGACCAATACGCAGACGAGGTTCGCCAAGCGAAGCGCATCGTTCAGGAAGAGCGGCTCGATAGTGAGACTTTGGCTGACCTCCATCGCGAGGCGCACAAATTGTCGCACGATTCGATAACTCCCAGCGAAACGACGCACAGCATAGATTTGCCAATCCTAGGGACTGATAACGAAGAACGGCTGAACCCATGCGGCCTCACCCCTTGAGTTGCTGACTTTCGCACGCACGTATCCCTCACCCCCTTGAAGCGTGTACACGGCGGGGTTTAACGATGAAACCGACAGGACTCTGCCCCCGGACCCTAGGAAGGTCGTCGTATACCGGAAGTTCCCACGCGGCGCAATATGGATCTCTAGCCGATTTTCCCCTGCAACCACATCGGCTAGCTGAACGCCGCTGCTCGCATAGAACTGTCCCGCCTCCAGTTGCCTCATGATCTCGACTGGGTCGAGGGAGCGGGCCCTCACGGAGATCCAGCCCCGTCCAGGATTAGCGCGATCCACCGAAAACTCCCCCCGAAAGTGGTGCGCATCATCCACGGCAATTCCGTAGATTCTCTTTCCTCCAGTCAGAAGCATATCCCAGATCTCTTCAACGGAGGGAAACCCTCCCCCGCCCCCATTATGTACGGTCGGGTGGCCGTTGTAGATCTCCAAAAGGCGATCATTCTCGACCTGGGCTAACTCCTCCGCGCCGAAAGCCCAGCTGAAATTGGGGTGATTGACGTGCGGCACACCCTCCACCTCCCGAATCGCATCCACATTGCTCTGGATGGTGGCGACCATTGTTGAACCAGTCCTCGGGTCCACTAGACCAGGGAGGTTGAGCCCGTTCACGTGCACGGGAAGGCCTTCGTACTGGGAGGTAAGCTCCTCGCCGGGAATGAGGATGAAACCTGAGTCGGTGAGATGGGAAAGCTGAGTAGGATCGGTGAACACGTTGTGATCGGAGAGCACAAGAAAGTTGTACCCGTGTTCCCTATACCATCGAGCTACATATTCAGGCGAAGAGTCGCCGTCGCTCTCAGTCGTGTGGCTGTGAGTGTTACCTCTGTACCAAGACATTCCGGTCGTGCTGGGAACTTCGAAGCGGACTTGGGCGTGAAGGGATAGCCCCCCCCCAGAGAGTACTAAGGCCGCAAATCCGGTGATGATGGAAGGATATAAGGCCATGTCCTTGCACTCCGCGTTGAAACTGAGACCTCGGTGGACCGGTGCGGGCCTAACGGGCGACGAGTTTCTGTTGCGGACGACGTCAGGGAGTTACGTGGCCAAAAACCCTCTCTCATGAGGGTAACCTCCGGCTATCACCTTCCGGGGACAGAAGACGACCGCACACCAGTGGAACTCGTCCAGCACGTGAGACAGATCAGCGTGTTCTTATTAAGCGGCCGCAGGTTGTTGCACTCAGCGGTTGCTGCCGCAGAGCGATAGCTGTCAGTTCGTCGACTCTACCTTCGAGTACTTCCTCAAATAGTGGCTTCGATTCGAGGCGGCATAGACATTCCCGGCCGGGTCCACGGCGACCCAATGGATGCCTTCTGTTCCCTCGATAATACCAAGGAGCGTCCCATCGCTGGCGTCAGCGATCCATACTTTGGCATTGACGCCATCAGCGATAAAGAGCCGATCATCCTCGGTAAGGAACAAAGCATAGGGGGTACCCAGGTGGGTCCACTGGTCCAGAAAATTGCCCTCAAGATCGAAAATCTGCACTCGATTGTTTTCACGGTCGGCCACCAACACACGATTCCTCGAGTCGATAGTGATACTATGCACCGTGTCGAACTGGCCCGGTTCTGTTCCCCCCTCGCCCCAGTCCTTAATGAACTCTCCGCTCCTATCAAACTTGGCCACTCTCGTATTGACGTAACCATCTGAAACGAAGAAATCGCCATTTGGAGCAAACGCCACATCGGTAGGCCGGTTGAACGTGTCTGATCCATCCCCGGCAACATCATACCTACCGAGGGTCATCAGAAGCTCGCTAGCATCGGGGCTCCACTTCTTGATCTGATGGCCCTGACCATCGACGGTCCAAATGTATCCTTCATGGTCGATGCGGATACTATGCGTCCACATGGCGATATCCTGACCCCACTCCTTCACCAGCTTACCTGCCGAATCGAGGTTCCAGACATTGTTGGCGTCGCGCCTGAAGGCGTAGATATTACCTTCATCGTCAGCGGTTACCCCCGACACTCCACCTATGTCTTCCGGGCCAGTGATCCAGTCCTCAACCATTTGATAGTTGCCGTCGGATACTTGATCCCCAGCCATATAATCCGCGGGTGCTCCGGTACTCTCTCCTAGCCCAAAACCTATTACACATACAACCACCACACTGAGAGACATCAACCACATTGACACTTTTTTCATAGGGACCCCCGAAGGGTCAACACCCAGTTAGTAGGACCTTCTTCATGTGCGGCGATAGTGGTCGTGCTCACGGGCTAGCGTGTGATCCTCATAAGGCCCGTCATAGCAGAGCTTTATAGTAGATCCATCTATTACTATTACTGTACAAGATTCGTCTATTGAGACGAATCGGCCTCAGAAGCCGTGGTGGCTCCTTTCTCGATAAGAAACTCAACGACCGAATCGTAATCCATGGCAATTGCAGCCTCAAGTGCTCGTCTCGCATCAGCCACACGCCCATTTTCCGCCTGACCAACCGCATTGACATCGACACCGGCCTCCACTAGCAGCTTGACCGTCTCCAGTACCATAGCCTCGTCAGCCTCAAGGACAGTCCACGCCCTCCCTGTACCCATTTTGACCGCTGCCATCAGAGTCGTGGTAATCTCCTCCAGCCGTTGAGCCAGATTACCCCCGGGAGACCCACCGTAGTACACACCATGGTGCACGAATGATGGATCGGCTCCGTGCTCCAACAAGAGACGCGCAATAGCCGGGGTGCTGAAACGGGCAGTCAGCCAAAGTGGACTGGCTCCCACCCATGCCTTGTGAAGATAGAAGTCTGTGGTCGATCCCCGTTGGTGGGGTGTGAAATCTCCGAGTGTGAGGTTGGGATCCGCGCCGTGGGCAAGCAGAAGCTCCACTGTTTGCTCGTTCTGACGTAGAACTGCGGCGATCAGTGGAGTAAAGCGGTGCGCTCCCGCGTTCGGATCGGCGCCCTGCTCGAGCAGAAACTCTACGAGCTCAGTGAATTGCCCGGGGAGAATCTGATCACGATCGAAATACACCAACTGCCTCGTTGTCTGCTCCCGGATCAGAAACTGTTCTCCAAAGTCAGCGTAAGTCGCGATAGCCAAGGGAGTGGACCCCCAAGCAGATGGTGCATCCACGTCCGCACCCGCGGCTACGAGGTGCTTTGCGGACTCGAGATCGCCAATCCGTGTAGCGAACATCAGTGCGGTATTACCCCCATGCATAAACCACCCCTGATGCTGAGGGTGAGCATGTGGATTCTGAGCCATGAACTGGTTCCAGGCATCCGATTTCGCATGCACGTCCGCACCGTACTCCAGCAGAATCTTCACCACATTCGGGTGCCGCTGAGCCGCCGCGAACATGAGCGGCGTCTGGCCCCGTGCCCCGTGAACATTTACGTCGGCACCCCTCTCAAGGAGCATTCTGACAACCTCAGAGTTGCCCGAACGAGAAGCTGTCACAACCGGAGTCTCGCCAAGCAACAACGGCGCGTTAGGATCTGCTCCCGCCCCTAACAACTCGCTGGCCATGGCAACGCTACCGTTCCGACTGGCGGCCCATATCGGGGTTGCACCGAGTTCGTTGGCGATGTTCACGTCGGCACCCGCCCGAATCAGGATCTCCGCGCTTTCTAGATCATCCCTGTAACTTGCCCAGAGGAGAGCAGTGGAACCGTCAGCCGTCTGCGAGTTGACGTCGGCTCCTTCATTCAAGAGTTCCTGCAACGCGCCCCTGTCACTGTTCTTTGCTGCGTCGACCAGTGGGTCATCACTCCCACCGGCCCCGATCAGGAATAGAGCCAGCCCGAGTAAGGATAGGCCTTGCCATTTCGATTTCATCCGCATTCCTTCGCCCTCATTTCAATCGGTTTCCTTGGACTGCGGTGGGCCCTGCCCAGACGCAATCTCTGGTGGCTGGTCTCCCTACATCTCGGCAAGCGTATCTATCTCGAGTCGGCCGGTGCTGCCCCCAACCCGATCGATTGGCAGGTCGAGCTTATCCAGCAGTGTAACATGCAGATTTGCCATCACGGGCGAGTCGGAATAGTTCAGATGTCGGCCACCGTTGAGACGTCCGGCCCCACCACCGAGCAACATCAGCGGCAGGTCTACGGGCGAGTGGCGCGTACTATTGGAAATGCCACCGCCATACAGGATCGTCATGTGGTCTAGAAGTGAGCCATCACCGTCAGGCGTCTCGCGAAGTTTCTCCAAATATCGGGAGACCAGTTCGACGTGATACCGGTTGATCTTGGACATTCGCTCGATCAGCTCGGGAACATTGTTGTGGTGCGATAGCGGGTGGTGCGCGTCAGGCACACCGATCTGAGGATACGGTCGAGCACTCTGTTCCTTCCCAAGCATAAACGAGCTGACCCGCGTCAGATCAGCCTGGAAGGCCAGGAACTGCAAGTCGAACATCAACTCCATGTGCTCTTCATACACAGCTGGGGCACCTTCAGGCGCTTCGAAGAATGGTAGCTCAATGTCGATCTGTTCCTCGGCCATTTGAATGCGCCGCTCGACGTCACGGACAGCCTCTGCATATTCATCAATTTTTAGATTATCCTGTGGCCCAAGCTCCCTCTTGAGAGCTGCCACCTCATCCGTCACCGAGTCCAGAATGCTCCGTTGCTGCCGCAGCCGTCGTTCCCGCGCCGCCCGCTCCGTGCTACCACTATCACCAAACAGGCGCTCGAACACCGCTCGCGGATTGGACTCCATCGGCAACGGTTGGGTGGGGCTTCGCCAGGAAAGGGTATGTGTGTAGACGCAATTCAGGGTCAGATCACAAACTCCTGCATTGGCTGGCTTATCCATCGAAAGCTCTAGTGATGCAACCTGCGTATCCCGTTCGAATTTCCTGGCTAGCAATTGATCCATTGAGACGTCTGCCAAGGTCTCCGTATTGTTCCTCCCATGAACTATCGTGCCCGTCAGGAACGACCCGGAGGCTCCGGCGTGGTTACCAGCCCAGGTAGCCTGGAGGCCGGAAAGCACCAACATCTGGTCCTTGAACGCTGCCATCGGTTCTAGAATGGGTGAGAGCTCGAAGTCCCTTCCCACTCCCTGTGGAGTCCAGTACTCCATGGCCATCCCATTCGGCACATAGATCGTTTGGAACCGATGTATGGGCTTGTCCTGAATTTGCCCGCTTAGACCGAACCTGGTTGGCGACATAGCTTCCAGGAATGGCAGCGCTAAAGCCGCCCCCACACCCCGCAGGACAGTTCGACGAGAAAGCGGTTTGCCAATGATGAATGTCATCCTTCTAATCTCCTATGCTATGTAACCGTTTGACCGCCTACTGAATTGAGCGGGCCCGCATCAAGAAGCCAGGACTCTCGACAATTCCGACAATAATTGAAGACCAGTGGTATTCATCCTGCTCAGCATTGCTCACAATCCTGCGCACCGCGGGCTGATCGTAGTACTCGAGTCTGCGCCCCAGAGCGTAGGTCATGAGCTTTCCAGTCACGGTGTTGACAAACTGCTCGCTCTGATCCAGCAACATCGCACGTAGGCCCGCAAATCCATTCACCTCCAGACCACTCGGCCACGCTCCAGAATCATCAACCAGGTTGCCCTTTTCATCTCTTGTCCGCAAAGCCCCGACAGCATCGAAGCTCTCCAGCGCGAAACCGAGTGGGTCCATGATCGAATGGCAGGTAGCACACACGGGATCGACACGGTGTGATTCCATCCGCTCGCGTATCGTTGCGGTCGGAGAAGCCCCATCGCTCTCGATATCGGTGTTTACACCAGCCGGAGGTGAGGGGACAGGCGTACCCAGAATGTTATCAAGCAGCCATTTGCCACGCAGAACGGGCGACGTCCTGTTGGGGTACGACGTCAGTGCCAACAACGCACTTTGCCCGAGTAATCCACCCCGCTCCTGGAGGTTAGGGAGAGTGACCCGCCTCATACGGCTGCCGTAGACGTCGGAAATACCGTAATGCCTTGCGAGCCGTTCGTTTACGAATGTGTAGTCCGCTCTCAAGAGGTCGAGGACGCTCCGGTCCTCCCTGATCGTGCTGGCGACAAACATCTCGGTCTCAAGCCGCATCGCCTCCAGCAGGTTGTGGTCGAATACAGGATATAGGTCCTCATCAGCTACCTTATCCTGGAGGACCCGCAAATTCAGCCACTGACTGGCGAAACCCTCTGTCAGAGCAGTCGCAGCTCTTGGATCAACCAACATTCTAAGCACCTGCTGTCTCAGAACAGGGGGGTCCGTAAGCCTTCCCTGCTCCGCCAGGTCGAGCAGGGTTTCATCGGGAATACTGCTCCATAGGAAGAAAGATAGCCGCGACGCAACCTCCAGGTCACTGAGGAGATAGGAGTCAGCTGTTCCCCGAGCCTCATCCTGTCCATCTCGGTCTGAAAGGGTGACCTGAGACGGCGGATCCCGATAGATGCGTAGTAGAAACGCTGGGTCAACCAGCATCCGTTCGAGAGCAAACTGAATTCCCGCTTCGAAGCTCTCCCCATCTTGCCTGCCCTGATCGAAGAACTCCATCAACTTCTGGATGTCATCTATCATGACCGGTCGCCTATAAGCGCGTCGGGCCATCCGCTCAATAATCCTGGTAGCGCAAGCCTCCTCCTCCTCTTCAGTCTCCGGCTCACAAACGAAGATCTCCCGATGACTCGGGGTGTCATCCGTCGATTCGGAGATCTGGTACGGTCCTTCAATCATGAGATCATTCACGCCCTGATAGTCCATGTACCTGGCGTCATCCTTCAACGTCTTCCCCCACTCCCGCAGCGGCGGTTGTGGCAGGAGGACTTCTGGTTCCCACATGTACATGGGGAATGCAACTCCTACTAGATGTGGCCCGCCCGTGACGAACGTGCGAATCTCCAAATGATCATCCGCCACGCCTTGCATGTACTCTTCCCACTCCCAGTCACCTTGGAACCCAGGCGAACCGGCTCCTTCATAGCTGGCCGCAGCGGGTCTATATGCCGAGGCTTCTCCTCCCGCTGTAAACCGGCTCATTAGTTCACCATCCAGACGAAACTCTATCTCTTGTGGCCACCCCATCCCCTTGAGGTATTCCTGATAATTCTCTGTCAGGTTGACCTTAATAAGGTACTCGCCATCGGACGGGAATTGATGGTGGATCGCCATGCCACCACGAGATCCAAGTGGTAGATCCTCGTCCATCAGATCGGTCTGTTTTAGGAGTTCGTCGACTCGGAAGATCTTGAAATCCGCTCCTACGGGGGGCAGACCCGTCGCCAAGCGTGTGACCTGACGAGCCACTGACACATATCGTTCCAGATGGGCTGTCGAAATCGTGAGGGAGGACGCAAGGTTGTCGAAGCTGCCATCTGCCGTCTCATCCCCGGGCAGCAGCTCCCTCACATCAATATCGAGCGCTAACAGGTCACGAATCGCATTGTTGTATTCCGTGCGGTTCGCGCGATGGATCGCATTGATCCTGCCTGGATACGGATTCGCCGCCCAAGTTGCGTCGAGTTCCGTCTCTAACCAGCTCGCCACAGCCTCATAGGTCTCCGGATCGGGCCGCCGCTGTCCATCTGGTGGCATCGTTCCCGTCCGAAGTTTCGTAATCACCTTCTCCCACGTTGCGGGATGGGTGCTCGGTTGCGACGCATCCAGTGTGTCGAACGCTAGGCTGGCGGTACCCAGCCTCTCATTATGACAGACGACGCAGTATTCGTTCAGGACTGCCTGAACATCAACTACCTCCTGATGGAGTCCTGGCTGGATGACATCGAATCCGGGAGCAGGCACCAAGCGCGTCTGTCTTGGTTGCGCTTGCCCATGCGATACATCGGCACTCCACAGGAACACTCCCACGATGCCAGTGCTCAGCAGGAGAGCGTAGCGCGACGCAGATCCAGCGCGCGAGCGATCCCTTGATATCCGTTGAGCGTTTGGCCTGATGAACCGCATTCGGCCTCCTAGGCAGGCACCCTCTAGGGAACCTTTCGATCCTCCTCACCCAACAACCAACGTAGAAGTGTGCGCCGAGGGCTGTCAAGCAGATTTCCGGCACTGCCAGAGCATCTTTGGAGAGCGCATGTAAATTAGTACTGCGGTAGTCGTTAACGGTAAAATCATAAGTGAGGGCAAACCGTTGTCCTCTGCGAAAGAGAATGCTGTACTAGAGGTGCTTGGGAATCAATGGCGCAAGATGTTCGATAGACTTCCTGGCCAACCCTGGAGATCGGCCCTTCACCGTGTATGGGTACATCGCCCTTCAACCCACAACTCAGCAGAGGGATCGGACTAGCACAACAACTGAAGCGGAGACCGGCGTAACGCCACCCTGGACAATGGCTTCTGAGAAGTGGGCCTGGGTAGACTCGAACTACCGACCTCACGCTTATCAGGCGTGCGCTCTAACCACCTGAGCTACAGGCCCCGGAAACGCCGGGCAAGTTACCCGATCCCCCAACCCGATTCAATACTGATCGCTCTCCCCGGCAACCTACCTGACCTCCTCGGTCTCTCGCGGTCATTCCATAGGGAGGTCAGAAGCAGCGGAATTGACCACTTCGATCCGACCCTGCCCAGAGGTGAACGCGGCTACATCTTCTTGGAGGCGCGCCAGACTCCCCCTTGGAATCCGCGCGACAACCTCGACTTCGGACCCGTATCGCTCCTCCCGCCCCCTAACCTTCAGCTCGTCCAGGAGTCGGAACAGCGGGTCCATCAACGAGAAGGTAACGGTCACCCGCACGGTGACAAACGAAATCCGCTGCCTGGTCGGAAGGGTCTCAAGCGCTTGGCTCACGCTCCCTGAGTAGGCTCGACTGAGCCCACCCTTCCCCAACCTCACCCCGCCGAAGTAACGCGTCACCACGGTAACAATTTCGCCAACCCCAGAGTCAAGGAGCGTGTTGAGAATCGGGCGGCCCGCAGTTCCATGGGGCTCTCCGGCATCGCTCAGCCCAATGTGCGCGGTGATCCCGGGTGGGCCGGCTACAAATGCCCAGCAGTGGTGGGTAGCGTCCGGAAACTCTTCCCGTACGGAACGGACGAACGCGTGGGCCGCTTTCGGATCCGGGGCGTGGAGCACAGACGTGATGAAGCGACTGCACCTGATGACTTCCTTAGTTCGATGGAGATCGCCCGAAGGGACGGAATAGGAGTCGAGATGTTCACGAATTGTCAGTTTGCCTTATCGACCCCAGGGCCCTCGCCAACGGAATTGGCTTCCCAGAAGTAGATCCCCCCTTGCCGACGTCGGAGCTGAACGGATGCCATTCGTTCGAAGCTCCCAGGGCATTTAGTCGTCATCCTCATCCCACCCGTCCCAGTCCTCATCATCCAGTTCATCGTCTTCATCGTCCTCGTCATCACCCCAATTGTCCTTGTCGTTCCAGTCCTCATCATCCAGTTCATCGTCTTCATCCAATACTAGAAGATCCATACAGGACCCCAGCTCTCCGTGAAGCCAGGCTAAACGGTCCACCATGGGATTCCCCTTCTAGTGATGAGATACGATCGCAGGCTTGGGGGAGCCTGATCCTTTCGGACCGGTAACTGTTGGCCCCATTCGGGGCAATACTTAGAGGAGCAAATGGGAAGTCAAGCGCCACCTGCGGCTTCCTTATTGGCGTCGGGAAACGGGCTGGTAGTGGATTCAGGGATGGGACAAGCAGAAGCGAAACTTGCCTAGTTCCGGGAACGCCGAGCACTCTCTGGGGCTAACGCAAGTGTGCCCGTCATGACCAAATCGCACTCCAATCCGCGAATCATGAGTCATCGGATATTCTTCCTGCTTGGACTCTGCATCATCCTGGCGGCACCGGGGTGCGACCTGCCTCCGGCCCACGGGGACGCGAACGCCCTGATCGTCGCCGCTACGCCGGGACTTTGGGCTGAGGTCGAAGATGTGTTCTTGGATGCGATGGAGCCCACGGTCCAGACCGTCCGGAACGAGCGGCCTTTTCGGATTACTCATCAGGACCCAACCGAGGCGGACTGGGGAGTTCTCCAACGATTCCGCCAAGTGCTGGTGTTGGGAGTCGAGGGTGATCCCTGGATCGATGAGGCTCTGGCAGTGAGCGAGGAAGAAGTGGCACGGGCACCCTCGCTTGTTCAAATGCTGAACGTCTGGGCGAGGGGCCAACAGGTCTCCGTGCTTCTCTTGCCCCGAACGGGCCAGGTCGAGGCGGTCCATCAGCTTGCGGCAAGACTCCACGACGTCCTCGATGAGCAGTTCCGACAGTATGCCGTAACTCGGATGTTCATTTCAGGTGAAGACCTGGCCTTGGAGGACTCGCTCGCGGCAAACGTCGGATTCTCGCTTCGGCTTCCGGTCGTGTACCGATACTCCACACAGGATTCTGTTTTTCGGTTCCGGAATGACAATCCCAGACCGGCCGAGTTGATTAGGGAGATCGCGGTCACCTGGAGATCGCCGGCGCCCGAGACCAACCCAACCAAGGAGGAATTGAGGAGCTGGCGAGATGCTTTCTCCGCGCAGTACTACAACGACCCTCAGGTGGTCGATACCGTGATTGTCTCATACCGCAGCCTGGAGGTGGAAAGCGGCTCCGGCGTGGAGTATCAGGCAACATGGGTGAGTCTTCCCGACGCCTGGCCGGCCGGGGGACCATTCATCACCCGGACTATCCACTGTCCCGAGCAGGACCGACTCTATCTTGCAGATGCCTGGCTCTACGCCCCAAACCGGGAACAATACGAGTACATGATCCAGCTGCAGACCATCCTCAATTCCTTCCGCTGCCACTGAGTCTCGGGCGAAGCTGCCCCAAACACCCTGGTAGTCTTGACCGGCAGGAATATTTCTACAGCGTACCCTCGCTCTCTACGCGAGGACGTGTAGAATAGTTAGAGGTAACCTCACACTCAGCCCCGACCGTGTCCTTCGTCCACCTTCACACCCATTCGGAGTACTCCCTCCTAGACGGGGCCAATCGGCTCAGCGATCTAGTGAGGCGGGCGCTGCACTTTGAAATGCCCGCGCTGGCCCTTACCGACCACGGGTGTCTTTTCGGCGCTTGGGAATTTCAGAAACAGGCGCGCAAGAAGGGACTCAAGCCGATCATAGGGATGGAAGCCTACGTCGCACCTGGCAACCGGAGGGATCGGAGCCGCGGCGGGCCCGCGCATTTAGCCTACTACCATTTGGTGTTACTAGCGCGGGACAGCCAAGGATACCGAAACCTGGTGAAGCTGTCGTCCCAGGGGTACACGGAGGGGTTCTATCACCGACCCCGAGTGGACCGGGAGCTTTTGCAACGCCATTCCGACGGCCTCATCGTGTCTTCTGCGTGCCTCGCCGGAGAGGTCGCGCGACACCTGATGTCCGGCAACGACGACGAGGCGCGCGAGACGGCGGCATGGTACGCTGAGGTCTTCAAGGACCGGTACTACCTCGAGGTCCAGGCCCATGAGACCGAAGGTCAAGCTGAACTCAACCGTAAGATCTTTGCTCTATCGGAGGAGGTTGGGCTCCCCGTGATCTGCACGAACGACGCCCACTTTTTGGAGGCACGCGACCACGAAGCGCACGACACGCTTCTCTGTATCGGCCTTCGGAAGGACAAGTCCGACTCTGACCGCATGCGCTATGATGGAGGGCTCTACTTCAAGGGACCGGATGAGATGCGGAGCGCATTTTCCGAGCACCCGGAGGTGGTAGAAAATACCCTTAAGATCGCTGACGAAGTGGACATCAGCTTCAAGAAAACGTACCACGTCCCGGAGTTTCCACTCCCGGAAGGGCACTCCGACGAGGGCAAATATCTGGTCCATTTAGCCACGCAAGGAGCCGCTAACCGGTATGGAGAACCCCTTTCTGAGGCCGTACGTGAACGGCTTGACTACGAACTTGGCGTCATTCTCGAGACCGGCTATGCGGGATATTTTCTCATCACCTGGGACTTTATTCGGTGGGCCCGCGAGAACGGGATCGCGGTCGGGCCCGGACGCGGCTCCGCTGCCGGATCGCTTGTAAGTTATTCGCTGCAGATCACGAATCTCGACCCTCTCCAATTCGACCTCCTCTTTGAGCGCTTCCTGAACCCGGAGAGGATTTCGATGCCTGATATCGACATCGATTTCTGCTTCGAGAATCGTGGCAGGGTGATTGACTACGTCCGCCAGAAGTACGGGCGAGAGGCTGTGGGGCAAATTATCACATTCGGGACGATGAAATCACGGGCGGTAATCCGAGACGTGGGACGAGTTCTGGGCTTCGAGCCATCGGAGACTGATCGGATCGCGAAGATGATCCCGAACCAGCCGGGACGGAGCGTCACGGTAGAGGAAGCCGTGAGTAAGCTGCCGAATGTAAAGAAGCTCTACGAACAGGACGACAGACACCGGAAGCTCTTCGACTACTCGCAAACTCTCGAGGGTCTGTCGAGACACGCGTCTGTGCACGCGGCTGGGATCGTGATCGCACCGGGTCCTCTGGACGAATACGTGCCTCTCTGCCTCCAACATACCCGCGGGGCAAGCTCGAACGGGGACTCAGACACCGTCGTCGTCACACAGTACGACATGAACTGCCTTGAGGACGTGGGGATGCTCAAGATGGACTTCCTGGGCCTCAGGACGTTGACGGTCATTCAGAACGCTACGGACATGGTGAAGCGGAGAGAAGGAGCGCTCCGACACCCCAGGTCAGGTCATACCTTCGAGACCATGGACGATGTGCCCCTCGACGATCCTCAGGTCTATGAGATGCTGGCGAAAGGGGAAACGTCAGGGGTGTTCCAGTTCGAATCGAGACTCGGCTCCGAGAAGCTACGGGCCATGAGTTGCGACCGGTTCGAAGACCTCATCGCCGGGAACGGACTGATCCGGCCCGGTCCGCTGGACTCGGGAATGACGGACGTCTACATCCGAAGGAGAACCGGACAGGAGGAGGTTCGATACCCTCACCCTGATCTTGAGAAGACTCTATCCCCCACATACGGGGTCATCGTCTATCAAGAGCAGGTCATGCGGATCGCGAATCTCCTCGCCGGCTTTTCGCTCTCCGAGGCGGACGTGCTTCGAAAGGCCGTGGGCAAGAAGAACGCAAAGCTGATCAGGGAGGAACTTGGAAAGTTCGTCGAACGTGCCGTCGAGAGGGGAGTGGCGCGTCGAGTGGCTGAGCAGCTTGCTGAGCAGATCGAAACGTTCGGGCGATACGGATTCAATCGGAGTCACAGCGCAGCATACTCGCTTCTCTCATATCATACGGCCTGGCTCAAGGTCCACTATCCCGCCGAGTTCATGGCGGCCCTCCTCTCTTCGGTGCTCGACAAGACTGATGACGTCGTCAAGTACATCGCGGAGTGCCGTGAACTGCCTCACTATCTGCCTGGGATGGACCAAGGGCTTGAAGTTCTTCCTCCCGATGTCAACGAATCGGGCTGGAAATTCAGCGTCACCGAGGAGCGTCAGGTCCGGTTCGGCCTAGGCGCGGTTCGTGGGGTGGGCACCGGCGCGGTGCAATCAATCCTGAAGGCTCGCGAAAGTGGAGAATCGTTCTCCAGCCTATTCGACTTCCTGGATCGCATTGATCTTCACGCTCTCAACAAGCGGGCGTGTGAAGCGCTGATCGCGGCTGGGGCACTGGACTCATTTGGCCACCGCGCGCAGCTCCTGGCCGGACTGGACATCGCATACTCAGAGGTCCAGACCCGTGAGGCTGAGGCGGCAGCAGGGCAAGGCTCGCTCTTCGAAACGGATGGACCCAAGGCAAATGAAGCTCACCCCATGCTGCCCGAAGTTCCTCCGTGGTCCGAAGCCGACCAACTCGCAAGAGAGAAAGAGGCCGTGGGGTTCTTCATCTCCGGCCACCCATTGGATCCTTTCCGTGAGATATCACGCGCTTTCGGTCCGCTCAACACTGGCAACCTTACGGAATTTACCGGTCAGGACATCCAACTGCCATGCGTGGTGACCAAGGTGACTCGCCAGATCCTTAAGAAGGACAGCTCGGAATGGGGTCGGCTCACAGTGGAAGACTTCAGCGGCACGGCCTCCGTGCTGGCATTTGGAGAAGCCTGGAAGCGAGCACGGGATGTACTCCAGCAGGATGCGGTGGTCCTTATTCGGGGAACCGTGTCGAATCGTGAGCGTGACGAAAATGACCCTCCGATCTTTCTGGACGAGGCGGAGCTGCTGGCTGAACTTGGCGAGAGCGGCCTGGTCGCCGTGGCAATCGACATCCCCGCCGGCGAGGGCGACTGGAGGGAGAAGTTCGAACGCGCCCGTGAGTTCCTCGCGGACCACCCGGGCCGGGCTCCCGTAGAGGTGCACCTGACGAACGGTTCCGCTGCAATCCCCAAGCTGAGATCGAGAAGTCTCAAGGTGAGGCCCGACTCGGACGCTCTCTCTGGGCTGCGTAAGATCTTTGGAGAGAACCACGTCAATCTGGTAAGAGCGACCCGGTGACATTGAAACAAGAGGATGTGATGGCGGTTCTGGGAGGGGGTTGTTTCTGGTGCCTCGAGGCCGTGTTTCAAGAGTTGAAGGGTGTAAGAAAGGTCCAGCCTGGGTATGCGGGCGGGGACCACGCCGAGCCCACTTACCACCTAGTGTGTGGTGGGGCCACAGGACATGCGGAGGTGGTGCGAATCTCCTTCGACCCGGAGATGGTCTCGTTCCGGAGCCTTCTCGACGTGTTCTTCACGATCCACGATCCAACTACTCAGGACCGCCAGGGAGCGGATGTGGGGCCACAGTATCGGTCGATCGTCCTATACACCGATTCTGATCAATGCCGGACCGTGGAAGAGACCATTCACGAACTTGAAGCGGAAGGTCGTTGGCCGGATCCAGTAGTGACCGAGGCTGTGCCCCTGCAGGACTTCTATCCTGCTGAACAGGAGCATGACGACTACTACCGCCGAAACGCGGGGCGGCCCTATTGTCAGGCCGTGATCTCACCTAAGCTGGCCAAGGCACGTACCCATCTGGAGCACCTCTTTCTCGATTGATCGATCCCAAGCACCCTCAGATTCAACCCGAATGAATGAAACTGACAATCCCCTGCTCGACCTATCGTTCCCGATCCCGTTTCACCGAATACGGGCAGAGCATGTGGTGCCGGGAATCCAAAGCCTGCTGGACGAAGCCCGGGAACGGGTGGAGGAATTGGGTGCCAGAGAAGATCCTCCGACGTGGGATTCCGTTCTCGCCCCACTCGATCAACTGATCGAATGGGTAGGTAGAACTACAACTCCGATCCAGCACCTACTAGGGGTCGCAGAAACCCCGGAGCTCCGGAGGGCGTGGGGCGAAGTACTTCCGGAACTCACGAAGTTTTGGTCATGGCTGCACCTCCACGAAGGCTTATGGCATCGCCTCAAGGGATTGGATCAAAGTTCTGAGGCAACTCAGTTAGATGATCTCCGGAACCGACATTTGAAACATACGATCCGAGACTTCCGTCGGGCCGGTGCGGACCTGGCACCTACGAATCGGAAACGCTTGGAGGCGATCAAGGTAGAGCTGGCTCGCCTACGGCAGACCTTCTCTGAAAACGTTCTCGATGCTACGGCTGCATTTTCACTCCTGATTACTGATGAGGAGCGGCTAAGAGGAGTCCCGGATGACTCGATGGCACACTTCCGGAAAAATGCTGCTGAAGCGGGACAAAAGGGGTGGCATCTGACGTTAGATCAACCCTCATACGAAGCCATCGTGAGATACGCGGAGGACCGGGAGCTTCGCGCCGAACTCCACAGTGGATATCACGCGCGGGGAAGCGAAGAGCCTACAAACAACCATCCCCTGATCCCGCGGATCCTGAAGCTGAGACGAGATATGGCACAGCTCCTCGGGTACCCGGACTTCCCCGCCTATCGGCTCGAAGAACAAATGGTGGGTTCTGGAATCAAGGCTCAGGAGTTCATCGGTGAGGTGACCGAGCGCACCCGTCCCTATTGGCGCAGAGACTTGAAAGAACTTGGGACCTATGCAGAGACCCTCGGAATCCATCCGATTGAGCCCTGGGATGTGGCGTTCCTTATTGAGCGCCTTCGCCGCGAGCGCTTCGACCTAGATGAAGAGGAGCTTCGACCTTACTTCTCGCTCGAATCGGTTCAGGAAGGACTCTTCGAGATCGCCGGGCAGCTGTTTGGCCTACAAGTGAGGCCAAAGATGGTGGAAGAGATCTGGCACGAGGATGTTCGCTACTTCGAGCTTTACGATGACCGAGACACCTTCCTCGGGAGCTTTTACACCGATTTCTTCCCGAGGCGCGAAAAGCGCCAGGGAGCGTGGATGAATGATTTTGTCTACGGCGGCCCCATGCCGGACGGCTCTTTCTCCCCACATCTGGGAGTGATTTGCGCGAACTTTCCGCCCCCAAACGACGACCGACCTGCTCTCCTCAACCATCGGGATGTTGAAACCCTCTTTCACGAATTCGGCCACCTCTTACATCACCTCACATCGCAGGTACCTATCGCACGCAGGGGTGGGGTAAGCGTGGCACAAGACTGGGTAGAACTCCCGTCACAGCTACTACAGAATTGGGTCTGGGAGAGAGGACCACTCGACCTCTTCGCTCGTCATTGGAAAACCAAGAAGCCGCTGCCAGACACGCTGTTTCAGCGCATGCTGAAAGCCCGACAGTTCATGGGAGGCTGGCGGCAGATGAGACAGCTCTCGTTAGGGACACTCGATCTCGCCCTGCACACGGAATACGATGCTGAGGGCAACGGCGATCCGGTGAGCTGGGTTTCGGATCTTCTGGAGCCATTCGCCCCGAGTCGAAGTTTCGCGGAAGCCCATCCCCTTCCGTTTTTCCTCCACATCTTCTCGGGAGGGTACGCCGCCTCGTACTACTCCTATCTGTGGTCAGAGGTACTAGAGGCCGATATGTTCACACGGTTTCGTGACGCGGGCGTGTTCGACGCCGATACTGGACGGGAATACCTGGAAACCATCCTCTCGGCCGGAGACCGAGCCGACCCCCAGATTCTCTTTAAGACATTCATGGGTCGTGACCCCGACCCCAACGCACTCATTACTCGGAACCTCGGGGGCAACGAGTGAACCCCGGCGACGGCCCTTAGGGAAGGAGCCTGGTAGGCAACGGAGTCGGCTGCATCAGTTTGAAGATCGGAAAGACCGGCGCCTCCGCCCCACCCGATTTGAACTCTTCTACTTGGTTCTTAGGAAGCCAAGCATCCATCCGATTCCAATACACTACCCCATCACGCGTTTCTGCCTCCAGTAGGTGTGCCGCAACCCGTCCCTGCATCTGGCCCGTGCGAACCACGTAAGTGCCCTCCGGAAGCAACATCTCTCTAGTAAGCGTCTCAGCCACGTCAATCTTCGTAGCTGCCTCATGGTTGTAGATGGATTCGTAGACAATGTTGCCAATCGTGTACGCGTCTACGACCAAGGTAATCGGTTCTTGGAGCTCTTCCACTTGAATGTGGTGGCGGTGCAGCAACTCGACGGCTTCCTCTGCATCGGGAGGTAAGAGATACGCCCAAGGTCGTGGACGAGTGAGTGTAGCAACGGGCCGCTTCATCAGCGAATCGCTCTGGATCTCCACGACCTCACGGTTATTTTCGGTACCAGTGGCGATTAAATAGGTCACGCGCTCATCCTCGGGAGCGTATTCAACGTCGATCGGGACCTCACCGACCGGTGTGGCGCCCATTTCGACTGTCTCCCGACGGGCGGTCAGAACCGTTTCGAGAAGCAGCGCCGTGTTGTCTCGTGACCACTCGACGACCGCCTCATAGGCCAAGAATCCTGCCCGGACTCCATCAGCCAACGATTGCCCTCTAGGCGACTCGAAGAGAATCCCAACCATGTTCGAGAAACCACCGTAATTCCTACCGATACGAGGATCGAATCCCCCTACATCCCATCGATTCTCGTTTCCGCGCTGGTAGTACCAAGCACGGAATCCCTCAGTGCCCAATTTCTGATCTATGGCCGGAAAGATCAGTTCATCACAGACTTCCGTGATCCTGGGATCCGGTGCGGGGTGGGAGGGGCATTGATAGTTGAGGTTGTAGGGAAAAGCCCCGCCGTTGTGTCCGTCGACGAAGAGATGAGGGGCCCAGGAAAGCAGGATATTTTGCGTGTAAGCCTGGATCTCTGGCTGTTCCAGCTTCATATAGTCCCGGTTCAGATCAAGTCCCCAAAGGTTTCCCCTCGTCGGTTCTGGCTGGGCTGCAAAGCCGTCCGGATTAATAAAAGGGACGATGAGCACTGTCAGTTCATCCAGTGCCTGGTTCATCGCAGTCCCCTGGGTTGCGAAGTCCCGCAGAAGGATCAGGATGGATTCCCTCATAGTACGCTCATTCCCATGGACTTGCGCAGCCAGTACAAGGATTGGCTTGCCAAGCGCCCATGCCTCCCATGGCCGAGTGATGGAAGGACGAGAGAAGATCGCATAGGGAAGCTGTCTTCCCTGGTGCGTCTCACCGTAAACTCCGAGACGCATCTCCGTGCTCGAGACCTGAATCTGGCCCAAGTAAGTCATCATGCTTTCGTAGGAGGTGTACTCCGTGAACCCCGACAGCTCCGCTGTGGTCTGGTACTCCTGTTGAGACACACCGACGCCTGGAAGAAAAAGATGGGAGACTACGACCCATATTAGACATCGGAAAGCAGTAAACGCCTTGATACGCATCCTTCCCCCTTGCCAGGATTCAGGTTCTTCCCACAGATAGTTCTGCTGATGAAAAAGCTGAAGCTGAGGCACGAGAGGATCCCGAGCAAGGGGTCGCCAAGCCGCTTCAATGATCGAACAGCAACCCTCAAGGCCACATCCATCTGGATTCCCCGTAGCCCCCTCCACCTGTTCCCTTCTCCTGTCCCTCCGTTACAATAACCGTCCACAGCTCGTGTCATCGCACACAGCGGGATTTGGCATCCGTATCCCACGGATCGGGAGGACTCCTTGGCTGTCACACCCCATCTTGAGTTCGAGCGTAACTTGGTGGAGATCAAGGATCAGATCGACCAGCTTCTGGAACTCGCCGAGAAAAAGGGGATTGATGTCTCAGGTGAGCTAGGAGAGTTACGAGCCAAGCTGGCTCGTTTCCAAGAAGACACCTTCCAAAACCTCTCGGCGTTCCAGCAAGTTCAAGTCGCTCGGCATCCTCGCCGCCCCTACAGTCTCGACTACATAGAGCGCGTATTCACCGACTGGATCGAGCTTCATGGGGATCGATCCTTCCGCGATGACCCCGCCATCGTCGGCGGATGGGCCCGTCTCGCCGGGACTCCCATGATGGTCATCGGACATCAGAAGGGCCGAAACATGAAGGAGAACCTGCATCGGAACTTCGGGATGCCCCATCCCGAGGGTTATCGAAAGGCGCTGCGTCTGATGCAGCTCGCGGAGAAGTTCGGGCGCCCAATAGTGACTCTGATCGATACTCCTGGGGCCTATCCAGGAATTGGAGCCGAGCAACGGGGGCAAGCCGAAGCAATCGCGACAAACCTCCGCGAGATGGCTCTCCTCCGAGTCCCGTTGATCTCCGTCGTGATCGGCGAGGGAGGATCGGGGGGGGCTCTCGCACTCAGTGTGACCGACCGTATCCTCATCCTCAAGCATGCTGTCTACTCAGTCATCTCGCCTGAGGGCTGTGCGGCCATCCTCTGGCGATCCGCGGAGCACTGGGAACAGGCAGCTGAGGCGCTCAAGCTGACCTCGGCGGATCTCCTCCGGCTAGGCATTGCCGATGAGGTCATTCCGGAACCCCCGGGTGGCGCTCAAGAGGACTGGGATGCCACGGCCGATGCGGTCCAAACAATCCTTTCTCGACATCTCGGCGAAGTAAAAGCGATGGATAGCCAGGAGCGCCGTGTGAAGCGGTGGGAGAAGTTTGCGGAAATCGGTTCGTGGCATGACCCCAAGGGCACCTGAGTCTGAACTGGGAGCTTTCTTTGTCCATGAACACATTTGCTGAGGTTGGGTTCAAGGGAAGTCGGAAGGATTACTTCATTGCGACTGACCTGACCCTCCGGATTGGGAAGCACGTGATCGTTGAGGCCGATAGGGGAGAGGATCTGGGCAGGATCCTCGCGCTCGGCATAATCGCTGAGCGCAAGTGCGCTGCGTCGGGAGGATGCGACACGCCGGTTCCGGACAGACAAGTAGTTCGGGTCGCTCGGGAAAAGGAGGTGATCGCCCTCGACAAGCTCAGGAAAGACGAGCATCAGGTTCGGTCCCGGGCCCGTAAGAGCGTCTTGAAGCTGAACCTCAAGATGAAGGTCACCGAGGCAGAGTGGCAGTGCGATCGAAAGAAGCTCACGATTTATTTCACTGCTGAGCGCAGGGTTGACTTCCGTGATCTGGTCCGAGATCTGGCTCGTCAATTACGCACTCGTATAGAGTTACGGCAAATTGGGGTTCGGGATGAGTCAGCCATGCTGGGCGGAGTCGGCCGGTGTGGACGCGAACTTTGTTCCGCAACATGGCTTCCCGAACTCAAACCCGTTTCCCTTAAGCTCGCCAAGGACCAGAGCCTCTCCCTGAACCCGGCGCAAATATCGGGTTGCTGTGGACGGTTAATGTGCTGTCTGATGTACGAGCATCAGACCTATGTTCAAGCACGAAGGCGATTCCCACGCGAAGGAAAGACCTTGTCCACATCGGGAGGCGAAGAGAGAGTCGTCAAGGTGGATATCTGGGGAGAGACAATCACTCTGAGAAGCGAGAATGGGGAGCGGCGAATCGTGGCTTTGGAGGACCTGAAAGCTGAGGTTCAGACCGCATCCGAGGGACGGGGCGGACGGGAGTCGGTGGAAGAAGGTGAACCGCCATTTCTTGGGAGTTGAGGGTTGAGCGAGTCGCCACGTCGGTATCTCACTACCCCTATCTATTACGCGTCAGGGGAGCCCCACATCGGCCATGCGTACACCACCTTCCTAGTGGACACGCTTGCCAGGTACCATCGCCAGTGCGGAGCCCGCGTATTCTTCCTCACGGGCACTGACGAGTATGGACAAAAGATCCAGGAGGAAGCAGCGAAGCGGGGGGTTGAGCCCCAGCAGCTCTGTGATGAGATGGCAACTCGGTTCGCAAGCGCGTGGAAGGAATTGGACATCGAGTATGACCGCTTCATTCGAACGACCGAGAAAGAGCACCGCGGAGTGGTCCGGGCATTTCTGACACGCCTGAACGCAAAGGGCTTTATCTACGATGCTCTTTACAGCGGTTGGTACTGCATCCACGAGGAACGCTACTGGACCGAAAAAGATCTTACACAGGAAGGAAATTGCCCGGACTGCGGGCGACCGGTACGCCAGATTGAGGAAAAGAACTACTTCTTTCGGATGAGTCTCTTCCAGGAAGACCTCGTGCGCCACATCGAGACGAACCCCCAGTGGATCGTGCCCGTTATCCGACGCAATGAAGTCCTGGGATTCTTACAACAACCACTTGCCGACCTCTCTATCTCCCGACCGCGATCCAGGCTGCACTGGGGAATCCCACTTCCTTTCGACGAGGAGCACGTGACCTACGTCTGGGTCGACGCCCTCATCAATTACCTCACCGCCTCTAGCGCGATCAATCCCGAAGAGCCAGCAGACGCCCAGGGCTTCGAACACGTCACCGGATCCTGGTGGCCAGCCGACCTCCACATTGTTGGGAAGGACATTCTTACACCCCATGCAGTTTACTGGCCCACGCTTCTCATGGCCGCTGGCCTCCCGCTTCCCAGGAAACTCCTCGTGCACGGCTGGTGGCTTGCCGGAAAGGCCAAGATGTCCAAGTCCCTCGGCAATGTTGTGGATCCCCTCGACCTCAGGGATGAATTCGGCACGGACGCGGTGCGCTGGTATCTGATGCGCGAGATGCCCACAGGGGCCGACTCCTCATACACGGAGGCTCGGTTCCTCGCCCGGTATGGAGAGCTTGCCAACATTCTCGGAAACCTAGCGAGTCGAACTACTTCTATGGTGATGCACTACAGGGGTGGAGCCCTCGCGGAAGCCAAGGGGGCAGGCCTGAACGACTCAATCCGGGATACGCTCCAGGCATTCCACGCAGCCATGGACATGATGAAAATCCACGATGCGCTCGAATGTGCGATGGGCCTGGCTAGGACCGCGAACGGGTATATCGAGGCTCGGGAGCCCTGGAAGCTAGCAAAGGATCCGGCTCGCCGAGACGAACTGGACGAGGTGCTTGCATCCCTCATCCGTTCCCTCGTCGTGCTCTCGGCCCTACTCCTGCCAGTCATGCCGAAGAAGATGGATGAGCTTGCGGCGGGCCTCGGCCTTCCCGCAGCACCCTCGTTGAAAGACGCTGTGAAGATTTCTCCGGCAGGATTGAGCGTCAAGGGAATGACTCCGCTCTTCCCGAAGCCAAAAAGCCCAGAAGATTGAAGACAGCTCTGATAAATCAGTGGCCAGAATTATGTTGACACTCTGTCCTGTCCCGACGTAGCTTGGGGCCCTTCCACCAAGGCAAGAGTGCTTGCAGTGCTTTAGGGATAGGGATCGGTGGTAGTCGGGCGGATGGGGTTAGGGATCAGGACTCGTCACCAGAGAAGTTTAATGCGTCGAAAGAAGTGGACCCTTCTCATCGTCTCCGAGGACGGACAAGATCTCCTTCAGCGCACGTTCCAAATCCGGACTCTCCGCTACGCTATTGGTGCAGGGGGACTCGCCTGCCTCGGACTCTTCGTGGCCACCAGCTTCTTCGGATTTTTCAGTGGACAGACACTCCGTAGCACCCAGTTGGAACACCAGACCGAGGTCCTGACAGACGAGTTGGCCACAATCCAGGCGCAGGTAGCCCGACTCGAGGCAGATCTCGGCTTCTTAGCTGACAAAGATGCGGAACTGAGAGTGTTGGCGGGACTCGACCACATTGATGAAGAGGTTCTCCAGGTCGGTGTCGGAGGCCCCGGTTGGCCGACACTGGAAGACAATCCCATCTTTACAAGCGATGAAGCTGTAGCAGAGCGGCTGTTCGCGGTAACCTACGACCTGAACGCGCTCGAGCGTCGCTCTCGACTTCTGCGGGCGAGCATGCTCGAGGCATCCGACTCCCTGTCTGCGCACCGTGAGCTGCTTGAATCCACACCGTCCATCTTGCCCACGAATGGGCGTCTGACTTCGGGCTTTTCGAATGCCCGACTTCACCCCATCCATAATCGAGAGCTCCCTCATGAGGGTGTCGACCTCTCCGCGCGCCGAGGCTCTCCGATCCTGGCAGCGGCAAATGGCCGTGTGACGATGGCGGGCCGAAGAGCAGGATATGGCCTGGTTATTGAACTGGATCACGGATATGGGTACTCGACCCTTTACGGGCATGCCTCCCAGATCCTGGTGAGACCAGGGCAGCGAGTCCAGCGAGGGGATGTGATCGCTCAAGTAGGCAACACTGGAATCGCCACTTTTCCTCACCTACATTATGAGGTCCGCGTAGGGGACCGACCGGTCAACCCGATGAACTATGTGATATCCGGAGCTATACCCTAGGAAATCCCTGCATAGTAGGTCTCTGTATCTCTGCCCATCCCTTTGATGCCCGCACAAATCCTATCGACAGCGATTCCTGAGTTCCAAGCATCTGAGACGCTGGCTGTCCCCGGAGGACCGGAGGTGGTCGCTAGCCCAAAGAATCGGCGCGTGCACCGACGTCCACCCAACACCACAGGCACTCGTATGCTAGGCGTGGCGCCCAATCGCCGGCCTAGAGCCAGCCATCCGGGACCTGCAGTTGCCGGCGCCGCTGTCTCTGCCAGCCCCCTGCGTATGATGATGCTTCCGGACCCGAAGCATGATGGGGCCTTGACCGGTCAGCTTGATAGGATTATGCAACTGATAATACCTTGTCCTGACCGTGGTTTAACAGAAAACTCCGGAGCCAAACAATGAAGCGAACAACGATCTCAAGCTTCGCCGTGTTATCCTTAGCTCTAGGGGGCTGCGGGCCCGTCGAGCTGATCGTGACAACGGACATTGATGTGCTCGATCCGGAAACGGGCGCGATGGTCAGCCGACCGGCGGAAGACGTTCAGCTTCAGCTTCTTCCTTTCGACCGTGACCAGATTTTCGCCTCCCTTTCGGCAGATGCAGCCTCCCCGGAGCCTCAGCTTCCTCCCGAGTTGCAGGTCGCTCGGGATTCCATTGCTCAAGCCCAGCAGCAATGGAGAGAGTCTGAGAGCCGGTGGCTGGCCCTGAGAGAACGATTAGAACAGATTAGTGGAGAACTTGAGCAGTATAACCCCGCTGAAGCCCAGTATCGCTTGTTGTTCAACGAGTTCAATGACATAGAATCCGAGTACTTGGCCTCCGAATCCAGTAAGGATGAGGCCTTCGCTCGCTTCGATCGTCTCCAGCAGGAGACTTTCTCCGAACTAGGGGAATTCCGCGCACTTCTCACCGCGTGGGAGGAGCAGGCTTTCGCTCCGTACGGAGAAGTCGTCGGAGCGATATTACAAGCTTCCGGAAGGGAGATCCTCGCCGATACAACCGACACGACGGGGAGGGCCGCGTTCGAGGTGGCTCCAGGGGAATGGTGGATCTACGGTCGCTATCCGCTGGCCACCGAAGAGCTCTACTGGAACATCCCGATTACCCTGGAACGAGGAGATCCTGTCGAGCTGCCAATGAGCCGTGGCAATGCGGAGGTCCGCGATATCCTCTAAGGCAGCCCATCAGATCGGTGAGCCACGCCCCGGGGACCCTCGCGCTCCTCGGGGCGTTTTTTCTTCCCGAAGGGCCCTGGCAGTCCAAACCGGAGCTCTTTCACGGCCAGAACAGGAGCTCCGACACTAGGAGAGTGTCATGCCCGAACGGGAAAACCCGCTTGCTTCACCACAACTCTCCATCGACTCCAGGGGAATCGCTCGCTTGGTCTTCGACGCTCCAGGTAAGTCTGCAAACATCCTCACCGAACAGGTCATGGGCCGCCTGGCAGGGGCCCTTTCGGAAATCCAGACCGCATACGCATCCAACGATATTCGGGGTGTCCTAATTAGTAGCGGTAAACCCTCGTCATTCATCGTAGGCGCAGACATTGACGCGATCGCGGGGATCGACGACCCGAACGCCGGGGCTGAGGCAGCTCGAGCCGGACAGGCAATCTACCTGGAACTCGAACGACTTCCGGTTCCTACTGTGGTGGCTATACACGGACCCTGCATAGGCGGCGGAACCGAATTGGCTCTGTCATGCCGTTATCGGCTCGCTTCGGACGCCCCCGAAACTAGGATCGGGCTCCCCGAGGTCCAACTCGGGATCCTTCCGGCTTGGGGGGGGACCACCCGGCTTCCCCGCCTCATCGGACTCCGACACGCACTCGATCTGCTGCTGACGGGGAAACCGGTGAGTGGTCGGAGAGCCAAGGGCTTGGGACTCGTCGATGATGTATTCCCGCACGATCTGTTCCTCGAGCTAGCCGAAGCCTTTCTCCGCGACAGAATCCGAGATGGCCGACCGTCCGTCCGCACCCGACGAGGGGTGGGCACCCGACTTCTGGAAGACACGGCTCCTGGAAGGAGACTCCTCATTACAATGGCCCGACGCAGGGTCCTCCAGGAGACCGGTGGACATTACCCGGCACCACTACGAATCCTAGATGTCCTGAGGTCCTCTATAGGCCGACCGCTCGACAGGGCTCTAGAAGCCGAGGCGCTTATTGCAGGCGAACTCCTTACTTCGCGCATCTCCAAGAACTTGGTTCAGGTTTTCAAACTGAGGGAGGGGGCACGAAAGGGGGTGGGGGTGGAAACTGCCGTGCCGACGGAGATCCACCAGCTCGCCGTGGTAGGCGCTGGAACCATGGGCGGTGGTATTGCTCAGCTGGCCGCGTTCCACGGTATCCGGGTCCGGATCAAGGATGTTAGCCAGGAGGCAGTATCGCTGGCACTCAACCACGCGGCAGAACTCTTCGACTCCAGTGTGAAGAAACGTTATCGCTTAAGGGAAGAGGCCGACCAGGCGATGGATCTAATCTCGGGAGGATTGGACTACGCGGGATTCAGGCCAGCCGGTCTGGTTGTCGAGGCGGTGGTCGAACAAATAGAGGTGAAGCGAACAGTTCTAAGAGAGATCGAATCAAGGACGGCTGAATCATCTGTCATCGTTACAAATACGTCGAGCCTATCGGTGGATGCATTGGCCGAGGCCCTGACATCACCCGGTCGATTCCTCGGGATGCACTTCTTCAACCCGGTCCAGAAGATGCCACTCATCGAGATCGTGCGTGGAGAGCTCACCGAAGACAGTGCGGTCGCCACCACATACGCCCTCGCAGTGCGAATGGGGAAAGTGCCAGTCGTGGTTCGAGACGGACCGGGCTTCCTAGTGAATCGAATTCTTGGCCCTTACCTGAATGAAGCGGGGCATCTGTTTGGGGACGGGGCGACGATCGATGCCATCGACGGGGCCGCAATATCTTTCGGGATGCCTATGGGTCCACTGCGGCTCATCGATGAGGTGGGCATCGACATCGTGCGACATGCTGGAGAGACCCTTCACAACGCCTTCGGAGAGAGACTCGCCCCGGCGCCCGCCTTGGTGGCAATCGGGGACTCGGGGCGACTGGGGAAGAAAGGGGGTAACGGCTTCTACAAGTACAAAAATGGTCACGAGTCCGGAGCGGATCCAACGGCATACGATCTCTTGAGATCAGATGATGTCTCACCCGAGTTGCGGCCGACACCTGATGTCATTCGAGATCGACTCGTACTCTCCATGATCAATGAGGGAGCCCGAGTACTGTCCGATGGGATAGCTTCCTCAGCGGGCGACCTGGATCTGGCCATTATCATGGGCACAGGATTTCCGCCTTTTCGTGGCGGGCTACTGAAATTCGCGGATGAAATCCATCCACGAGCGCTTATCCTGCGTCTGGAACATTACGAGGGTACCCTGGGAGAACGATTCTCCCCGGCCCCCCTCCTCCGACAACTGGCACGTGACGACCGAGGGTTCTATGAAGCCTTCCCAGGACATACACATCTACTACCACCGGCCTCCCGACCGCACGGATCGCTTCATCCAACGGCTGATCCACGATGATCCCTGGGTAAAGATTACATTCGCACAGGGACTTACGCTTGCACGGCCCCTAGAGATAGGAGGAGAGGTCGCCCTCGAGGAGGGTGCAGACGCGGTCTGGTTTACCTTTCCCGGTGAGTGGCACGACATCGGACGCTTTCACCTGGCGGATGGGACACTAACGGGGATCTACGCCAATATCTTGACCCCTTGTACCTTCGAGCCGGGGGGAGTGTGGCACACCACGGATCTGTTCCTTGATCTCTGGATCCCAGTACTCGGAGGGCGATGGGACCCAGATGAACGCAGAATCCCAGACGTTCTGGATTCCAACGAGCTAGAGAAGGCACGGGATGAAGGATGGATCCCGCATGCGACAGCCCAGAGAGCTCATGCAGAGGTGGAGCGACTACTAAGCGCGGCGCGTCACGGCACCTGGCCCCCACCGTCGGTGAGGGAGTGGACGCGGGAGCGAGTTCTACGAGTCCACGATCTGCATTGAACTGAAACGGTCGAGATCTATGTGGAGCCGCTCCAGAACCGATCGCTTTTTCTCCCGGAGGAGGCCCACCAGCTGCTTCTATCCTCTGAGCAGAGCCTTCGGCACCTCAATCTCCTCGTAGTACTACGACCCCTCATCCTCGAATAGCCGTCGGATTCTGACGTCTACCGCTCTGGTTCACCCGTCCGCACCTGAGTTCGTCGCATCACGCTCCTCAACCGCCGCAAGCGCTTCTTCCAGCATCGGGCGAAGATTCGTCCCCCAGTTGTCGATCCAGGTCGCCCGGCCATCTCCCGCATTCAACATCACCGTCGGGGTCGATTGGACTCCCAGCTGCATTGCCATGACCTGATTCGCAGACACAACGTCGGCATGTCTATCGCTCCGGAGACAGGACCGGAAGGTGGCACGAACAAGCCCAAGATCCCCGGCGTACCCAACCATATCTCCTACGGGATCCGCCTTGAGCGACCATGAGAGTTGGTCCTGGAACAGTCGATCGTGGTACTCCCAGTAACTGTCCTGATCACCCGCGCAACGCGCTGCTCGGGCGGCTAGAAAGGCGTTAGGATGGGCAGCCTCGAGAGGGAAGTCATAGAACACGAACTTCACCCGGCCGGGCTGAATGTAAGAGACGTCCAAAATGGGCTTGGCTTGACGGAAGAAGTTCTGGCATGCGGGACACTGATAATCTCCAAACTCCATGATCGTCACCCGGGCATCCGGGTTCCCCGAAGACACCCCCTGAGCCATCTCAAGCAATTCTTCGGGCGTATCAAACTCAACCTCGATCGAGCTTCGCACCGTGTCATCGAACACGGACGACACGAGATTCCATCCGACGATTCCGGTCGCCACCACTGCCGCTCCACCGAGAATCCATCCCAAGCGGCTCGATGACCCTTCGTTTCGCGTTTCTCTCCGCTGATCCCTTCTCTTCTCCGCTCGACTAGCCACTCGTGATTCTCCCTGGTTGATCGTTCACTCAGCCCCAGCGCGCCGCCTCGCCGCCCTGTCCTAACCATCCGCATCCCCCGAAAGATCCGGGATCAGCTCAGGATAGCCGCCAGCGCACAGTCCGTTTCTTCAAAACTCTCGAGAACTATATCGGCGTCGGTCTCGCAGAGTGCATCGAAACCAAACCGTCCGGTAGCCACCGCTACCGTACGCGTTCCATGGGTGCGACCGCAATCCACATCCCGTGGGGTATCGCCTACGATGACCACCTTGTCGGACGAGAACCGAACTCCCCAATGCTCTTCAGCGCGTCGAATCGCAATGAACGGCAACTCGTTTCGATCCTCATGATCTGAACCGAATGCGCCAATCGACAGCCAGGGAGCCAAACCTGCTGATTCAAGCTTCAGTCGTGCTCCCTCGACCACGTTACCAGTCAAAAGCCCTAGCCCCACTGTTTGTGTCGCTGCCAGCTGAAGCAGGAGTTCCTTCACTCCCGGTAGCAGCCGCGTCGGACATGAGGGTAGACGAGTTTTCATTTCTGAGAGGTACCGTTCCCACACTTCAGGAAGACCTCCGTCGATTTGTCCCTGTTCAATGCCGGCCTCTGCAAGCAGTTCCCGAGCAATCTGAGGATCAGTTTTCCCCGAGAACTCCCACTCCTGGATCGGACCGGCGGTTCCGAACACCTCGACGAGGGCGACCGAGAATGCCTTCTTCGCCGGCCCCCCAGACAAGACCGTTCCGTCGATATCGAAGAGAGCAAGCTGCCTCACCCATTGCCCTCCCCCTCGGAGGTTACGCCGATCTCCTCTCCTGATCTTACATCATCCCCAACCATATCTACGCCGTTCCCGTCGGGAACAATTCGTGCCACATCCATAATCTCATCGTCATCGTCCAAGCTGACGAGGCGCACACCCTGAGTCGCGCGTCCGATGATTCGTATCTCGTCTGCCCTCTGCCGGTTCACCACCCCTCCACGGGTGATGAGTACCAGTTCTTCGCCCGACACGACGGACTTGATCGAGACTACTTTCCCCGTCCGATCGGAAAGTTTCATGTTGATCACACCCTTTCCAGCTCGCTTCTGAAGTCGGTACGCATCGACCTCCGTCCGTTTGCCCATGCCCCCTTCCGTAACCACGAGCAGGCTGGAGTCGGGCCGTACCACAACCATCCCGACTACCAAATCTCCTTCGCGAAGCAAGATGCCCCTCACGCCTGCGGCAGCTCTGCCGATAACACGGCAGCCGGACTCGCTGAATCGGATGGCCATCCCCTCTCGCGTGGCCAGAATGACTTCATCATCACCGCCCGTGACCTGAACGTCGATCAGCTCATCCTCATCGCGGATATTGATCGCATTCAGACCCACGCGCCGTACGTTTCCATAGGCTGACAACGCAGTCTTCTTCACCACTCCCTTTTTAGTACAGAACAGCAGAAACCGATCATCGGCGAACTCACGCACCGGCACGATGGACGCAATCGTCGACTCTGAATCGATATTCAGGAGGTTCACAATCGGCTTTCCACGGGATTGTCGGCTCCCTTGGGGAATCTGCCAGACCTTGAGCCAGTGGCACTGGCCATCTCGGGTGAAGATCATGAGAACATCGTGCGTCGAGGCTACGAATAGGTGCTGGACCCAGTCTTTCTCCTTGGTCCCCATCCCTTGCAGGCCCCGCCCACCGCGTCGCTGAGACCGATACGTATCACGGGGGATCCGCTTCACGTATCCCTGATGGCTCACAGTGAGGACCACTTCCTCGTCCGCAATGAGGTCCTCTATCTCAAGATCCGAATGCTCGCCTAGGATCTCGGTGCGACGATCATCGCCGTACTTTTCCGAAAGCCCCTCCAACTGATCCGTGATCATCTTCATGCGCAGATCCCGACTCCCCAGTAGCTCCTCAAGCTCAGCAATTCGGTCGCGAATCTGGCTCAACTCTTCATCAAGCTTCGCCATCTCGAGGCCAGTGAGACGGGCTAGACGCATGTTCAGGATCGCTTCGGCCTGAACCTCGGTGAGATCGAATGACTCCTGCAAGCTGACCGAGGCCATAGGACTATCATCCGACCCACGGATGATCTTTATGACCTCATCAATGTTGTCGACCGCAACCCTGAGGCCCTCCAGAATGTGTTCCCGTTCTTTGGCTTTCCTCAAGTCAAACTGGCTGCGCTTCACCACAATGTCGTGCCTGTGGTCAATGAAGTGGAGGAGCAGCTGTCTGAGCGTCATGACGCGCGGAACGCCATCAACCAGCGCCAAGAGGATCGTCCCGAAGGTGGACTGCATCTGCGTATGCTTGTAGAGCTGATTCAGGACGACCTGGGGGATCGCGTCCCGCTTCAACTCTACGACGATCCGCATGCCCTCTCGATCTGATTCATCTCGAAGCACCGAAATGTCCGTGACTCTCTTTTCCCGCACGAGGCCGGCCATTTGTTCGATGAGTCGAGTCTTGTTCACCATGAACGGGATTTCACGGATCACGATCCGCTCACTACCGGACTGCATCTCCTCAATCTCGACCTTGGCCCTCATCACCACGCGACCTCGGCCGGTCCGGTACGCATCCTGAATCCCATCCCTCCCGCAAATGAAGCCTCCGGTTGGAAAATCAGGACCCTGGATCAGGCTCTCCAGCTCCTCCTGCGAAAGATCCGGATCACGAATCAAAGCGGAGACAGCGGCCGTCACTTCTCGCAGGTTATGCGGAGGAATATTCGTGGCCATCCCCACCGCTATTCCGGATGAGCCATTAACGAGCAGGTTCGGGAACTTGGCCGGGAGCACCGTGGGCTCATTGATGCGTCCGTCAAAATTGGGCGAGAAGGCCACGGTCTCCTTCTCGATATCCTCGAGCATTTCGACCGCGATTGCCGTCATCCGGGCCTCAGTGTACCGGTACGCTGCCGCAGAGTCGCCATCCACTGACCCGAAATTTCCCTGCCCGTCGACGAGGGGATAACGTAGCGAGAAGTCCTGTGCCATCCGGACCATGGAGTCGTAAATGGACGCGTCGCCGTGCGGGTGGTACTTCCCCAGGACGTCCCCTACGACGCTAGCACTCTTCTTATAGGCTCGCCCCGCAGCAAGTCCTAAGTCGTTCATGGAATACAGGATACGCCTATGAACCGGCTTCAGTCCGTCCCTGACGTCTGGAAGTGCCCGCTGGACAATGACGCTCATGGAATAGTCGATGAACGACTCCCTCATCTCGTCTTCCAGAAGTCGGGACAGAACCTGCTGTCCGTTATTTTCTTCCATGGATTAACCTGTCAAAGGGGCGAAGACCCAAGCTCGCTTCAATTACCAAAGGAGGGTTCAGCCATCCGAGTCTGCAGCGGGAGAAGTGCCGAGTGCCCAGAGCCTGCCCGGGTAATCCGTTAACTCTGGGAACGGGCCTTCCCGGATGCCCGCATCGGTCCCTTCTCAACGCATGTCACGAACGTCCTATAAACCCCTGTAAAATAGCGACAAATCAGAGTCTAAGCTATCTGCAGTCAGCCAATCCACGTGGCCGGTTTGACCGATTCTATAGGGTCCTGTCACAGTTCTCATCGGCCTAGCCATCGCGTGCTCTTGGCACAATGGTCTAGGCTATGTAGGAAGTCCCCGATCGTCCAGAAAGCTCCCGGAACTATAACATTAGTTATACTAATGTCTATGAGATTTGACATTACAATAATTTATCGTATCTTGATCCGTCATGCCTCTTACTAGGATTAGAATCTTCTGCGATGTCGCTCAAGAAGGGAATTTCTCCCGGGGCGCTCAAAGAAATGGGATTACCCAATCAGCAGCATCTCAGCGGATTCGGAGTCTCGAAGAAGAACTTGGAGTTGAACTCATTGATCGTTCCACGCGCCCGTGCGGCCTTACGACATGGGGAAAGGTCTACTACGAAGGTTGCCGACAGATTCTTGAGCGGTACGAAAGGCTCGAGAGGCAGGTTGCCGGCGCTCCTCTCCGCGGACGGGTGAACATCGCGTCTATCTATTCGGCTGACGTTCCACACCTGAAGGAAATCAGTGAGGCATTCGAGGAAGAGCATCCTAAGGTCCGGATACAGATTCACTACCTCCAACCCCAAGTCGTCCACGACTGGGTCCAGAACGAGAAGTGCGATCTGGGAATTCTATCGTTTCCCGACCGCTGGCCAAATCTGGCGGCGATTCCGTTACGGGACGAGAAGATGGTAGCCGTATTCAAGGTGGGGCATCGGCTTTCCGCACACAGCAAGATCGGGCCGACAGACCTCGAAAGAGAGCGTTTGATCGGTTTCGACGCGAACCTGATGATTTCTCGTGAAATCCGCTCCTATTTACGACGCCATGGTGTGCAGCCAAACGTGGAAAGCTCGTTCGACAATATCGACTCAATCAAAGCAGCAGTGGCAGAGACCGATGGAGTAGGCGTCCTCCCGCAGAGGACCGTCAGAGTCGAAGTTGCCCGGGGAGTTCTCGAAATCGCAGACCTTCGTCCGACGCTCTTTCGACCGGTCGCCATCGTCTATCGAAAAGATCGTGCCCTATCGACTCTCGGCGATGCGCTGGTTCAGTATCTGCGTGACCACGATTCGCCTGCTCCCGTTCGGAAGAGCGGGGCACCGGTAGCCGGGAGATAGGTATGGTCCGATCTGGGTTTCCGGAAGCCGGGGGTCTGTACGATCCAAGGAATGAGAAGGATAGCTGTGGCATCGCTATCATAGCG